>JADGQA010000045.1 GCA_017882185.1 Bacteroidota bacterium
TATTTGGTTTGTTGCTGAGCATGTGGAATACCCACTCATTCATCGGAATCGTCTTCGACTTGTGTGTCTTGACCCGAAACTCATCCGTGTTCTCGACAGGGATTTCCCTCCGCTCAAGATCGACAGACTTCCACTGAAGATTTACGATCTCACCAAGTCTCATCATCGTAGACACAGCGAAGATGATGATATCCTTGTACCATTCGAGGTCTATCATACCCCTGATTATGTTGAACTCTTCGTGTGTCAAGTAGACAGGTCTCTGTGGAGGAATCCGCAATTGCTTACACTTCTTGAATGGATTGTCTTCGATCAGATCCCAGTTGATTGCAATGTTGAACGCAGCGCGAAGGTTGCGAAAATCGATATTCACTTTGACAGGACTGACTTGTTCTGAGCGAAGCAATTTGAATTGCTCCACGTGTTGCGCTGTGACCTCGTTGAGATAAAGATCGCCAAGGAGGGAAATAAAACTTCGGAAGGCGCTCCTGTAAAGTGCAACTGTGCTCTTCGCCAAATTCGATTCGAGATATGTCAGCAGTTGAGTGGAGAACTGGCCGATATCGATTGCCGATTTCTCCTTCAACTTTCGGCGGCCTTCAGAAATATATTTTAATGCTTCGGCTTTGACCTTGCAGCCGGTGGATTTCCAAACGCGACGATTGTGAACAAGGGTGAGAAGGTAGTAGTAACCGTTGGAGCGGAGATAGAGACACGCCATGATGGCCTCCAAGTGTAGCAAGTGTTAGCAATACTGTTAGCAATCGCTAACACGGAGGCAGAAAAATGGCGATTTTGAGTGGACAGGGCCATCCCGACATACATCGTCGGGACTGACGGAAAAGCGTCAGGAGTCCCTTGATTGGCTTTCCTTTCCGTATCCTCCGTCCTAAAATAGCAAACCCCGGAGATGTCTTTCCGGGGCGTTGGGAAATCCTCGATCGTCCCTACCGAAAAAACAAAAATGGAAAATCGAGGAATTTCATCTCCTCAATCTTCCATTCTCATTCTTACTTCAAACTCCTTGCTCTATCCTTCTTCCTTCTGCATTCCGACTTCTACCTTCCTTTGTGGACAGGGCCAGAATCGAACTGGCGACACACGGCTTTTCAGAACTTCCGAACTGGAAAAATGCTCATTTTCCGCAGAGATTCTGCCACTTTCGTCGCGAAATTTTGTCTGAGTGTTAGCAGAGTGTTAGCAGATGAATTGTGCAGCAACATAACATAACTCTGCACAGTTGTCAACATTTCTTTGTGGAGTCGACCACAGAGCAACGACAAAAAGAAATCCGCAACCTCTCGTTGTTGTGATCGCGAAATTTTACATCCGAGCGCAGTGACACAGCATCACTAGATTCAGGGTATAGCGCTCAAACGAAGAATCCTTTGCAAGATCAAGGGGTTTTGTGTTTAGGAGGAAAGGAACTCACCAAATTCCTACAACTGACCTGTGCTCAACAATCTCCCCGCCGCCTCTTAGCGGTTTGCTGCTTGGAATGGCTCCGCCTTCACTTCCACGGCTGCTTGATCCAAGATGCATGACTCTTTATCTCGATCTTGAGGCCAGAAATGAAACTAAGAGCAGAAAACCGCCGATGCACGTGGATTCACAAAACAGAGGCTTGACTGCACAATTCTTACGTCATCTCGCACGATCGACTCGAATTGCTGCAACTCCATACTTCGGAAGAAGAATCGGAAATCTGGCCTCGTCATTCTTTTCTTCAGATATATTGCTCATGAACATTCTCACCTTGCCCCGGTTCCAGTGAATTGCAGCACGAGCCAAATCTTCTCCCGCGTTATACAATCGGACGATGTATCCTTTTCTATCATCGCTTGGTTTCAGCGAGGTCACGATCACGCTACCCGGTTCAACGGACAAAAGAGATTTGCCGCCCTTGAGCCGATTCTTTGCCGGGATGAGAAGTAAAGGCTGACCTTGTTCTATCCCCGCCCTTTCTGCCCTTCCACTGTCATACCGGTCATGAGGGAAAATTGAGTAGTGAAACGTCACTTTCCCTTCCTGGTCCGCCCTATAATTTGTGTACCAGTAGTTGTTCATGACATACGAATAAACGTTCTGAGCCGGAGCGATCGACCGCCTCCACACCCGTTGACCTTCATCATTTGGAAGTTCACTGGTCATCTGACCGACTTCCACAAGGGGCGCGTCCGGATTGGTCCACGTAACACCTCGGGTATCGTTCGAGATATCGACCCAACGTTGGACGGAGAAATAGTCTTTGCACGATCCGTGGAGCTGACCATTTTCGGGCCGAATCACTTCCCAGCCATTGTCCATTCGTACGACTCCACCGGGTACGTAGAATGGAAATCCCAGATGAACGGATTCCTTCTCACGCACTTTCTGCTTGTCGATCACATCGATGATATCCACGCGGTCGAGCCCTTTGACGAGTCTGATTTCCCGTTGGAATCCGTTCGTCCCCGAAGGTGATGATTCGACCAGCAGCGAAGCGACCAGCGGTCCCCGTTCTTTCACGCGGACATTCGTCAAAAGGTCGGTGAGTGCTGACCCGGGATCCATGCCCGGCACATAAAAGTACTGATTCAACCCTGCACCGTGTGTTGTATCGACAAATTCCTCGTGATTCCACACGAGCCTCTTGATGGCGCCTGTTGTTTCATCAATTGCAACAGAAATTGACCCGTTGTCGATTTTCCTGTTCCCGATCGGGAGATCAGGCTGAGCATTCTTCTTCTTCCCTCGTGACAGAAATAACCTTTCGACAGCAAACGGTGGAACATGCTCTGCCAGCACTGCAAGTTCGCCCGTCGTGAGACGCTGGGACGCAAGGACATTTCCCCTCGGGTCTTTTACCGTGTTGATCGATCGGGAATACTTTTGCGGAATCAGTACCAGGTCCGTACGGCTCCAAGAAGTCGTGTTGATGACATCGACATAAAGAGTGCGGCCAGAGCTGACGACGGGTTTTTCAGCTTTTTCCAGAAGAGCTTCCGTTTCTTCCGATCCTCTGTCCACAATTCCCCTCTTGTACTCCCACTGCCCCTTTACGTCGGGACTATCCGGTTCGCTGACGCTGTTGGACGCTCCCCACGTATGTTCATCGAATAGTACCACATTTCGCCACGCTGAATAAAATGCCGAAGAATCGTAACCAGAAGGATTGATCATAGCATCCAAAGCTTCTTCCTGGACCAGTTTCTCGGCCACATTTCGATTCGTCACAACTTCTTTTGCTGTTGAAACAGCTCCATCCTCCCAATAGGGCGTGAAGTCTCCTTCGTATACCGGGAGTTGCTTTCCGTATCTCTGCTCAAACGTTTCAAACATTTCCTGGGTGGTGGCAATAACCATCTTTGGAGAGACGTACTGTTTGTCCCACGCCTCGACACAATCGGATAAGTCGGAATCAGGCGAGGCATTGTCTCCCATAGTGTAGCGCACCTGGACCATATCAAAGGGGTAGCTTTTGGCATCCAACTCGTCCAGGTATTCGCAAATTGTCGAAAGCGACGCGTCCCGCAGCCGTCCCATATTGAGGCCGTGGAACCACGAGTATCCACGTCCTGCCATCCAGAAGAGGACCTTGTGCTGTCCCGATTGCGATTCCCAATAAAAGGGTTTGTCACCCCAAGTCTTGAGTGCATAGCCGATTCGGTCGCCACCATCCGCAGTCGTAGGAACGTAGTTGGGTCCGCTCGATAGATATTTGATACCGGCCAGGCTCAATGCCGTCACCGTGCTCGACGTATACGCCGGTATGTCACTGATCATCGCAGTGTTTACAGTGAATCCATATCGCTGCTCCAGGACGCGCGCATAATCCGTGGCGTGAATCAATTCCTCTGGCCTGCAGAGCCCGGTGAGAATATTGGCATACAATGCATTGACGCCAATCCACCCATTCTTGACCGCCTCAACCAAAAGCTCTTTTTGAGGCGCAGTCGCCTGACGCATATAACTTTCAAGAGGCCAGAGGACCTCGATGTTCCACTTGAATCGCGCTCCATCTGGATACGAATCAGTCTTTTGTGCAAGACGAATTCCTTCGTCGATATATTTGATATGATTTTGTTCGACGATTGTCTGATAATCCGAATATCCGATGTCCGTGTGTGAATGCGGGAGCAAGTAGAATATTCGCCGATGAACGGGCTTGAGCTCAACAGTGTCCGTTTCCACGATCTTGCCATCTGATTCGATTACAACCTGTTGCTTCGCTGACTTTGAAACGGACGGAACGGGGAGCATAGCGGTCGTTAAGCCCCACCCAACCGTTCGCCTAATCGGACTGGCCGGATCGGCATACATACTGATCTCACGGGAAGGGCCGTAGTCTTCGATGCCTACCTTAATCAGCTGGAAGGTAGAATCACCTCCTGCCACGAGGAGTGGCTGTGCTTCCATTCTCACTTTCGATTTGAGCAGGTGTTGGAATGTCATATACCAGGCGATACTTCCCTCCGGGGCACCTACAACTCTTATCGTCAACGGTTTTCCAGACTTCAGCAATTTCGCAGGCATCCGCAAGAACATGTACCCGAAGAGGTCGCCAAACTGGTCCACCTTCGTGATGATGAATGTGAGTTTCACGCCATTGCTTCCTGCAAAGCTGAGCAGTTTCTTTGCAGAATCCGCCTGGGAATAGAAACTCAACGACATTCGGTCATCAATATACATGTCGAACCGATGGACGCCTTTGCTGCCGGCAAGCCCAGCCATCCAGACAAAGGTTACCGTCGAATCACCGATGTGTGCCGCTGCAGGTTCTGTCGTCCATTTGATTTCCCTTTTGCCGTCGGTTGTCCGCACCAGTAGTGCATTCTTGACATATTCATTGACAGAGTGGTAACCTATGATTTCGCCCGAGACGCTCTCCTGATATCCTTGGAGAAATGGAGACCGCAAACCCGCGATAAACTGTTGAATGGCTCTGGACGGCTCATCTACTTGCGCAATCAAGGGAGAAACGCAAGGGAACGCGGTCAGCAAAGCAATTGCGAACGGTCTTGCAGAAATCATGATTTGACCTGAATAGAAGTCGTCAGTTTGATGTCAGATGATGAAGATCCGATTTGGATCTCATAATTACCCGGAGCCACTACTTCCCCGTCCGCTTTTTCATCATAGGCACGCAAATCGTGGATCAAAAGGGGAATTTGTACGGTTGTGGATACACCTTTCGCGAGATGAACCCGTTTGAAACCTTTGAGTGATTTCAGTGGCTCTCCCTGGCTCATATCGGTCCGGCGAACATACAACTGGACAACCTCGTCGCCGTCAACATCGCCGGTATTGCCCATTGCGACATTGACAAGAACCGTATCGTGCGGTGCAACCATGGACTTGCTCACCGTTACTCCATCATAGTTGAAACGGGTGAAACTCAATCCGTAACCGAACGGATAGAGAGGCTTGCCTTCGAAGTACCGGTACGTACGACCTTTCATCGCGTAATCTTCGAAGGCCGGAAGATCCTTGACTGACTTATAGAATGTCACCGGCAACCTGCCGCCAGGATTGTAGTCACCGAAAAGCACATCTGCCACAGCGTCGCCTCCCTCCTGTCCCGGATACCAAACGTCCACGATTGCCCCGACATGCGCGTTTTCCCAATTGACCGCTAGAGCGCTTCCGTTCGTCAGTACGACAACGATGGGTTTGCCAGTCGCTTGTAGAGCCTGTATCAGTTTTTCCTCATAGGCCGGCAAGTCCAAACTGGTCCGATCTCCTCCATGGAAACCCGGAAGTTCGACGGGCATCTCTTCCCCTTCGAGCTCTGAAGATACACCTGCGACGACAATCACCGCGTCTGAATGCTTCGCGACCTTGATTGCATCCGAGATACTTTTGTCGTCCTCTGATTCTGGTTGAACCTTCATCCATTCCAGATCGACGCCTGCGTAGTCTGTTTCTTCTGCGTACTCGAGCTTGAGGTCATACTCTTTTCCCTGCTCAAGCTGGAGTTCACATTTCTTCACAACATTCATCTCGTAAGGCTCCCAATTGTCAATCAGAAGTTTCCCATTGATGAAGAAACGGCCTCTATCGTCTGTCCTCAACCCAAACCGATAGATGCCGCTCGAAGGGACCGTCAGCGTTCCGGTCCAACGTATGGAAAAATGATCCACAGGGATCCCACCGCCAGGTGAGCCCATGTCCCAGTAGAAGCGGGTGGTGGTGTCGAACCGAGTGACCGCAGGCCGACCCCTCAGGTCACCGTTGTCGAAGTATTCTCCGAACAGCCCTGTTCCAAGGTGATCGGTTGGTGCATGGAGAAATTGGGCGGGGATGTCCCGAAAAAGTGCCGACTGTTCGATCGGCTTGACACCCTGCACGTAACTGACGTCAACGTTGGAGCCCAGTTTGTTGCGAATTCCTTGCAAGATGGTAACCGGATGCGAGGGAAGGCCGTTGTAGTTGCCCAGGAGCACGTCCACGTTATCGGCATAGGGACCAATAACGACAATCGATTTCAGGTTCTTGCTGAGTGGGAGGGTTCGGTCGGCGTTCTTCAATAGTACGATACTCTCTTGCGCAACCTTCCTTGCCAGCTTGCTGTGATCAGGAGTATCATTCAAACCAATGGGAATTTGAGCGTATGGTACCTTTTGAGGTGAGTCGAACATGCCGAGCTTGAACCGCGCAGTCATCAGTCTTCGAACAGACACGTCGATTTCCTTTTCTGTGAGTAGTCCATTCTTGACTGCGTCGATGAGCGACCGATATTCCCCGCCGCACGAGAGATCGCACCCCGCTTTCACAGCAAGCGCGGATGCCTCTGCAGAGGTTTTTGCGAACTTGTGTCCGTTGTAGATATCCCAAATCGCGCCACAATCGGAGACGACGTATCCAGTAAAACCCCAGTCTTTCCGAATGACCTCATTCAGGAGGAAGTCGCTGGCACAACAAGGGACTCCGAACACACTGTTGTAGGCACCCATGACCGAAAACGCACCTCCCTCCGTTATGCATGCTTCGAAGGCAGGCAAATAAGTATCATAGAGATCTCGTTTGGTCGGCTCAACGTCAAACGAGTGTCGGAGGGGCTCCGGTCCGCTGTGAACGGCGTAGTGTTTTGGAGTGGAGACAACCTTGAAGTACTTCGGATCATCCCCTTGCAGCCCTTTGACGAAGGCAACGGCGATACGCGAGGTCAGGTATGGATCCTCACCATAAGTCTCCTGGCCGCGTCCCCAACGTGGATCACGGAATATGTTGATGTTCGGCGACCAGAAGGTTAGTCCCTGGTAGATTCCGCGCTTGTTATTCCGAACATCCTCATTATGCTTCGCCCTCGCCTCCGTTGATATCACGTCGGCTTCCTGGTGAATTAAATCCGGGTCCCACGTCGCTGCCATGGCTATTGCCTGGGGGAATACAGTTGCAATTCCATTCCGCGCCACGCCATGCAGGCATTCATTCCACCAGTCATACTCCGGTATTCCGAGACGCGGTATAGCCGCAGCTCCGTTCTGCATCTGCGACACTTTCTCTTCAAGTGTCATGCGCGAGATCAAATCGTCCACCCTTCGCTCGATTGGCAAATTCGGATCCTGGAACGGATATCGACCCCCTTGTTGGCCCATCGCTGGAAACCAGACGAGTGTAATGTTCATGCACGTGAAAAAGGTCAGAATGCGTTTCATAGTCGTTCGTCGTTGAAAGGTGAATTTAAGAAGTTCATTCGATCACAATCTCGTCCGCAAAAATCCAAGCCGATCCTCCAGCGCCTTTGTGCCAGTTGGGACAAGTCTTTCTATTCGTTGCTGTCACGCGGATGTATCTGGCCTGTTGGGGCTTCACCTGGATTCCCACTGGCTCAACCATTGCGCCATCCTGGCGCTCCGAAACCCTGCTTAGGACTTTGCCAACCTCACGAAATTGATTGCCGTCCTTCGAAAGAGAGAATTCCACACTGAGCGGCATGAAGATCCACGCGTTGATGTCCTGGAGAAAATCGCTTGAGATTGCTTTGACGGTCTCAAGCTTGCCCAGGTCGATCGTGGCAACCATGTCATCCCCTTCAAAACCAAGCCAGTTCATATGGTAGTCATCCCACCCTTTTAGCCCATCCGTAAGCGTGGAAGCATCGCCGTCATGGTATTTCGGACTGGCAGGAGGATTCAGCACGACGCGTTTGAACAGGGCAAGATGTTTCTTCATGCTCGATTTCAAGAATTGCTGTGTCGAGGCGAGATACTCGTCCGGAGACGTTCCGTGCTCCCACAGTCGTTCAATTCCAGAACGCTTGCAGCGGACAACGAAGGTGTCGAGCAACGCGACCATGGTTGGCTTCAGCTTCCAGGAGCTGTCTTTGTCCATCCTGTAGAATCCACGATCGCCGGTACCGTAGATCTTGGCCTGTTCAAGCATCGCAAACTCCAGCGGCAATCGGGCAACCTGGACACGTGTGTGGAGCGCCGGATCATTCCGCGTCACTTTCTCCGCCCGGTCAAAAAGAGCATTGTACGAGTCGATATTCGCTGGTGACAGGTAACCGTGTTCAGACGGTAAGGGGTAACCATAAATACCCAGATCTTCTCCGGAATCCCGAAGTGAATTTTCCATCACCTCGATGTATTTCCGAATGTAGGGTGCCGCTCGTCCATAGAACCCGGCCAGAAAGTCGTTCATCACGGAATCAACATTGATATCGGGATTCCAAAGCAATTTGGCGACTAGATACGTTCTCAGTTCGGCGAATTCGCCGTGCATGTTGCCCAAACCCTGCTCGAACACGGATGTAATACCGTTCTTCGCAAAGAACTGAATATTGGGTTGGAGAACACGGAAATTGGGAAACGGACTGACGAGATTGCGGAACTGAATGACGTAATCCCAGAGGAAGATATTGTTGGTGAGTTTGGACCAGTCCCGTACATCCCGAACAAATGAAACACTTGACGGGTCTGTCTCGATCGGTCTACTTCGATTGCATTCGATACTGCACAGCATAATGTTGACATTCGGCCGTGGTTTGATGTGCTTGGGTGCCGACCTTGAATACTGATAGGCAAGCGTCGAAATGATCTTGTCAGGGAATTCGTCTGCAACCCTGTTGATAAACGACAATAGCGAACCGGATGGCGATCCTGCCAGGCTATCCAGCCTTCGGCACGAATCGCATTCACACGGACTGAACGTATCGTTCTGGGAGACCGACCAGTATTTGGCCGTCGGGTTCTGCTTCATTCGTTCACGGAGTGTATCTACCACAATCCTGAAGACGTTCGGATTCGTAAGGCAGAGTTGGGCGTCCGGAACTCTTCCCCCCTTTGTTAACGAGAAGTACTCAGGATGATCTTTGAAATACTTTTCAGGAGGGACAAGCAGTTTGAAGGTGTGGACAAAGAGTCCCCACTCATTTTTGTAGGTATCCAATTTGTGCCAATCGGCATAGGAGGGTTCGTAAAGACTTTCCATCCGGAATTTGATCTTAGGAATTTCCGTGTCATCGATCGCGTCGAGGACAATGGTAGGTCTGCTGGGAATGAGTTCAACGTCCGGAGCGTATTTCCGACATCCGAGATATTTCTCAAGGAACGTGTAGGCTGCATACAACGTACCCTTGTGGTTTCCTCCAGCAATGATGAGCTGATGCCCGAAAGTCCTGATACAAAAGCCGTCGCCCTCGAGACTCTTCCAGTCAATTTCAATCGGGGCTGGGCCAGTACTCCCTATCCAGATGATAGAATCCTTGGCATTTGGTGTAGACTGTGAAATTGGAAAGTCTGCCCCCGAGACTTTTTTCAGATACGTGTGCAGGACATCCGCTGCCTTTCTATCGCTCTCAGTTGCGTTTGGCGCAACGATGATCCGATAGCCGGTTCGCCCGTTGATCGCTAGGGTCGTTTTGTCGGATCCAAGCGACATTGATGAGAAGGTGATACAAAACATTGACATCCAGAAGAGCAAGAATCCAGTATTCGCACATGTCCATTTCAGAAGATGGTGTCGATTAACGCTCTCCTTCATCGCTATCTCCTTCTGCTACCGATCTTGTTCATTACTTTCCCCACGTTGCTCCACCGCGGCCAAAACTTGACTATATAGACTAATCCCAACATCAACAGCAACGCCCCCCCACCATATATCCACGTGCAGATCCGCCAGGGCGAACTGTTGTAACGGCGGATGTACGAGATGGTATAGTCCCGCACCGAGAATCAGAATACCGTAAACAAACAGCAAAGATCCGATGAAGAACCAGATTTCAATACGGTGTGTGCGTTCCATTGATCACTCCTACCAGAATATGATATTGACAACGATGAGCAGAACAAATACAACCGCTGCCCAGAAATTTGGATGCTTGTACCACGGAGTCGGCCCCTCGTCGGGTATCCGCGTGAGACCATAGACCAGATCTTTGAGTTCTTCGTCCGATTTTGGTCTCGTGAGCAGGCTGACGATGACAGTGACTCCTATGCTCACGAGCAGCGACCAGAACGCGCTGTACATATTCACAGCCATATCCTGTGCCAGCGGCGAAAGTGCAATGACCCGGACGTGATCAGGGTTCAGATGCGCAGCATCGAAATATCCCGGAAAAACATGGACATACATGAATTCTCCGATGGATGCAAGAATGCCCGCGAGAAATCCCCAAAACCCACCCGCGGACGTGGCCCGTTTCCAAAGCATTCCAAGGATGACGACTCCGAACAAAGGAATGATGAAGAACATCACCAGTACCTGAAGATAGATCAGAATGTTGCTGAAGAATTTTGCCGCATATGCGGTCAGGATTGCGATGAAAACACCGATAATGGAACTCCAGCGTCCCATACTGACGTAATGGGCATCGCTTGCAGATTTGTTAACAAGCGGACGATACACATCGTACGTCCACACGGTGGCAAACGCGCTAACGTTGCCTGCCATGCCCGACATAAACCCCGCTATCATCGCCGTGATTCCCAGCCCGAGCAACCCCGGACCCAAATACCTTGCCATCATAAGCGGAAGCACCTCGTTGTAGCTGTGTCCTCCTGTCGTTTGGGCGACGCTTTCGGGCACAAGCGTGATCCCGGCTTTCTGAGTAAGCACTGCGAGGCCAAGGAGACCCGGAATCGTGACGATGATGGGCACGAGCATTTTCAGAACCGCGCCGATGACGGTCCCATTTTGTGCAGCCCGCAGACTCTTTGCCGCCATCACACGCTGGACTTGAAGAAAATCCGTGCACCAATAGCCGAACGATACCGCGATTCCCAGCCCGAATACCATGCCTGTCCAGTCCATGCCCATTGGATTGTCGGCGGGAGAACCGAGGTTCGACCAGAGACTTGTGAAGTTCTGACCCGGGTGCTGCGCATTGATGGTAGCGAGCATATTGCTCCAGCCTCCTGCTTCGATAATTCCAAGGATCGGCACAAGCAGCGTTCCGAGCCAAATCAGGAAAAACTGGAGAACCTCGTTGAACACCGCAGAAAGCAATCCGCCGAGGGCAACATAGACCGCGACCGTTACGGATGACACCCAGATACAGAGGTCAAAGTTCCAACCCAACAACATTTGCATGACCTTTGCCATAGCAAACATGTTGACGCCGCACACGAGGACAGTCATGAATGAAAACGAAATGCCGGCGAGAGACCGACTTGCCTCGCCATACCTGAGCTTCAAATACCCTGGTACCGAATGCGTTTTACTGATATAGTAAAACGTCATCATCACGACGGCAAGGAAAAGAATCGCGGGAATTGCTCCGATAAGATAAGCGTGGGCTCCCAACATTCCGTACTGGTATGCCATTGCCGACCAACCCATTGTTTCCAGTGAACTCAGATTCGCCGAAATGAAGCTCAAGCCCGCAATCCACGCCGTCATTTTCCTCCCGGCCATGAAAAACTCCTCCCCTGTCCGCGTATACTTCTTCAGGTAGAACCCAATTCCGAGTACGACCACGAAATAGAGCAGGACAATGATCAGATCGAGCGGGGTCACCGAAAGCAATCGCGTTGAATGCAGGTCGGGTGTCCGTGCTACAGCTGGCATCGTATTGATGAATACAGCAGGCAGACTCCAAAAGAGACGTTTCATAGTTCTCCTGCTATGATTGTTTTTTCAAGCAATACGCTATCTCCTTCATGTGGGCTATTGTTCTATTGAGCATAGTGGAAGACTCTGCCGCACTGCGAATTGCTGCGCCGATCAGCGCAAGAATGCTTCCTGAAGTCCGCCATCGATCGTCAAAATCTGGCCCGTTGTTTTGCTGAGTCGACGGGACAGGAGCAGGAAAATTGCCTCTGCCTGGTCGGCAACGGTAACAGCCTGTTTCGTCAAGGTGCGGTCGGCATAGAATTGTGCCAGTCTTGTCCGCAAATCCTCGTCGCTCTCACGTTCCGAATACTGTAATTTGTACTTTGCCAGAGACGCAATCACGCGGTCTCGCGGGAACATTGAACTTCCTTCGACAACTGTGGCGGGAGCGACTCCGTTCACTCGCACGAGCGGAGCAAACTCAATGGCAAGCTCGCGCACAAGATGATTCGCTGCTGTCTTGCTTGTATCATACGCCAGACTACCTTTCTTCGACACGACCGCGTTGACGCTCGTGGTGAGAACAAGATTTGCAGACAAGTTCTGTTCTCGCCAAATTTTCATCGTCTCGTCAGCGACCAGATATGCGCCGGTTACGTTAATTGCATACGTGAGCGCCCACTGATCGTCTCGAATGTGTCCGGATGTATCGGGAGGAACAAAGACCCCGGCAGTAACCACAACGGCATCGAGCCCTCCGTATGCCAGCACGATTTCTTCCAGCATCGATCGAATACTCTCGCGCTTCGTTACGTCCGCCTGTATTCCTATTGCTGGCCCACACGTTGAAACACCCGATCCCGCGACACCTATCCCGCTTCCATGCTTTCCAATGATCTCGCCGGCCGCCGCTTGCGCCGTCTCTTGCGCTATATCAATGCAGGCAATATGGGCACCTTCGTCTGCCAACCGGACAGCAACACCTTTTCCAATGCCGCTGCCCGCACCCACGACGCCAACAATCTGTCTGGCAAGTTCTTTTTCCGGTGGCATCCGCCGGAGCTTGGCCTCTTCGAGAAGCCAGTATTCGATATCGAACGCCTCCTGCTGCGAAAGCGACACATATTCATTGATCGCCTCAGCACCCAGCATCACGTCGATGGCGCACGTGTAGAATTCGGCCGTGACTCGCGATTCACTCTTGTCTTTTCCCCATGCAATCATCCCAAGTCCCGGAATGAGAATTACGGTTGGATTTGGATCGCGCATGGCAGGTGAATCAACATGTTTGCAGCGGTTGTAGTATTCCGCATAATCCTGCCGGTATTTCGTCAATCCACCTGCGAGTTTCTTCTTCAATACCTTGATCGTCTCCTTCTGCGGATTCCAATTCACATAGAGTGGTTTGATCTTCGTCCGGAGAAAGTGGTCCGGGCATGAGGTGCCGAGCTCGGCGAGCCGTTCCGCATCGACGCTATCGACAAACCTCAGTGTCGCATCGTCATCCTGGATCGTACCAACAAAGCGTTGTTGTTGACTGACCTGACCGCGCAGCCACGGAAGGAGTTCGACAAACATCTGGCGGCGACGTTTTGGATCAAGCGCATCGAATCGTTTGCCGCCAAACGTTTTTTCCCCTTTATTGCGCTCCGCAATGAATTGCGCCGCGCGCTCAATGAGATTCAGTGTGAGGTCATAACAAGCTTTTTCATCATCCGCCCAGTTGATCAGTCCGTGCTGCCCCAAGATCACCCCTTTTGTCTGGGGGTACTGGAGACAAACTTCCTGAAGCTTCAATCCAAGGTCAAAGCCCGGCCTCTGCCACGGGATCCAAACGACATCCTGTCCGTAGATCTTTTTCGTCAATTCTTTTGCATTCCTTGCGGCAGCAATGGCTATGACCGCGTTGGGATGCATGTGGTCCACGTGTTCGTGCGGAATGAAGGCGTGCAAGGGGGTGTCGATCGATGCCGCTCTCGGATTCAAGTTGAATGTGCAATGAGAGTACAGGCCCACCATCGCATCCTCTGCCGGCGTCTTTGGCCCTTTGATCGACGACTTCTGGTACAGCGGCTGCAGAGAAAGGAGCTTTTCGAGATAGAGAGAAGCGAAGTTCTCCTTCTTCGACGTCCGCAAGTCGCCTCCGGAACCCTTCACCCACAAAACTCCCACCTTTTCTCCGGTAATCGGATCCTCCATCGTGATTTTTGAGGAGGTGTTGCCGCCACCGGTATTTGTAATGCGCTGGTCCGAGCCGAGCAAGTTCGAGCGGTAGACAAGTTTCCCTACAGGATCAAGTTTTGCAGCCTCGGCATCGTCCCATCGATAATTGACTGAAGTGAATGATATATGTCTATCCATGGTGTCTTTGTCAATGTAAATAGGGAATCGTAAGAGGACCAAGGGGGAGGATTGCAACTCTGGATCGCTTTCCTTCCGAAGCCGTTTTGGACAAAATCTCGCGCGCTATATCGTGACAAGGTTCGAGATAAGCCTTTCGCACAATTTCATCAGGAAGGCGGCTGAACAGCAACACCCGCGCTTGTCGCTGGCAGAGTGCCTGAATTTGAGCTTGCCACTGATCCGAAACCGGTTTCTCCGCTTGATGAAGATGATTCAATAGATATTCCGGATCTCGTGCACTGTGCAACAGGCGTTCGAATGCGCTCCCCGAAGGAACACCTTCGGAACATTCCGAAGCGACGATGATCGTCCCGCCTTTTTTGACAATACGTGCAGCCGCAGCCATTCCTTTGGCGGTCTGGTAAAGATTCAGGTCCAAAGGATATCCGCTGTTCGTGGTCACAACAAGGTCATACCGCTCATTGACCGATTGCATGGCGGACTGGCGGACAAACTCACATCCGGCCGCGTGGCTTTCCAAAATGTCCCCCGCGAAGACACCGGTGATCTCCCGCTCGCTGTTGAGAGCAACGTTGAGAAGGAAACTCCGTCCGACTCGCAACGCGATGTCGAGCATTTCTTCCCAGACCGGATTGCCTCTCGTAACACCAAACGTTGCCGATGAATCTGCGATATGACGATAACCGTGATTGCTCATCGTCGTTACCGTCCCTGCGATCCCCGGCATGATGCCTTTTACTCCACCGCTGAATCCTGCAAAGAGGTGGGGCTCGATGAAACCGGTCACGATGCGCACGTTCGCTTCGACAAAATGGCGATTGATCAACGCAGGAGCGCCTGATTCCGTCCAGCCAAATTGTTCGAGGGCGCTGCGATTCTCCGGTTCGTGGTTCATGACGTGATACTTGTTGACCACTGCTGGCGTCAACATCTGCTCCAATTCTTTTCGGGTATTGGGCCGATGCGTGCCCAGCTGGTTCAGGAGCAAGACCTGCCTTGATTCCACTCCGTGATGTTCGAGATACTCCAGAAGCCATGGGATCAACCGCTCGTTCGGAGTGGCCCTTGTGAGGTCTGTAAAGGTGATACAGACTCGGCAGGCCGGCTTCAGCCATTGGCTCAGCGGTTCTGCACCGATCGGATGGTCGAGGGCGTGAAGAACTGATGTCCGCTCGTCAGCAAGCCCTTGTTGATGTGCCGGTTCGATCACATCTGCCACGATGCCCGGAAGTTCGAGGTCGAGCCATCCTTTTCCGTATGCGAGAGAAGTTTTCAAGACTTCTACTTCTGAACAACTGTCGAGTATTTTTTGACCGCCTTTTCCCAGTTGGGAGCGTCCTCGGGATCATAGCGCTTAAGCGGGAACGAATTGCGCACAATACTTCGCCCTGCTTCGAGAGACGGAATGTGTCCAAGCGCAATTGCCTGAACAATTATGTTTCCGATCGCAGAGCACTCCACAGGACCAGCCAGAACCTTTCGGCCTGAGGCGTTCGCTGCGAGCTGGTTCAACAAATGGTTCTTGCATCCTCCACCGACAATGTGGAGCGTCGTTACAGTACGCCCCGTGAGTTCTTCGACCTGGTCTAGTGTTTGTCGGTAAAGCATCGCGAGACTCGAAAGAACACACCGGATAATCTCTCCAGGTGTTCTCGGGACGAATTGATCCGTACTCTGGCAGAATTTGGCTACCTTTGCAGGCATATCGTCCGGTTTGCTAAACCGCGGATCCATCACGTCAATGAATGAATCAAGAGTAGTAACGGACTCGGCCATTTCCGTCAGCTGCGCATAGGAAAATTCCTTTCCCTCTTTCGCCCACGACCGACGGCATTCTTGCACAACCCATAACCCGGTGATGTTCTTCAGAAACCGGATATGGCCCCCATAACCAACCTCATTGGTGAAGCCGTAGCCCAGACTCTTCCCATTGATGATTGGCTCTTGATATTCCACACCTAGCAGTGACCACGTGCCGGAACTGAGATAAGCCCATTTTCCGGATTTGGCCGGAACTGCCGCGACTGCGGCACCCGTGTCGTGAGAACATCCAGCGACGACTTGAGTGCCCTGGAAACTTGTGTCTGCACTCAGCGCAGGAAGTAGCGGGCCAAGAATCGTTCCAGACCTGACAACTTCCGGAAAGATTTTAACAGGAAGACCGAATTGATTAATAAGCTTGGTGGACCAAGTCCGAAGCCAAGGATTATACAATTGCGAAGTGCTTGCCAGCGATTCTTCTGCTCTTGCAACACCGGAAAGAAGATAATTGAAATAGTCTGCGACGTTTAGAAACCGCTCTGCTGCGTTGAGAATCGAAGGCCGTTCCTGAAGATCGGTAAGAAGTTGATACAAGGTATTGATCGTCATGAACTGGATTCCCGTCTCCGCAAAAATATCCTCCTTGTTCACGATTGCGAACGCTTTCTGAAGAGCGCCATCTGTGCGAAGATCCCGATAGTGATATGGTGCTATGAGAAACGGCTCATTGCCATTGAGAAGGATGTAGTCGACTCCCCATGAATCGCAGCTTACGCTCGCAATGGGTATCCCGCGTGAGGCAGCTTTGCGCAGGCCGAATTTCAATTCATCGAATAAACGTAACACGTCCCAACGCAACGAATTTGAGATTTGGACTGGACTGTTTGGAAAGCGGTGAATTTCTTCGATTGCGAGCTTCTTTTCGTCAAGGGTGCCGAGCATAACGCGACCACTTTCGGCCCCAAGATCACAAGCGATATAGTGATTGATACTCATAACTTCAATGCCCGCCGTCGATAATGTTCATCAGCACGGTTCGCGATCCGATCCACATTTTCCTGCGACAGAAATGTTGGACCGCCAAATGCGGAAGCTCCTGCCCAAATCTGAGCGGTTTTCTCTGCCATCAGCATTGCGGCGAGCACAGCTTCCGGAGTCCGCCCAAGTGTAATGATGCCGTGATTTTGAATTAGAATGACACGCGGCGACTGGGTGTATTTGTTCAGGTACTCCGTTGTACGTGCGCGGATTTGCTTCGCCAGGGAGAAACCTGGATCAGTATAGGGAATGTAAACCGAGCACGCCCCACAGCACACTATCTCATCCGGGAAAATTCTCTTCTCGGCAAATTCTCTTGCCCGGGGGGAGCAGAGCACCTGGTTCACAGCGGTCGCGTGCGTATGCCCGACAAAGCGTACATCGTCCAAGGTCAGCAAGAAGGCGTGAAACAATGCCTCGACGGATGGTTTCTTACTCCGGGAGTCTGCACGGCTCTCCAGCAATGCCGCTTCAATTTCCTGATCAGTGTGAGCTGATCCTTCGAGGAGCGAGAGAAGAACTTCTGCCCTGCACTCGACGACATCCTCGGAGAGCAGGTCGGAAAGCCTTGATCCACTGGCTTTGACGAAAAATCGGTCGGAATCGAAGAGGGCTGATGTGTTCCCTTCACCAAGGATGGCCATTCCTCTGTCTTCACGCCCCAACTCATGCGATAGTTTGAGAAGGAATTCAATGATTTGTTGTTTCGACTCTTTCACGTCAATACTTTCCGTAGAGCGGTCCAAAGTTTGCGCAGGCACGGAAGTCTGCCCCCTGTGGATCGTTTGCGCCGAATTCCGTCCATACGCTGGGACGAAAGATCTTTTCTTCCGAAACATTGTGCATATATACTGGAATTCGCAACATCGAGGCCATCGTGATCAGATCATCGCCGACGTGCCCATATCCGAGGGCGCAATGGTTTGCTCCCCAGTTGTTCATGACGCTGTAGACATTGCGAAAAACTCCGTTGCCGTTGAGTCTTGGGACGAACCACGTAGTAGGCCATGTGGGATCCGTACATTCATTGAGCACCTGATGCACTTCCTCCGGGAGATCGACTGTCCAGCCTTCGGCTATTTGTAGTGCCGGGCCAAGTCCTCTTACCAGATTGATCCGGCACATCGTGACGGGCATCTTTCCTCTTGATGTAAATTGTGACGACCAGCCTCCCCCCCGAAAGTAGCCTACATTCGAGGTGTGCCAATTGGTGGCATCAAGACAAGCAGCGGCCTCGTCGGCATTGATTTCCCAAAATGGTTTCATCGCCGGTTGACCGTTCCGTGTTTGCCTTCCAGAACCATCCAACGCAGCCGAGCCGGAGTTGATTAGGTGCAGCATTCCTCGCTCCGCCCTATCTTTCAACTGATAGCCGGTCACGCGTTTGACGGCCTCTGTGCTCCAAAACGTGCGCACGTCTGCAAAAACCTGAGCCGTCCCCGTCAGCAGATGACCGAAGAGCATCGAAATGGCGTTGAGGTGGTCGTTTTCAGTGGCAACGATGAAAGGTTCGCGTACTCCATTCCAATCAAAGGAAGAACAGAGGATGGCCTCCATAAAATCAGCGTTGGGAAAGTGATCGGTCCATTGTCGCTGCCCCTGGAAGCCGGCCGCGATCGCATTATGTCCCAAGGCTTCTTCACCAAAGCCCAGATGAGACAACCGTGGATTTCCGATCATCAAGTCCCGTGCGATCAGCGCCATCTTGACAGACACTTCCCACGATGAATCCTTCTTCTTGCGATTGTGCTGCTTATCGGGCGGATTGTGATCGCTTCCTTCCCGGCAGTTCTTTCTAACCCACGTAAATGCCTTCGTGTATTCGTCCGGGTCATAGATATTTTCTTCAATCCGTCGGGTGAATTCACTCATATCGACACTCTCGGATCGCATCCCCAGATAGGATTCCAGAAACGACGGATCAACGATAGAGCCTGCGATGCCCATGGAAGTGCCTCCCATCGCCAGATACGACTTGCCGCGCATCGTGGCAACCGCAATGCCCGACCGAACGAATTGGAGCAACTTGCCGGCA
>JADGQA010000193.1 GCA_017882185.1 Bacteroidota bacterium
CAGAAGAAAATGAGGCATCTTGTCTTGAAGGGATCCGGAGGCTGATGAGTTTTATTCCATCCAACAATGTGGATGACCCGCCGGAAATTCAACCGACGGATGATATTAATCGTCAGGACAAAGAACTCGATGCGCTTGTACCTGAGAACCCCAACAAACCGTATGACATGAAGGATGTCATCCATAGAATTGTCGACGGCGGCGAATTCTTTGAGATTCATGAGCTCTATGCACAGAACATCCTCGTCGGTTTTGCGAGACTCGGCGGAAAACCGGTCGGAATCGTGGCAAACCAACCTTCTGTCCTTGCAGGAGTACTGGATATCGACTCATCGATGAAAGGTGCCCGCTTCGTGCGATTCTGCGACGCGTTCAATATCCCGCTGGTGGTGTTCGAAGACGTTCCTGGCTTTCTGCCAGGAACCGACCAGGAATGGCGCGGTATTATAAAAAACGGGGCGAAGTTGCTCTATGCTTTCTGTGAAGCGACGGTGCCGAAGATTACGGTGATCGTGAGAAAGGCATACGGAGGGGCGTACGATGTCATGAACTCAAAGCACATTCGTGGTGATTTCAATTATGCCTGGCCGAGTGCGGAGATTGCCGTTATGGGACCGAAAGGTGCAGTCGAGATTGTGTTTAAAAAAGACATTGAGAGCGCCGCCGACAAAGAGGCTGCTACGGAAGCAAAAGTCTCGGAGTATCGGGAGAAATTTGCCAATCCCTATATCGCCGCCAAATGGGGATATGTCGATGAAGTGATCGTGCCCAGCGAAACTCGGCCGAAACTCATTAAAGCGCTCAAGTTTCTCGAAAACAAAGTAGATTCAAATCCAAAGAAAAAACACGGCAACATTCCACTCTGATCCATAGGAGGACGGAGCTGTAAATACTCAGTTCATTTATCAAAACGGCTGACGACAATGCATCTTCGGACATTTGGTCGAACAGGATGGCAGGTGAGTGATATCGGTTACGGAATGTGGGGTATGGGGGGATGGAGCGGTTCTGATGATGAAGAATCTATTCGGTCACTGCACCGTGCTGTGGAGCTTGGATGCAATTTTTTTGATACAGCGTGGGCGTATGGCGAAGGGAGAAGCGAACGTTTGCTGGGCCAACTGATCCATGCTTTCCCAAAACATAGACTGTACGTTGCGACGAAGATTCCACCGAAGAATTTGAAATGGCCATCGAAACCCGATTACAGGATTGAAGATACATTCCCTCCTCATCACATTCGCGAGTACGTTGAGAAGAGTCTCAGGAATCTGAATCTCGACACGATCGACCTTATCCAATTTCACGTTTGGAATGATTCGTGGAGCGATGACAAGCAATGGCAATATGCAATGCAAGACCTTAAGCGCGAAGGATTGGTGCGCGCAATCGGCATCAGTGTCAACAGGTGGGAGCCCGAAAATGTCTTGCAGACTCTGCAGACAGGGTTGATCGATGCCGTGCAGGTGATCTATAATATATTTGATCAGGCACCTGAGGACAGCCTTTTCCCGCTTTGTCAAGAGCTCAACGTTGCTGTGATCGCCCGGGTTCCTTTCGATGAAGGATCCCTGACTGGAACCCTGACAACCGGAAGCACATGGCCTAAGGGGGATTGGCGGAACACGTATTTTGTCGAAGAGAATTTGAGGTCGAGCGTGAACCGTGCAGAAGCAGTCCGGGCATTACTCCCGCGCGATATGACAATGCCGGAAATGGCACTTCGATTCATTCTGTCAAACCCGGCCATCTGCACGACAATCCCAGGCATGCGCAAGATAAAAAACGCCGAAGCCAATATTCAGGCCAGTGACAAGGGAGGACTGAGCACAGAGTTGTTACAGCAACTGCGCCAACATCGTTGGGAACGCAAACCTACTCCGTGGTCTCAATGATGCAAGTCGGAATCTTCCACAATCACCTCGCGATCATTAGACCGCTCCTCGCAAGCCTGTAGCTCTCCCTTTCCTTCATTAAAGCACTTTCATCCGCATTCCCTTGATTCTTTAAGCCCTCTGCCGTATCTTATTCAAGTAACTCATTAAATCAAACTTCTAAATAGGCCGATGCAGCGATCCTTTGCTATTCTATTATGTTTTCTGCTCCTTTCCTGCTCGTCCGAAAAGGCTCTCGAGAATCGCCAGGTCGGGGACACTAAGCCCGAGTTGGTGCAGACCACAAGAGCTTCAAATCAGGCCCAAAAACCGGCATCCGAGTCGGTCAAGACGACTCCCGGCTTCCCCCTAGCTGTCGAACCATCAATGGACTCGCTGCACTTTACCGGCATCGAAGATTTTGCGCCGGACACGACATTCGGAGAAACCAAAGAGATTTCGCAACAGCTAGAGTTGGCACGCCAGCACTACCTCACTGCCCAAGGTGCGCAGGAATCCGGAGATACAACCCAGGCTGGAATCGAGTTTGAGCGGTCTATTCAGACGCTTAACACTCTTGCAGACGAAACCGACGCCGAACTGAGCAAAGATTTCCAGGATTTGAGCACGAGCGTTGTTGAAGATTATGAAAAACTCCTGATAGCTTCAGGCAGAATCAATGAAAACACCTCGATATTTGCCTTAAGAGAGATTCTGAGTGAAGTAGTTGACCAAACGGACACATCCCACGTTGTTGTCCCAAAGGTAGAAATCAAAGGAACAAGCGTCCCGCTTCCCTTCAACGATCAAGTTGAAAAGAACCTGGCGTTCTTTATGGGACGGGGGAGCCACTATATAGAACAGTGGCTTTATCTCTCCGGCAAGTATATGCCAATTATGAAGAGAATCTTCAGGGAGGAAGGGACACCCGAAGAGTTGGCGTATCTTTCGATGCCAGAAAGCGGACTTCGAACAGATGCAAAATCCTGGGTTCGTGCCATTGGACTTTGGCAGTTTATGAAGGGAACAGGTGCATTGTACGGTCTTCGGTCCAATTGGTGGTATGATGAACGTCGGGATGTTGAGAAATCTACAAGGGCTGCCGCGCGTCATTTGAAAGATCTCTATGCCGAATTTGGAGACTGGAACTTAGTCCTCGGCGCCTATAATGCCGGTCCTGGAAGGATTTTTAGGGGCATTCGCCGTAGCGGGTCCACCGACTACTGGACGATGAGGAAGTATTTACCACGTCAAACCCGAAATTATGTCGCACAGTATATTGCTATCGTCCGAATAGCGATGGATCCAGAGAAATATGGATTCAAAGGGCTTGAACGAGCAGACTCGCTGACCTATGAATTTGTTGAAGTCAATGATTGTGTGGACACCAAGGTTTTGGCTCGTTGTGCAGGGACTTCTGTGGACACGCTTCGTGAGCTTAATCCTGAACTCCTGCAGTGGTGCACTCCTCCTGGAGTCAAGGGGTATCGCCTAAGGGTTCCAGACGGTCGGAAGGCAATGTTCGACCTCAATTATGCTGCAATTCCTGACGACCAGAAACGAGACTGGGATATCCACAAGATTAAAAGGAATGAAACGCTTTCTTCCATTGCTCATCACTATGGTCTGAGTGTAGCATTTCTCCTCGACGTTAACAAATCTATCAATCCTCGAAAGCTTACAGTAGGTAAAGAGATCGCTATACCGCTCCCGAAAGATGTTGCCGCGCAGCGTTCCAAAAAACAGTTTGACTACAACAAGGAAATCAAGAGGATAAACTTTGACCGGGCAAAACTTCTTGCCGCTCAGGCATCGAAGGGGAGACGTTCAAAGAAAGCTTCACGTGCACCTGTTGGGAAGGAGAAGCTTGTATATAGAGTCAAACGGGGGGATACACTTGGCCACGTCGCAGAGTGGTATGGAGTGCGCGCCAGCGACATCCGGAATTGGAATGATATTTCATATGGTGAATACATTAGGCCAGGTCAGGAATTGGCGATTTGGGTTCCACAAGCCAGGGCAGCCTCGCTGAAGGATTTCGATCTTCTCAGCTTTTCCGAAAAAGAACACATGCGAAATGGCGATTTCGCTGATTATTCCCAAGGCAGCAATTCGAAGGGCCAAGGGACAGTTGTGACTCCTTCCCAGAACTGGAGTCAGCATGAGGTCGCCGAGGGAGAGTCACTGGACAGAATCGCTCGCCGGTACGGAGTGTCAGTCGCAGATTTGAAAAACTGGAATCGCTTGCAGGGGACTCGAATTCACCCGGGACAAATGCTGGATATTTTTGGACAACCCGATGCTCGCACAAAGATTATTGCAGCACCTGTGGCCAGGAAAAAGTCTCAAAAATCAGTTACCCCGGTTACTCCGACTGGACTTACTCATAAGGTGCTGAAGGGAGAGACAATCTACGAGATTGCGCGCGAATACTCGGTTCAACCGAGGATATTGATGGCGTACAACAATCTTCGAAAATCCAAACTGCGTGTAGGTCAAATTCTCCGTATACCCGGTGGGACACACGCGGACAACTTTATTTATCATACGGTGAAACGAGGTGATACTCTCACCAAGATCTCAAAACAATATGGAGTCCCCATCGAACGAATTCAGAATTCCAACAACTTCGCCGACGGTTTGAAAGTCGGCGATCGAGTCGCGATTCCAGCGCAGTGAACTCTGAAATCATTTTGTCTCGTTCTTCATAATTCCTAAATTTGGAAATTGCTTCTTTGTTTATTTAGTCCCACATTTGTCCCGTCTCGCCACAAGCAAGTTATCTTTGTAACAAGAAATGTTTCGACCGTCGGAATTCTGGATCACACGTGCCAGCATAGTAATTGTTCCTTGATGGGCGAGTTTCATATTTGTTCGCGAATTCTTAACGTACGCCTAACCCTAGAAGATTGACTTTTTTGTAATGTTCTACAAAATTGTCGTCAATGTTGCTCCTCGATCGCTTTTGCCCACGCAGGTCTTCAAAACCAAGACGGCTCGTGACGTACCCCAATTATCTCCGGTCTACCACTTGTCGGCTTTGGACAATCATTGCATTGATACCTGCTGCCTTCATATGCGTTTGATCTACGACTCATGAGCTTGCTTGTCGTTTGCTTCATCATGAAACGATATTTTTGACTCCAGCTGCAGTGAATATGAACAGACAGTTCGAAGAAATTTTGCAGATCCCCCATAGAGATGATTCCCTTAACTCACACACAATCACACATGAAGATACATTCCAGGAGGCCAGAATGAAAAATTTCAAAACTTGGTGGTATGTCGTATTGGTCCTTGCGTTGTGCTTCCTCATGCTTTCCGGAAGCCTGATGGCCCAAATCAGCACGGCTTCAATCTACGGTTCGGTGACAGATAAAGCCGGACAGCCACTCGTCGGAGCCTCGGTGCGCGCTACCCACAATCCTTCCGGCACGCAATTCGGCACCAGCACCCGTGATGATGGTCGATTCAATTTACAGGCTCTTCGTGTGGGCGGACCTTATACCGTCCGCGTAACGTACGTCGGATATGGTCCACAAGAATTATCGGACATCACTCTGCTTCTCGGTCAGAGCCTCAAGTTGGATTTTTCCATGGTCGAAGAAGCGGTTCAAGTTGGTGAAGTACAGGTCGTTGCCGAACGAAACTCAATCATGAGTGCCGCGAAGACCGGTGCATCGATGAGCATCACGCGAGACCAACTGGAGTACATTCCGACCGTCTCGCGCAGTTTCCAGGATGCGCTCAAAATGTCGCCGCTGTTTGTTACCAATACCTCCAGCCAAAGCGAGAATGCAAACGGACGAAACAACAAGTTTAACAATATTCAAATCGACGGTGCTGCATTCAATGATTTGTTCGGCTTGGCGGCCAGTGGCTTGCCCGGTGGATCAACCAACACTCAACCCATTAGTCTCGATGCAATTCAGGAAATTCAAGCTGTGATTGCACCGTATGATGTTCGTCAGAGTGGATTCACGGGAGGCGGAATCAATGCAATTACGAGAAGTGGAACAAACACTTTCACAGGTTCGGGCTACTATTATGGTCGGAACCAGAGCTTGGCTGGCTCCAGCCCTGATGCTGCCAGAACCAAGCTGGCGAATTTCGGGGAAAACACAGCTGGCTTTAGCGTCGGTGGCCCGATCATGGACAACAAACTCTTCTTCTTTGCGAACGGCGAAATGTTCACGCGTCAGGCTCCGTTGACCCGGACCTTTGGTGCGAGTGCGAATGGAACCAACACGTACAGGCTTTCTCCGGATTCACTTGCCAAATTTGTAAACACATTGAAAAACCAGTACGGCTATGATCCGGGCTCGTATTCAGATATTAAGTATAACCGTCGGAATTACAAGTTTTTTGCACGTCTTGACTTCAACTTGAGCGAGCAGCATCGTCTCATGCTGCGCAATACGTACAGCAATGCGTGGGATGACAATTCACCCAGCGGCGGAGCAATTTTCCCGGCCGATGAACTCTATAAATTCCTGGATGCGACCAACTCTACCGATCTTCAATTGTCGAGCACGTTTGGCAACCAAATGGCAAACGAGCTGACGATTGGTTACACTGCGATCCGTGACAAACGGGACATTTACAGTGCGCTGTTCCCTGAAGTCACGATCAAGTCAATAGGTCTCAACGACGGGGGAATTGATTTGCGGGCAGGCGCAGAGACGTTCTCCAATGCAAATGCCCTGAACCAGGATATTTTCGAATTCACGGACAACTTCACCTATTACATGGGTGATCACACGTTTACAGTTGGGACACAAGACCAGTACTTCAAGTTCGCGAATTTGTTTATCCGGAACCTCTATGGCAACTACGAATTCACAAGCCTAGACAATTTCGCTGCCGGTAAGCCGTCAAGGTTCCAGTAC
>JADGQA010000194.1 GCA_017882185.1 Bacteroidota bacterium
TGAAGACACAGACTTCTATGCTCAAGGATACTTCGTATACGATTCCAAGAAGTCAGGATCGACAACGATGTCACACTTGCGTTTTGGTCCCCGGCCGATTCGTTCGATCTACCTCATCGAATCCGCGAATTTTGTAGCCTGTCACCAATGGTTCTTCCTCGAGAAATTTGACGTTCTGAAGAACGCAATTCCGGGTGGCACTTTTCTTCTCAATAGTATGTACGGGCCCCAGGAGGTGTGGGACAAGCTCCCGAGGCATATTCAGCAACAGATCATCGAGAAGAAACTGAAATTTTTCGTCATCGATGGTTACAAGGTTGCATCGCAGACTGGAATGGGGAATAGGGTAAACACCATCATGCAGACGTGTTTTTTTGCGATTTCGGGTGTTCTTCCGAAAGAAGATGCAATAGCAGCTATTAAGAACTCAATCAAGAAAACGTACGGTAAGAAAGGGGAGGAAGTTGTCCGAAAGAATTTCGATGCCGTTGACAAAACACTAACAAATCTCTTCGAAGTCACCGTGCCATCGAAAGTAACGAGCACCATCGAAATGCCTCCAGTAGTTTCCGAAAAGGCGCCCGACTTTGTCAAGAATGTTACTGCGAAAATAATCGCCGGGTTAGGCGATGAGCTTCCGGTAAGTGCAATGCCGCTAGACGGGACGTTTCCCACGGGGACGGCGAAATGGGAGAAGAGAAATATCGCGATGGAAATTCCGGTGTGGGAATCGGATTTGTGTATCCAATGCAACAAATGTGCTCTCGTTTGTCCGCATGCTGCAATTCGGGTCAAGGTGTACAATCAACAATACCTCGCCTCAGCACCGCCGACATTCAAAGCAATGGACTACAAAGGCCTGGAGTATAAAGGGATGAAATACACCGTTCAGGTTGCGCCGGAAGACTGCACCGGATGCGAAATCTGCGTTGAAGTTTGTCCTGCCAAGAGCAAATCTGAGGTGAAGCGAAAATCGATCAACATGAAGCCACAGCAGCCGTTGCGTGAACCGGAACGAATGAATTTTGAGTTCTTTTTGTCTCTCCCCGAAGCTGATCGAAGGAGCGTCAAGGTTGAGACTGTCAAAGGTAGTCAATTCTTCCAACCCCTCTTTGAGTACTCCGGTGCGTGCTCCGGATGCGGTGAGACTCCCTACATCAGACTCGCTTCCCAGTTGTTTGGGGATCGCATGGTCGTTGCAAATGCAACTGGGTGCTCTTCCATCTATGGCGGCAACCTACCCACGACACCGTGGACAACCAACAATGATGGACGCGGTCCGGCTTGGTCGAATTCGTTGTTTGAAGACAATGCCGAATTCGGTCTCGGTATGAGGCTGACGATTGACAAACACAGCGAAATGGCGAAGGAATTGCTTGTCGGATTGACCTCCGTTGTAGGAGAGGCGCTTGTGAAAGAGATCATGGAAGCGCAGCAATTCGATGAGGCGGGTATTTACGAGCAGCGTCTGAGGGTAGAGAAGTTGAAGCAAAAATTGGCGCACGAGGATTCTTCTGAAGCAAAGAGTCTCCTGAGCCTTGCGGATAATCTGGTGAAGAAAAGTGTCTGGATTATGGGGGGCGATGGGTGGGCGTACGACATCGGCTATGGCGGCCTCGATCACGTAATTGCCTCGGGGAAGAACGTGAATATCCTCGTTCTGGACACCGAGGTGTATTCAAACACCGGCGGCCAAATGTCGAAATCCACATCGCGGGGAGCCGTTGCGAAGTTTGCGGCAGCGGGAAAATCGATGGGCAAGAAGAATCTTGCGTTGTTAGCGATGACGTACGGCAACGTTTATGTTGCAAGTGTTGCCTTGGGTGCAAATGATGCACAAACGGTGAAAGCATTTCTTGAGGCTGAGGCGTATGATGGTCCATCGATCATCCTCGCCTATAGCCATTGCATAGCACACGGCATCGATATGGGGAAGGGCATGAACAACCAAAAGGTCGCCGTTGAGACAGGTTATTGGCCACTCTTCCGGTACAATCCAATGAACGTTGCCGAAGGGAAGAATCCGTTCAAACTCGATTCGAAAGCACCGAAATTCCCAATTCAAGAATTCACAAACCTGGAAACACGGTTCAAGATACTGGAGAAGAGCCATCCCGAACGCGCCAAGATGCTCATGCAACTGGCGCAGGGCGACATTCAGAGAAGATGGGACTACTATTCGAGGCTCGAAACTGATGGTGTTGGTGAAAAGAAAAACTAGCACACAGTCTGATCTCTCAAACCTTACTGGAGTCACGTATGGATCTGTCAACAACATATCTCGGTCTAAAGCTAAAGAATCCAATTGTTCCTTCCGCGAGCCCGCTTTCTCACACAATCGATAGTATGAAGAGATTGGAAGAAGCAGGTGCTTCGGCGATTGTGATGTATTCGTTGTTCGAGGAACAAATTATTCACGAAACGGCAGAGGTCAATTATTACCTCAACTACGGCAGCGAGAGTTTCTTTGAAGCCCGATCCTATTTTCCCGATATCCACGATTACAACCTTGGCCCCGAAGAGTACATCGAGTTGTTGCGCAAGGCCAAAAAATCGTTGGGGATTCCCGTGATTGGCAGTCTGAATGGCATCACGGCCGGAGGATGGGTACAATACGCGAGAAAAATGGAAGACGCGGGAGCAGATGCTCTGGAGCTCAACATCTATTATATTCCGACTGATGCGACCGTACGAAGTACGGATGTCGAAGATCGGTATTTGGAAGTCCTGAATGAAGTGAAGAGAACGGTGAAGATACCGATAGCGATGAAGCTCAGTCCATTCATCAGTTCCTTTTCCAACTTTGCGCGCAAGCTCGATCTCGCAGGAGCCAATGGTCTCGTCCTGTTCAATCGGTTCTATCAACCCGATATTGATCTCGAAGCACTGGAAGTACGGCCTGGCGTTGTGTTGAGCGATTCACACGACAGTCGATTGTCACTCCGATGGATTGCCATTCTGAAAGGCAACATAAAGGCGAGTCTGGCGGCGACGAGCGGAATCCATAGTGCAAACGAGGTGCTCAAATTGGTCATGGCGGGCGCAGATGTTACCATGATGTGTTCGAGTCTGCTCATGCACGGGCCAAAGCGAATTACCGAAGTTCTCCAGGCAATCGATCAATGGATGATGAACCACGAATACGTTTCCATTGCACAAATGAAAGGAAGCATGAGCCAAAAATCTGTTGCCGATCCTTCCGCATTTGAACGAGCGAACTACATGAAAGCACTGAACCAGTACAAACAGGATTTCAACTGGTAGGGTCCCCAAGCCCTTGTTCGGGGGAGTATCCGAGATGTCAGTTTGTCGGGGCGGGCGGTTGCGCCTGCCCCTTTTCATTTTACACATTTCGCAACCCTAAGAAATCCCGGCATTCCATTTTCGGGTTTTCCGACTTGTGAATACTGCGTGCTCATGTCCGCCAACGCTTTCTTCAATTTCAATTGAAAAACGAGCATTTCAAAGGGCAACCCTTGGCATAGGTATTGCGGAAAAATGCAACGATTTCTGTTGTTGAAATTCTATCACAACGCCGAATCATTTGTCAATGTGGCACAGGTTTTCCTTTGTTGAAGAAACCACGGCGTAATTCATTCTGGCTGACATTAGCCCTGAGTAGTCCTCTGTCAAAGTCTGTGAAGACGAAGATTAAGTACTTGGATAAGCAATTGTTGCGTCTATGTGGAGAATTCTCTTCTCAGCTGGTCGGAGTTCTTCTACTCTTGTCTTTCGTATTTCTTGTACCGCTAGCATCTCATGCCCAGTCAAGGACAGGGTGCCTCAACTGCCACAACGATACCTCCATGGCGACAGAGAGAAACGGCCGGCAAACCTCTCTCTACGTTGATGAATCACAGCTGAACCATTCGGCGCACAAGAAATTGGTTTGTGTGGCTTGTCATATCGGCTTTGACCCCAACAATGTGCCGCATAAGGAAAAGATTGAGCCCGTCAAGTGCGTGGCTTGCCATAAAGATGTTCGACTGAAACATCCGTTCCATCCTCAGATGATTCGGGCCGGAGGGAAAGGTGGCACACAGGGATTGTTATGCAAGGACTGCCATGGTACGCACAACATTGAATCTCCCAAAACCCCCGGCTCAAAATTCTATTCAACGAATGTCGTGACTGCGTGTGGAGAATGTCACGGAGATGTCGAAGAGACGTTCGCAAACTCAGCGCACGGGAAGGCGTTGGGTGCAGGAGTACAAGGGGCGCCGAACTGCATCTCGTGCCATCAAAATCCAATCTCGACTCTTGCCGCTGGTCAAAATGCTGCACAGTTGAAAATTGCGCAGGAAAGACTCTGCCTCTCGTGCCACTTAGATGATCCGAATGTCCGCGCAAGAACTGCGCCAACGGCTGGGTTCATTGCTGCTTATGAGACGAGCGTCCATGGGGCTGCATTGAACAACGGAAATGGGAATTCGGCGAACTGCATCGATTGTCACGGGAGTCACGAAATGAAGAAGGGATCGGATCCGAATTCCCGTGTCTACAAAATGAACATACCCCGCACTTGTGCAAAATGTCACTCAACGATTGAAGAGAAATATGAAAGAAGTGTTCACGGCATTGCTGTCGCGAAGGGGAATACTGATGCACCTGCATGCACGGACTGCCACGGAGAGCACAATATTCTGAAGCGTAACAATCCAAACTCACGTGTGGCAGCCAAGAACATTTCGGCGGAAGTGTGTTCGCCGTGTCACAGTTCCGTGCGATTAACTGCAAAATATGGAATACAAAGTGACAGGTTTCAGACATTTGCCGATAGTTATCACGGACTGGCAATCCAGGCGGGCAATGTTGCCGTCGCCAACTGTGCGAGTTGTCATGGATCTCATGAGATCAAGCCGTCGAGCGATTCAACATCATCAATAAACAAGGCAAACCTTGCCGGCACGTGCGGCAAATGTCACGCCGGATCGAACGAGCGCTTTACGCAAGGCAAGGTGCATTTGACCTTGACGCAGAAGCAAGAGCCGGTCCTGTACTGGGTTGCGACTTCGTACATCATTCTGATCATCGTCACTATCGGGGGGATGGTAGTACATAACCTCTTGGATTTTGTTAAGAAATCAAAGAGGAGACTTCTGATCAGGCGCGGTATCCTCGTGCAGGAGCACGTCGGACACAGACTCTATCTCCGCATGTCACTGAATGAGCGCATTCAACACGGAACACTGCTGCTTAGTTTTGGCACCCTCGTTCTTACAGGGTTCGCGCTGAAATTTCCAGATGCGTGGTGGGTAGTCCCGATACAAAACATCAGTCCCATTGTGTTTGAGTTGCGGGGTATCGTTCACCGCATCGCTGCCGTTTTCATGGTATTGGCAAGCATCTACCACATTATCTATATACTCTTTGATCCTCGCGGCAGACAACTCTTCCGAGACCTCTACCCCAAGCTGCAGGACGTCACTGACGCAATCAGAGTGATGAAGTACAACTTGGGCATCGCTCCGACCAAGCCCAAACTAGGGCGCTTCAGTTACGTCGAAAAAAGTGAATACTGGGCGCTCGTGTGGGGGACGGTCGTCATGTCGGTCACAGGAGTCATACTTTGGTTTGACAATACATTTCTTGGGATCCTGACCAAGCTATGGTGGGATGTTGCTCAGTCCATTCATTATTATGAGGCATGGCTTGCGACGTTGGCAATAATCGTCTGGCATTTCTACTTCGTCATTTTTAACCCCGATACCTATCCAATTAATCTCGCGTTCTGGAAAGGAACACTGACCGAGGAAGAGATGGTAGAGGAGCATCCGTTGGAAGTCGAAGATATCAAACGTCGTGAAATGCTTGAAGAACTCAGCAGATCGAAGACACCTCAATCATCAAAAAAGTGAATGATAGTTGGTCTTAATACCTGCAGCTTGCCAGGCACTAGTGGCGGTAATAGCAGGGCAATAGACGTTCTATTGCTTGCCCTCGCAATGTCGTTTGCATTGTCGACAAAATCTACGGCGCAGGAAAACAACGAATGCTTTGCTTGCCATAGCGACAAATCTCTCGCGGGAAGTCGCGCCGGCAGGACAATCTCGGTCTATGTCGACGAGAAGAGGTTCTCGGGCTCCATACATGGATCGCTTACGTGCATTTCGTGTCACATCGACCTCGAGGGAAAGGAATTTCCACACGAGGAAGACCTGAAGCCAGTAGATTGTGGGACGTGTCACGACAAAGAGAAGGTGCTCCACGCGAAGTCCCTTCACGGCCAAGCGCTTGCGCGCGGCGACCTCCTTGCCCCCGACTGCAAGAACTGCCACGGCACGCACAACATCTTGCCGAGGAGCAATCCTTTATCCGCGGCAGCTCCCCTGCATATCCCTGGCCTCTGTGGCAAGTGTCATCGAGAAGGATCACCTGTGCAGCAACGACGGTCGATTCCCCAGGATAGCATACTTGAAAATTATTCTGAGAGTATTCACGGCCAGGGTTTGTTGCTCAAGGGTCTGATCGTTGCTCCGTCATGTATATCATGTCATTCCGCCCATTCGATTCTGCCACACACAGACGCGGCGTCTACAATCTCGCGGAACAACATCGCCACCACCTGCACAAAGTGCCACGCGGAGATCGAGTTCGTCCATCGGAAAATCATCCGAGGGGAACTGTGGGAGAAAAAGGCGCATGTTCTTCCTGCATGCGTTGACTGCCATCAGCCGCATAAGATTCGGAAGGTGTACTACACACAGGGGATGGC
>JADGQA010000195.1 GCA_017882185.1 Bacteroidota bacterium
ACAAGTCCGATCAGAAGTCCCCGACCGCGAATCTGTTTGATGTGAGCACTCTCGATCGTCCGCAGCTTCTTCATAAAATACTCGCCCAGCTCAAACGAACGATCAATGAGCTTCTCCTTCACGATGACGTCCAGGGAAGCAACGGCAACAGCAGCTGCAAGGGGATTTCCTCCGAACGTCGAGCCATGGTCGCCAGGATTGAATACGCCCATAACCTCCTTGTTCGATAACACTGCAGAGACCGGATAGAATCCACCGCCGAGCGCTTTTCCGATGATGACCGCATCCGGCCGGATGCCTTCGTACTCGAATGCGAATAATTTGCCACACCGGCCGAGTCCCGTCTGGATTTCATCCGCGATCAGGAGAACGTTGTTTTCCTTGCACAGCCTGGCTGCCTCGTGCAAATATCCTTCGGGCGGTATCACAATGCCAGCCTCGCCCTGGATGGGTTCGACAAGAAATGCGGCGGTGTTGGAGGAAATGTTCTTTCTCAGATCTTCAATACTGCCGTATTTGACGATTCGAAAACCAGGAGTGAACGGGCCGAATCCTTCGCGGTACTGTTCTTCCGTCGAAAATCCGACGATCGTTGTCGTGCGCCCGTGAAAATTGCCCGAGCAACAAATGATTTCGGCGAGATGTTTCGGTACGCCTTTCACGTGGTACGCCCATTTCCGCGCTGCCTTGATCGCTGTCTCGACTGCTTCGGCGCCCGAATTCATCGGTAAGGACATATCATAACCCGTGAGGTCGTGCAGCGCCTTGTAAAGGGCTGGTAGTTGATCGTTGCGAAAAGCCCTGCTCGTCAGCGTGACGCGCTTTCCCTGCTTGACAAGTGCCTTCAGAATCTTTGGGTGGCAATGGCCTTGATTCAAGGCAGAGTAGGCGGAGAGGCAGTCAAGATATTTTTTCCCCTCGACATCATAGACCCAAACACCTTTTGCTCTTCGAATCACAACGTCGAGAGGGTGATAGTTGTGGGCCCCGTATAGTTCTTCAAGCGCAATGTATTGACTGGTTTTCATAAGTTACGCGTTCGATGATAAAGTGAGTACTCGGTTATGCTGAAGTCTCAAGAGCTTTCAGGTGTGTTTCAACGCTTCTTGCGAGTGCATCCAGATTGTAGCCGCCTTCCAGGACGGAAACGATTCTCCCGCCGCAATACTTGGATGCAATCTCGGACGCGAATTCCGTCATCTTCGCGAACGATTGCTCCGTCAGATTGATGTTCGCGAGCGGATCATCTCTGTGCGCATCGAATCCTGCGGAGATCATCAGTAATTCAGGACGAAATTTGTGAAGTGCCGGCATGATCTGATTGTGAAATGCCTCGATGAATTCTTTTTCGCCGCTTTCTGGCCTCATCGGACAGTTGAGTGTGAAACCTTCCCCCGCACCTTCTCCTGTTTCATTCGACGCACCCGTTCCCGGCCACAGAGGGTATTGATGTGTGCTGATGTACAATACCGATGGGTCGGTCCAAAAAATCTCCTGGGTCCCGTTGCCGTGGTGAACATCCCAATCAAGGATCGCGACACGACCGATACCGTGCTTCTGTTGTGCATATCGGGCTCCAATCGCAACATTATTAAACAGGCAGAATCCCATGACAGAATGAGTCTCGGCGTGGTGCCCGGGCGGACGAACAGCGCAAAACACCCGTGTCGTCGTTCCCTGAATCACTTCATCGATGGCTCTTAACACTCCACCAGCGGCCAGCAAGGCAATACCATATGATTCCCTGGATACGTGCGTGTCGCCGCTGTCGAGCACTATTTCTCCGGCAAGGCAACGGCGTTCGATCATCTGTATGTAGGACACGGGATGTGCTTTCTGGATCCAATCAAGCGACGCAGGCACCGGACGAAATTGCCGGAGGTTCTTCATTACTCCTGTTTGATTCAAGTGCCTGACAATCGCCTTCAGGCGTTCTGCACGTTCCGGGTGTTCCGGTCCGGTATCGTGTTCCAAATATTGTTCGTGGTAGACAAAGCCAACGGTGTTCATAGTGAGGCCAGCAGAAAGAGGAAGATAAGAAAATTCACTGCGTGACTCACAAAGCAAAGCGTGCAACGGATTCGCAATCGGAAAACTAATACATAAGATAGAAAAAATCCGGCAAGAACAGTCACAATCGAGCCCAGAAACAACATCAAATGCAGCTGTTTCCAGAGAGCCGATAGGAGTGCGGATCCCAGGAGGCTCGTGTAATACAGTATGCCCAGATCGAAATTGGGGACACCGAACAAGCGCGCCTGGGGAGTCTCCAGCACTGTTGCACACGCTGCAGGCTCAAGCTGACAGAATTGTGGAACGTAGCGGTCGATGTTGGGAACTACCCTATGATAAATCGCGGCAAAGTACACCGAGATCAGCAAGCCGACGAGGGACAGTATTCCTACGACAAGACGTTCAAACATTTGAAAAGCTAAATCGATTTACCGGCAACACGTTTCCCATCTGCGCTTCTGATAGATTTCGACCAGATTCTGAACCTGAATTGCAGGAATTGGCATGACAATGTATGTTGGCTAAGTTGAGATGAGACAATCGCCAGCCAATCTAAGAACTAATCTTGAATATTGCATTTTGCCTTTCCCTCGACGTCTCGTTATATTGGCCAATGGATATAAGAATCGATACTTCTTCCCCAATGATCAGCTCAATGACGATTTCGACACCGGCAGGCTTTTCCTTCTGGAAGACCGTCAACAGTCACGGGTGGTGTTCGCTTCCCCCATTTGCCATCGACAGACAACGACAAGTTTTGAATTGCGTGGTCTCGGTATCGAACAGGTCAGATGTTCTTTGTTCGATTTTTTCAATAGATTCGAAATTGAATGTACAACTCGAGTCCAATCATCCGATCAATGCCGAGCAGCGACATAACGCACGAAGACAATTGCGTCAATGTTTTCGACTTGACGAAGATTTTTCCGAATTTTATCGCGAAGCGCGAAAACACAAACAGTATCGATGGATCCCCCGGATGCGGGTGGGAAGACTCCTCCGTGCACCCACCGTATTCGAAGATGTGGTGAAAATGATCTGCACGACCAATTGCAGCTGGGCACTGACGGAGAACATGGTCGGCAATCTCACCACAAAACTCGGCACCCGCTTGGGCTCCTCCACCTACAGCTTTCCGACGTCCGAGATAATGGCCGGCGTCAGCGAATCGTTTCTGCGAAAAGAAGTAAAATCGGGCTATCGATCCCCCTACTTGTTGGAGCTGGCACAACTCGTCGCCCGCGGAAAACTCAACCTCGAATCGTGGCGCAATTCTCCTTTGACAACGGAGGCACTCTATACTGAGGTGCTGACAGTGAAGGGGATGGGAGCATATGCGGCGGGGAATATCATGCGATTGCTTGGTCGGTACGACTATCTCGCGCTGGATTCGTGGGTGAGAAAGAAATTTTCAGCGCTTCACAGAAAAGGGAGAAACGTGAGCGATTCAACGATTGAGAAGCACTATGCGTCCTTCGGAAAATGGAAGGGACTGTTTTTCTGGCTCGAGATGACGGAATATTGGTACAAGGAGAAATTCCCATTCTAGAACGCGTTCCGCCCTCAATCCCAAAATGCATTGTTCAGAATGACGAGCACGATGCCAACGTTTATTGATTTCGTCCATCAACAAGTACGAATGCGGTATCGTCGGGCTGGTTTTGCCAGCGGACTTTTCGAATGTGAACGGTTCACGCTCCGCTACTACGAACGCCCACTTCCCGGCTCGTCAGCGACTCTTGTTCTCATTCACGGATTGGGAACATCTTCCAGCACGTGGACCCGCGTTCTGCCGGAACTGGCCGGCATATGCAATGTTCTCGCTCTCGATCTGCCCGGATTTGGATTATCCAGGATCAACACTGGTTCTGAGTTTGCAGTCTTCGAGGAACTGTCTGAAGCCCTTGCAGCGTTCATTCGACAGAGGACGACTCAACCGATTCTTCTCCTGGGACATTCGCTCGGTGGTTGGCTGGCAGCGAAATTTGCGGCAGACAATCCTGAGAGTGTCAGACATCTATTGCTTGTCAATAATGCAGGTATTCTTTGCGAGGATACCGTTGAGCAAGGGAAAGCGTTTCAGGTAGAATCAGTCGGAGATCTGCGCAGGCTTCTGGATTTGATCTGGTTCCGGTATCCATGGTACTTCAGGCCATTTTATCACGCGGTTCTCAGCGACCTGCGCAGACGGCGCGTTGCTGAGTTTGTTCGTTCAATTCGGACTGAAAACTTTCTCAATGACGATCTTCGAAAACTCACAATGGACGTAAGTATTATTTGGGGGGAGCAGGACAAATTGATATCGATGAAGTCTGTTAATATTATGGAACGATCAATCCCTCGCGCACGTGTGTATCTGCTCAAGCAGTGTGGCCACGTTCCACAGCTCGAATGCCCCGAGGAATTCGTCTATGTCATTCGGGAAATTCTGCGGCGGGAGATGTCGATGGAGAACTATTCAAAGTCTGTTACCGCACCAAGGAAAACATGAATTGGCTTGATGAAATAGAAGTGGAGCTCAACCGTGGGCGTGACGCAGAGCGAGTGGGGAATGAAGGAAAGTTGCGCACCGCAGCGCGTCGTGCAGTTGGGATCGCGGTAACGGAATATCAACACCAACGTGCGGTGAAGCGGTACGGGGATGACTTTATGAAACAACTACGGGGAATTGCAGACGATCCATCGTTGCCCGCCGATGTGAGGGAAGCAGCAACGAGACTTCAAACGCGCATATCTCAGGAATTCACTTCGCCGTCGCGTCAACCACTGGCCGACGCCCAGGTGATCATCCGCTACTTCAGGCAGGCACTGACCTCATAAACCAACTTCGGTCAGGTAATCGTTGATGTCGTATCGACGATCCGGATCGGAAGGCTCACTCTGTTTCCTGACAAACCGAACCAACAGCACCGGAATTGCAAGTGAAAGTGTAAGAAGGATGAGCCACTTTACAGTCTTCATCGCTTAGAGCCTAGTTCAAAGTAATGAGCACATCAGATTGCAGCGTTTCGACAAACAAGACAACGGCCCACCGCTGAACTTGCATCTGCTCGAGGAGAATCTGCTCGAACTTGATCTGTTCGTGTTGAGTAGGTTTGCGAAAATAATGCTTCCGGGTCATTGTATCGTTTCCACGCGATGTTGAAGTATGCGGATAAAAGTTGGTCTAGTTTGTAATATCCGTCACACACAACCATTTGATGATTAAAATGTACTTCACGATTTGAACAAAACCAAGTGGCGCGGGCTTGTGCACGTTACAAAAACCAGGAAAATACCCAGAATCTTGACAGGAAGAGGCATGGTCAGCGATCGTATTCTCAGATATGAAAATCCCAATCAGGGCAATGGGAGTATTTCAGATTATCCCTCAATTTTCACGGTAAATTCGCGTCCACACTTGTTGCATTTGTATTCAACCGTTACCCAGTTGTTCCGTTCATAGTAGCTGACCTCGGTCAGCTCACCACCGCACGACAGGACAACGCATTGTTTGAGATCCAAACGGTACGTCCGGTCCTTGAGATAATTGTCGTTCAACTCGTCCATGATTGTGGGTACTTACTCGATCGACTGTGGAGAGAGTAACACGCCTGGAAAATGAAACCAATCAGCATCTTGAGCCAGGCAAAAACACTTGCAGCAAGGCTTCATGGAAATTCCGACCCGATTGAATCCATTCCTGATTTGTTCAACATGGCACACATGCTACGTTCGCAGGATTCGTTCTGCCAGGAGGACTCCACAAATCGTTTTCGCGTCGACGATCTCCCGTTGTTCAATCATCCTGATGACCCGAGGCAGAGGAATGGACTCTACCGTGAGACTTGCCTCCCCTTCTTCCAGCTGCTGTCCTCCTTCGGACTTCCCCAAATCCGTTGCAAGGTAGAGATGAAGACGTTCGTTACAGAAGCCGGGCGAGGTGTAGATTGCGGTCAGCGCCTTCCAATGACCCGCCGTATAACCGGTTTCTTCCTCGAGCTCGCGTCTTGCACAGACTGCTGGATCTTCGCCAGGATTGAGTTTTCCGGCCGGCAATTCGTACACGAACTGCTGGATGGGATATCGAAATTGTCGCACGAGAACAATCTCGTTGCCTGGAAGAAGAGGTACGACCACCGCGCCGCCAGGATGAGAGGCTACCTCGCGAATGGATTTATTGCCGGAGGGATATTCGATCTCATCGACGATCAGGTCGAATACTTTGCCAGCATATTTCTTCTCGCTTCGGAGAACCTTCAGGTTAGACATTATGAAGGGGCATTGATGACGCGCACGACGCGCTGGGGAAACGGAATTTCAATGTTCCCTTTGTTAAAGGCCCGGTAAATCTGCTCTCGGAGTTCAGTCTCGGTTCTGAATCGCTTGCGAAAATCATCAGTTCGGCCGACCAGCAGTATAGTGACCGCTGAATCACCAAGCGCGGTGGTAAATGCTTCCGGACCGGGGTCCTTGAGCAGATTGGGGTGTTGTCGGGCGAGGTCGACAATAATCTTCTTGGCGCGATCGAGATCCGTTCCATATGCAACGCCGACCTCCACGGTAACGCGCATATGATTCTCAGGATATGAGTAGTTGGTGATCTTGGTCTTAAGAAGCTCCGCGTTGGGGTTTATGATCATGTTGTTGTCGGAGTCAAGAATCTTCGTGCTGCGGAGGCCGATCTCGTACACATCACCCAATTC
>JADGQA010000196.1 GCA_017882185.1 Bacteroidota bacterium
AGTCGAGACGGCGGTGCGTATCACACATAAACCCTCAGGCGTTGTCGTTGCGTGCCAACAGGAGCGATCTCAGTTTCAGAATCGTGAGCGTGCCATGAAAATGCTGCGGGCAAAGATTTACGAAATGAAGCTTGCGGAACAGACAAAATCAGTGGCGGCTCAACGTAAATCCATGGTGGGGACTGGTGACAGGAGCGATAAAATCCGGACGTACAATTTTCCTCAGAACAGAGTTACCGACCACCGAATTGGTCTGACGTTGTATAACCTGAATTCCATTATTGACGGTGATCTGGACGAGTTGATTGAAAAGCTAAGGGTCGCCGATAAGGCGGAGCGGCTTCATAGCGCGACTGCGGTTCAGTAAATCCTACCGATGGTCTGACCGAAATGGACAACAGTCACTAACGTTCTTTCTTCGGAATCACACGCACCCTTCCAAAAAAACCTTTCAAGAGTTCTTCGCATTCCTTGTCGCACACCCCGCTGATCACGTGCGGCTGATGATTCAGTCGTTTATCCTGTACAATATTGAAGAGCGTCCCGCATGCACCGGCTTTCGGATCGAAAGCGCCGAAGACCAATGTCGGAATACGAGCCTGAACGATTGCTCCAGCACACATGGGACAGGGTTCAAGCGTTACAAACAGAGTGCATTCGGCCAGGCGGCGCGATTGTAGGTGATTCGCTGCGGCGGTAATTGCTATCATCTCGGCGTGAGCCGTCGGGTCCTGAAGGCGTTCGATCTGATTGTATCCGCGACCGATAATCTTGTTGTCGTGAACCACAAGAGCCCCCACCGGAATCTCATCCTCTTCAAAAGCTTTTTGAGCTTCCTTGAGTGCGAGCTGCATCCATTGTTCGTTCTTTGTCATGTGCGATCAGCGGCTCCTGGTGTGCTGCTGACAGAGGGATTGTCGCGTCCCGACGACAGAGGTCCTAACGAAGGGAGAACTGTGATGTTGCCGATGACGGCATCCACTCGCTCTGTTTCATACGACTGAGTTTCGAAGAATTCTTTCATTGACCGAATAATTCTTTGGGTTGATTCGTCGATGGCATCAACCTGCCTGAGCAAATCGGGATTATCTCTTGCCTGGCGTCTCGTTGTGGCCAGGGTGAGTGTAATAATTGCCAGGGGGTTGTTTATGTGGTGTTGCAGGCTTTTGACGACCTCGTGCAACGTACTTAATTGAGTCTGCTTAATCTCAATTTGTTTTTGCACGAACATCCGTTCGGTCTCACTCTTGTGCAGTCTTCCACGCACATCAATGATTTTCACAAGAGCGAGGGACAGGAGCCACATGAATGGGAGGGCGTCAAATGTCTCTAGGACATCGTAGAATGTCGGGATCAGCGATTTCGTCTTGAGCAAGTAGTGAACGATGCTGAAAAGGAGATAGCTGTATATAATGAGTCCCGACATGAGTGCGGGATACCTGGTTCCAAATTCTTGCGCAGATTTGACAAGTGTTCTAAGCGGGCGCAACATACTGTACCTCCATTGAGATTGTCGAACCGGTTAGCCATAGGTGGCTTTGTCTTAGATCGGGATTAGACCTTTGGATGTCGCTTATCCGGTGGCTGGCTTTCGCTGAATTCCAAAATGCGACCGGAGGCAAAGGTTTTGCTATACATGATTCGGTCGCACGATTACCACCGTCGATATTGGTGGAGACTTCCTTCACATTCCTACGATCGAATCATACGTCTAGGAGAAATCAAACCATGAAACCGAGCAAACGAACAGCAAAACTCATTGAAGTGCAGTCGCGGTCCGAACCTGACGATGACTTACTTTGGAAGAATATATATAAGGCTTTCAATGTAAACAAGTGACATCCGATATTCACCTATCACAGATGACGATCATGAATCTAGTGCTGACCAATGCTTCAGTTATTGAACACCAAGAGATTGCGTGTTTATGATGAGTGATCGTTTCCATTTTCCCAGACAGATTCACATTGCGGACACATCCTCCCGTACGAGACCCATCCCTGGTAGAGACAATTGTTTACAGGAGATCCCTCTTATCGGTAACACCCCGCACATTCTCAGATCCACTGTCCTCGGTAATCTTGATAATTGAGAGAACAATTATTTAAATGGTCCTATTCTGACTCCACACATTCAATCTGACCCATTTCCTTGCGATCCTTCCTTATAAGAACATTGACTTAGAATTGACCAGCAACTACAGGAAATTGCTTGAATTTCGGCAGCGGTTGATTCTGGATGCAATGATGGGCGGGTTGGTCAATTGATTCCCAAAATTTTAAGGAAGCAGAATCACATAAAGAACTACAATTGAATGATAATGCATGGAACCACATTGAGGTCCGGTTCTCAAATGTATTGGATGATTGGGGTTTTCTTATTATCTTGTAATCCGAACTGATGGCCGACACACAATCCTGAAAAATCCAGACTTCTTGTTCAATGGGAAAAATCCGAATACTCGTCATTGAAGATAATCGCGTATTGCGCGATGGGCTCGCCGTTATGCTTAACGGCCAGCCGGATATGCATGTGGTGGCTTCCATAGGAAGTGGTAATAATGTTCTGCTGAGAACAAGGCAGGCAAAAGCTCACGTGATTCTTATGGACTTGGGTCTGAAGAATCTCAATGAATCGGCGGTTGTAGAATCGATAAGGGAAAAAATGCCTGAAGTGAAAGTGATAGGAATGGGTTTTGTTCCGTCACAATCGGATATCGTTGAGTTCGTGGAGGCAGGGGCATTCGGTTTCATATTGAAAGACGCGACCGTAAAAGACTTTCTTGGTACTGTTCGCTCGGTTGCAAATGGCATGAAGGTCCTCCCACCCTCGTTGACCGGATCGCTCTTTTCACACGTTGTCGAGATCGCCCTCAAGAAGGGGAAAGGAAAAATAATCAGTGCCGTGCGGATGACAAAACGCGAGCGTGAAATCATCGTGCTGATCGCAGATAGTATGAGTAACAAGGAAATTGCCCAACGACTCAATATTGCCACCCACACAGTGAAAAGTCACGTTCATAACATTATGGAAAAATTAGCGTTACACAGCCGTCTTCAGATTGCAAAGCACGCCAACGACCAAGAGACGTTCTAAACCCTTCCGACCAATCCTTTTTTGACCAATACCGCCTACTCCCAACCGAGACCCGCCGCCAACAAGTCCGGTCACTTTTTAGTATAACCCATCTCTAAGACAAGTTCTTGCCATCGCGAGTCGATTTCTGCCGATTTTCCTCTCATTGAATCCCGCTGGTTGGCAAAATCCAAAATGCTGGGTCTTTCATGACTTCTGTCGGGAGCTCAATGACTTCATCTGGAAACTTTGAGATGACTTTCGGTCATTCTGTTCGAAGTCGACTCACCGGCGAACTTCATACGCCACCTCTTGCCGTCGCATAACTGACTGCCCACTCACAGGTTGACATTCCGCAACTGTCAATCACTCTGTCACTCATCGCACAAATCGCGCATCATCTTTGAAAAAGGATTAACTCTTTTATCATCCTTTCGGCCTATTACTTCTCAGTGGCGTCATCGGTATACTTGTTCACGTTTCAATAGGAGGTCTTTGTCCCATACAGACCGAAGGCCGCCTAACCCGACGAACACTTAATTGGAAGGAACTTGCACCATGAACTGGGATCGAGTTGAAGGTCAATGGAAGCAACGAAGAGGAAAGGCGGTGCACCATTGGGGCAAAGTCATGAATGACGAGCTCGCCGCCATCTCAGGGAAGTATGAGGAACTTGTGGGTAGGCTTCAGGAGAACTATGGCATTGCCAGAGAAGAGGCAAAGGAAAAGACCGAGGAGTTCAAAAAAGGCGTTGAGAACTTGAAAAAGTCCAATGCGAACCTCATGAGTTTGCAGAAATCCTTGAGCAAGAGAAAGAAACAATCGAACAGAAAGCCAGTGAAAGCAAAAGCTACGTCGAGGAGATGACAATATTCACGAGAAGATGTACAGTCCTGATCATTATTGAGAGTCTATTCACGCGTTAATTGTCTATAGAGGGGCCCATGAACACTTCAACAACAAATCCAATTGCTGCTTTGAGCCGATGGGTGCATTTCTGCCGGTTGACTCCGGGATTCCTCCGCGCTCCATTCTCAGCAGGGTTGTCTGCGGCTTTGATCCTCGTCGTATTTATGGGTGGCTGCAAACCGGAAGATCCGGGAATAGTAACTGTCTGTATCACGCCCACAGTGATTCGCACATCCCCCGTTAATCGTGACTCGACTGTGAGTCTCAACAAGACAAGCGGCGCCTCCGGCTTGAATAGGATTGCCGCTGTCAAAATAATCTCGGCAACATTCAGCACACCGATGGATCCGGCTTCGATTACGACAACAACATTTACCGTACAACAAGGGGCCGGCTATATTTCAGGAGCGGTTTCGTACTCCGACACGACTGCACTTTTTGTAGCCCCGAACGGTCTGGGACCGAATCTCACTTATACGTGCACCATTTCAACCGGGGTCAAGGCCCTGGCGGGCGCTGCGCTTGCAAGTAATTATGTCTGGACTTTTACCACCATTGCACCTGGCACGCCGACGCTCGTCTCGCCTGCCAATGGATCAGTCCAACAAGCCACGAACCCGACGATGGTTTGGAATGCTGTACCAGGCGCCACGACGTATCGTTTGCAGCTCTCGACGAGTAACAGTTTTGCCACTAGAGTGTATGACGACTCGACACTCACGAGTAATTCTCATCAGATACCGGGCTTGACGGTTGCGACAACTTATTACTGGCGTGTGAATTCAAAAATTGCCGGTGGAACAAGCACGTACTCCACTGTGTGGAACTTTACAACGATTGGACCGCCTACGGCACCGGTTTTAATTGCGCCTCTTGCGGGAGCGCAGAATCAACCAACGAATCTGCCATTGAGTTGGCTTGCCTCCGCGGGAGCCGACACGTATCGTCTCCAAATCAGCACGAGCGCCGTTTTTGCCAGCACGGTGTTTGACGACTCGACGATCACAAGTACATCACAACAGATAACGGGCTTGACAGTTGGGACTACCTACTATTGGCGTGTGAATGCGAAGAATGTCGCAGGAACGAGCGCTTACTCCACAAGGAACTTCACAACCGCAGCCATCGTCGTTGCTCCTCAGGCGCCGTTTTTGGCCGCGCCTGCCGATGGAGACACCGTTATCATAACGAGTCCGACGTTGAGTTGGAATGCTTCGATTGGAGCCGCCACGTATCGTCTGCAGGTGGATACAGGCGGCGTATTTGCCAATACGCTCTTTGACGATTCGACGCTCACCGGGCTCTCGCATCTGATTGCGGGTTTGACGAATGGCAAGACCTACTACTGGCGCGTGAATGCAAAGAATAGTGGCGGTACGAGTGCCTACTCCGCCATTTGGCACTTTACCGTTGCACCATCGCCGCCGCAATTACTTGGTTCAGCCAGCACGTTCGGGATCATGGCAACATCCGCGATCACCAGCACTGGTAACTCTATTATTAATGGAGATGTCTCTTTGGATCCCGGCACTTCCATGACAGGATTTCCTCCGGGCATTGTGAACGGCGCGATACACGTTAATGATGGAACGTCTGCGCAGGCCAGAGCCGACCTGTTGACCGCGTACAACTCCCTTAAGAACCTCGCTCCGGGAACAACCATATCTGCCGGTGCGGACCTGGGCGCGTTGTATCCTTTAGGTATTCCCGCGGGCACCTATACATCTGGTAGCACGATGTTGGTCTCGACCCCTCTCGTTCTCGACGGAGACGCGAATGCCGTCTGGGTCTTCCAGATCGGTTCCTCGCTGACTACGGGCGCCAGTATTTCGCTGACTGGCGGTGCTCTGGCCAAGAATGTGTACTGGGTTCCTACGTTGGATGCGACGGTCGGAGTGGGCACTACGTTCTATGGAACCATAGTATCTGGCAGAGATGTCACTGCTGTGACTGGTGCCACGATATACGGCAGAATATTGGCTGGAGCTACCACTGCTGGCACGATTGCTTTGCAGGCCAGTATTGTCAACGTGCCTTTGCCGTAAAGTTTGGTGTGAAAGGCAGGACAATTTCACTCGGAATCACGGATGGCCTTATTAAAAGGCATCAATTTTTTAGTGTAGGTATTTCGGAGGACTTATGAAGAACGCAATTGCACGAACACGTTACCTCACGCAACGCGCAACACGAACCGCCCTTATGACGTCGATCTCGCTTATCGTATTTCTTTTCGCGGCGTGCGAAATGAACGACCCATCGGGTCAACGCGATACACTATCCGGCCCACAAGCCGCAAAGGGGGGGCTTTCGAAATCAGCCAGAGTTAGCACATCGACTGTTCCTTTGGGTGCGGCATCGACCTTCGCGGTCCTGGGTGCGACGACGGTCACTAATACTGGTGCATCACTCATCACCGGAGATCTGGGTGTTTACCCGGGTACCGCAATCACCGGCTTCGACTCGACGACAAACACGATTGTGTACGGTCCAGGAGGGACAGTAACTGCGGGGCCGGGGATAGTAAACGGGACGATATATGCGGGAGGCCTTGTCGGCTCTGTCGTAGAAAAGGCTCAAGCTGATGCTCACACTGCGTACAATAATCTCGTAGCCCAGCCGATTAACTTCAGCATGGGGACTGTTCAGGAGCTGAAAAACCTCGTTCTCATACCCGGGGTGTATTTGTTTCCGTCGTCGGCTCACTTGGA
>JADGQA010000197.1 GCA_017882185.1 Bacteroidota bacterium
CGAACGAGAAATTCCGCCCCGTAACTCCATCCTCTCCCATACCGGAGTAACGATTCCACAGTCGGATTGAGTTGAAGGTCCGCTCCATTCTTGTAGTCAATCAGATTTTGCATATTCTTATAGTAGAGCTCCAGGGAAGCTTCATATTCGTTATCGTTGAAATTCCTGAAGTATCCGAGGTCCACCTGGTCCGCATATTCTGGTTTGACATTATTACTGCTGGGAACCCACAAGTCGCTCGGGTTCGTGGTCGTCGAGTTGGAAAGAAGGTGCAAATATTGCGACGTCCGGGTGTAAGAAGCTTTGATCGAGCTTGTTTCATCGAGAAGGAGGTTTGCAGCGACGCGCGGTTCCAGGCCCGTGAATGTCTTGATGAACTTGCCCGGTCCATAGATCGCGGTATCCTGAATATCCCCATTTTCATCGTACGAGTAGATATGTCCTGGCCCCAGAAGACTGAATGTTGAAAAGCGAAGTCCATAACTAATTTTCAAGCCGGAGATTACATTCAGCTCTTGAGACACGTACGCAGCGTTTTCAAGTGCGTACTTGTGTTCGATGGTGATGTTGTTCGCGAAACTTGTGGGCCCCGCGGTTATGGTGCCGGGAAGGAATGTGTGATAGATGGAATTGAAACCGAACTTCACAGAGGATTCCGAGCTTGCAAAGTACTCGAAGTCCGTCTTGAAGTTCAGATCCTGAATGCCTGATGAGATTTCAAATTGACTGGTGCCAACTCCCACGTTGTTGGTATATTCATAGTTGCTGAAAATGAATGAAGTATTGGAGAACAGATTTTCTGCAAACAGGTGGTTCCATCGTACTGTCGCCGTTGTGTTTCCCCAATTAAATCCAAACGCGTTTGGATAATCGAAGTTGTCTCGACCGAAATAGCCCGACAGAAATACGCGGTCGTTATCTCCCAACGTGTAGTTTGCTTTTGCGTTCAGATCATAAAAATACAGGCTCGCACGGTTAATGGTCGTATCTTTCGAGAGTTTCAGGAAGAGGTCCGCGTACGTCCTTCTTCCGGAGACAATGAAGGAACCTTCATCTTTGACGATCGGTCCTTCGAGAGTCAATCTCGAAGCAATCAGCCCAATGCCGCCGGTACCACCGAATTCTTTTGAATTGCCTTCGTTTGTTCTGATATCGAGGACGGACGAGAGACGGCCTCCGTATTCCGCCGGGATTGCTCCCGTCATCACTTTCACGTCTTTGATTGCATCCGAATTGAATACTGATAGGAATCCAAGGAGATGCGATGAATTGTAAACGGGTGCCTCGTCGAGGACGATCAGGTTCTGATCGATGCCACCTCCCCGCGCGTAGAAGCCCGTGCTTCCTTCCCCGGCCGATTGGATGCCCGGCAGAAGCTGGATCGTCTTCAAGATATCCTTCTCCCCCAACAAGACCGGAATGGATTGCACTTCGCGCACTTCGAGCTTATTGGCACTCATTTCTGTGGATGTAACGTTTGAATTCGTCCTTTGTCCCGAGACGACGACTTCCTGAACTCTGATTGGTTCGGACTTCAACTCGAAATTGACGGTCCGATCTTGGTCGAGAACAACGGTGTCTTCGTTCGTCTTGAACCCAAGGTAGTGAACCTGGAATGTATAGCGGCCTTCCGGGATAGTAAGGGAATAGAATCCGTAAGCGTTGGAAGAAGCGCCAACGCCCTTCAAATCCCGCACAACAATGTTTGCCCCGATGAGCGTTTCGCCCGTCTGGGCACTCTTGATGGTGCCGCTGAGCGTGTACTTGTTCTGAGCCGTTGCGGAGAAGGTTAGAAACAACAGGGGAGTAACCAGACAAAAAAGGGCGATGAATTTCATTCTTGCGCAACTACGATCGTTGAGAATAAAGCTGATTCCAGGCGTCGATCCATCGGTCAAACAGTTTTCAAACCAAGAATGAGATTTGAAGATTCGAAATGGCAAAGCCAATTTCTGCCACATTCGTTGCGCTACTTCCATGCAAACGCTGCTGCCAGAGTAAAACTGAGCTTGTCCTCCACGGGAATCATCAACAGTGAGGGACGGTCAATCTTGAATTCTGTGAGCCCAATGTCAAATGCTCCGTGGACATCGATTCGGTTCGGCTGCCATTGTGTGGTGCCTGCCAGTACAATATCCTTCGTTAGGCCGTGAAATGTGAGCTTGCCCGTGACGAAGAGGCTATCGCCTTTTTGAGCAATGGACGTACTTGTGAACTCGACATCGGGGTATGTGATTGCATCAATTACTTCCATGGCGTGTGAATCCCGGTTCGAATTGCCACTATCAAAGGTCGTGACATCGACCTGAGCTGTGACCGTTTTGATCTCCCTGGTCATCGGATCTAATTCCAACTTAAAATCGACGCTTGTGCTTTTCGCATCGATGACGTGGAGAGGATGCACCATACGGTACGCTACCCAGGATTCTCCTGCGAGCGTCTGAGCAATTCTGCTTTGGGCAAATGATGTTGTGAATACACCCACGAGCAAGCAGAGTGCAAGAAGCGATTGTCTCATCTTCATCTCTCCTTTAGAATGTCACTACAATGAGCGACGCGGCAAATACTGCGGTCGTGGCATATGCTGAAATTTGATGGTAGCGTGCTTGATTCACATCGAGGTATCTCCCGATTGGGCCCCGTTTCAGAATCGTGTTCCCCAAAATTGGAGTGACAATCATGCCAATGACGTGAACCCACGCAAGTGTCTTGTGTATGGTTGTCGTGCTTATTTCATTGCGGCGTATCACTGGCGGCGGGGATAGTATGGCGAGCAAGCCCGTCCCTGAATACAGAACAATGGTCGTGGTCACGAATGTCTGGTGGCGGCCTCGGTACGGATCGCTTCGCTGCCCGCTGTTTGGGTCATTAAGGGATTTCTGTCCGAAGTAAACTGCAGTCACCATCGATGCGAGTGTGAGAAACCCTCCGATTTGATGTGTCACGAGCATTGCGCGGCGAAGACTCAATTCGCTTTTTCGCACTTGTGGGGTCAACGGGGAAGCAATTCCCGTGGCCCTGAGAAAGCCATCCTCACCCCAAAGTGCTTTCTCCATGAAACTGATATTTTCCGGAAGAAGCCTGCGAACAGTTGTTCGTGGGAGTGAATCAAGTCTGGCCATCTCTGGAATGAGATGGGACTGGAGGTCGATATCGAATTGCGATGCATACTCCTCTTGCGCAAATGCCATTGGAGCACTTGCGAGGACAAAGATCACAAACGAAAGTAGTGCTTTCATACAATTTGTACCTGAAGAAATTGGATTGAGTTTTTTGACTTCTTATACCCTATCCCCTCTTTCCTCGTCACAATTTCAAACGTGCGACCCCTCATAAAGTTTCTGGTCCATGGGCCGTTGAGTTAAGAATAGACTCTCAGGGAGTTTCCCGAAAGCGAAGTATTATATTTCACGAGCGGACTCCCGGCAGGACCCTGGATCACCGATCCACTTGTGGAAAACACCGAACCGTGCACCGGACAATAGATATCATTGTTTTTTGAATCGTATATCACAGTTCCACTAGCGTGGGTGCAGTACTGGCTGACCGCCACATAGGTACCGGTCACGGTTCTTGCCACGATCACGCCTCCGTTATAGATATATCCCCCGTTTGAATTCAATGCGCTGTATGCAGGATTCGTCAGATCCAGAGTGAAGTTGACGTTCGTCGGAGCGGTAGATGCATTGCTCATTGGTTGACATCCGCCAAAACAATAGCTCACCGCAAATGCGGCAGAAGTAAGCCCCAACAGCGACAAGAATTCTTTTCTATCCATTGTTTCCATAATGCATCTGACCTCTTGTCATTCTTTAGTTCAATGATAACGTGTTTCAAGCCCTGGTCTGAAAACAATCGGCACTCTTAGTCATTCTTCGATCTTGCTTCATTAATTGTAGCGGAGAATGTGCTACATAGAAGTAGTCCAAAGGAACGAAATAATAATTAATTCTTTTGTAGGAGAAGAGACCCTGGAAGAACGTATTACGAGAGGTTTAGCAACGAGGAATAAGGGATGTCCCTTGAGGTAATGAGAATTGTCTATCTATGTGAATGTGTTATTGAGTCTGGCAATGCAAGAACATGGCAAATTTTATACCACACTTTTTGATCACCCGATTTACGAATTAGAACCTGTTTCGGGAACAATTAGTTCCCCTTGGAGCCTGGTCTGTGTGAAATATGCGTCACGTCGTATTCAAATGTATACAAAGGGGGCACAAGAAACGCAATCGGGACAGCGCAGGTAGATAAGATCATTCGAGAGGCACCGGACAGTTCCGCTACAAAACAAGAATACACCTCCCCTTCGGAAACCAGTATCAACTGAACTGCCGCCAAAACATTACGGCAGAAATGATGAGTCCAATCGCCGTAATCACCGATCGTACTCTCTTCTGCGGTACTTTTTGGGCAAAATGTGCGCCGGAATATCCGCCGATCACAGCCCCGCAAGCCATAACAAGCGCCTCCGGCCAATAAATGAGTCCGCTGACGATAAAATACACAGCCGCCACGATGTTAATCAGAAATCCCAGAATTACCTTGAGTGTGTTCATCTCGTGAATATCTTCGAACCCCAAGACACCGAGCGAGGCGAGCATCAGAATGCCGATGCCCGCTCCGAAGTATCCTCCATAGATGGCAACGGCGAATTGAAAAATGACAGATCCGTAGATCCAGCGTTTCGAAGGAGGCTTCTGATGCGATATCGCCACACGCGATCCAAGGAACCGTGCGAACGAGCTCTGTGCCATGAAGAGAATGGTGGCGAACAGGATCAGGAACGGGACCATCGTATCAAACATCTTCGACGGAGTTTGCACCAGCAGAATTCCCCCTATCAGCCCTCCAAGGAGGCTTACCGGCACAAAGAGTTTCAGCCAGGGGACTATTTGCCGGATCTTGTTGCGGTACCCGATGGCACCTCCGAACGTCGCAGGAAGGAGGGCAACCGTGCTCGTGGCGTTCGCAGCAATCGAAGGCAAGCCAACATAAATGAGCGTCGGAAACGTAACGAGAGTCCCACCGCCTGCGATAGAATTCATCAACCCTGCAATACATCCGGCCGTTGCGAGAATCAATGCGTGAAACAAATCGAAATGCGGTGCGGACATGTTGGCTATTCCGGGGAAAAGTGTATCTCATCTCCCTCGTGGATGGAGTCGAGTGCTGATCTTCCTACGCGAGGCGTAGAATAATACTGAATCTAGTCTGGGATGTCAACCGACGACCGTTCGCCGATCATGCAAGTCTCCAGCCAATTCACGCTCTTCCCTTTTCTTCTTTTTCCTTTTGATTTTCTCCTTGAGTATCGGTACTTGTATTTCTCAGATTTTTTCCTGACTCTATACCCGGTCGTAACGAATTGAATAACCGCACATAGGACACAATGCAATGGAACAACGAAGACTGGGAAAACAAGGACCGACGGTTTCAGCCATCGGATTGGGGTGTATGGGAATGTCCGAATTCTACGGAACTGCAGACGAAAAGGAGTCCATCGCAACGATTCATCACGCGCTGGATGCTGGAATCACTTTTTTTGATACGTCAGATATGTACGGTCCGTTCAAGAATGAAGAGCTGGTCGGGAAGGCAATCAAGGAAAGACGAGATGAGGTAATTCTCGCGACGAAATTCGGAATTGTCCGGACGAAGGATCCCGGTGTCCGAAGTGTGAATGGTCGTCCTGAGTACGTGAAACAATCGTGTGACGGATCGCTCAAACGTCTCGGTGTGGACCACATTGACCTTTATTACCAACACCGGGTCGACCCGAATGTACCCATTGAGGAGACCATAGGCGCGATGGCAGACCTTGTCAAGGAAGGAAAAGTGCGCTATCTGGGAATGTCCGAAGCAGGCGTCAAAACAATCCGGCGGGCGTTTCGCATCCATCCGATCACTGCCCTGCAATCGGAATACTCCCTCTGGACACGCGACCCCGAAGACGAAATTCTATCGACTGTAAACGAGCTTGGAATCGGTTTTGTACCCTACAGCCCATTGGGCAGGGGATTTCTTACAGGCAGATTCAAGCACATTGAAGACCTTCCTGCCGATGACTTTCGGCGGAATTCGCCACGCTTTCAGGGAGAGAACTTCAAAAAGAATCTTGAACTCGTCGCTCAAGTAGAGAAACTTGCGAAGAGCAAAGGGGTGACCCCCGGCCAAATCGCGCTCGCTTGGGTACTGGCACAAGGGAATACTATCGTTCCCATCCCCGGTACCACCCGGCGGAATCATCTTGACGAAAACATTGCAGCGCTACAAATCAAATTCACAAGAAAAGAACTCGATGATATCAACAACGTGATACCAAAAGATGCATTTAGCGGTTCCCGCTATCCTGAAGCGGGAATGAAGACGATAAACCTGTAACGCGGAGTAATCCCCTCTGCACTGATGCATATGGTGATACCCACCGGTATGTCCCTCCTCCTGCGGAATGCTGCGTTGTCGACCGACAAGAATTGCGCTCAGCGCATTCTGATTTTTGTTTCGCGGCCTTTCCTTTAATTGAGAACATTTATTTTTGCACACGTCTGCAACTTCTCCGGTGTCGCCGCGTAAGTAAAACTGAAGCCCACAAGTTTTTGAACCGAACAACCAATTGAGAGGAGGACATCATGAAACAGCTACTTGCTGGTATCGTCCTCTGCACCGCTGCACTTGGGATCGT
>JADGQA010000046.1 GCA_017882185.1 Bacteroidota bacterium
GCAATTGCGAGCGTGAGCTTCGCAACCATTGTTTTCTTGACGCTGGTGGACCAAATCCAATCTAATCCTCCTGCATATTTCGGGATAATCTCATATGTCGTCCTTCCGATTCCACTTGTCATCGGGTTGCTCATCGTTTTTGTAGGGATTGTGCGGGAGCGGAGACGTGTCCGCAGGGGAATGCCGGCGAGTAAAATGGTCTTCACGTTGAATCTCAACATTCCGGAACAGAGAAATGCGGTCACATATTTCTCGATCATTTTTGTGGTTTTTCTTCTGTTTACCACCTACGGAAGCTATCAGGCGTTTCAGTGGACAGAATCTGTTTCGTTCTGCGGAGAAACGTGTCACTCGGTGATGGCACCCGAGTACACGGCATATCAGAATTCTCCTCACGCAAGGGTCAGATGTGTCGATTGCCACGTTGGAGGGGGAGCAGGTTGGTATGTCAAATCGAAATTGTCGGGCGCATACCAGGTTTATGCGGTCCTTACGAACAGTTTTCCCAGACCGATTCCGATACCGATCAAAAACTTGCGTCCGGCGCAAGAAACGTGCGAGCAATGCCACTGGCCCGCCGTCTTTGCCGGCGAAAAAGAAAAAATGAAAACGTATTTCAAATCCGACGAGAAGAATACGCGGTGGACAATTGACTTGTTAATGAAAGTCGGAGGGGGAGGTGCCGGACAACAGGGACCCTCCCGCGGAATCCATTATCATATGAATATCGCCGAGGAAATGACGTACGTTGCGGCGGATAGCCTGGAACAGTCAATCCCGTGGGTTCGTGCACGCAATAAGAACACGGGCAAGGCAACCGAATATGTGTCCACCGATGCATCGCAGCCCGTCGAGGAGTTGAAGAAGCTTCCCTTGCACAAGCTGGATTGCATTGGTTGCCATAACCAGCCTTCTCACGGTTACCGGCCTCCGGTCCGCATCGTGGACCAGAGTATGGCGTTGGGGATGATCAGCACGGAACTTCCGAACGTTCGTTCTGCCTCCATTCAGGCTCTTGTCGTACCGTACGCAACATCTGCAGGTGCCATGGATTCGATACCGAGGGTGTTTGAGGCCTACTACAAGGATCATTACCCGGCGGTCGTCGCGCAAAAGAAGGACTTGATCGCTGCCGCATCAGAAGAATTGAAGACACAGTATAGCAGAAACTTTTTTCCGGAAATGCACGTGAGCTGGCAGGCATATCCCAACAACGTCGGCCATATGACGAGTCTGGGTTGTTTTCGTTGTCACGATGGCAAACACAAGAGCAACGATGGCAAGGAGATTCCGAAAGACTGCAACAGTTGCCATACGATCCTCTTCCAGGGTACTGCAGCGACGCCCACGACACTGAACGCAGCCGGGCTTGTCTTTCAACATCCTGAAGATGTCGGCAATGCTTGGAAGGAAATGAATTGTACGGATTGCCACACGGGGCAATAGCGAGCCTTCGTGATTCTTCGGGCGATCCCGTGTGGTTTAGGTGATCTATAAGGCGACAATCGAGAGCAATCGGATCCTGTCTGGAGGACAAGGTGCTGCAGGCCAAATAAAGAAGATACTTGCCAAATCGTCCGCTTGAGTCTTGATGATTCTTAGACAATCACAGAATTCCGCATCAACCATACCGCGTCGGCGAGACCTATTCAACCCTTTGTCAGCACGAAGTCAAAGATGGTCTTGACTCCCAGCGGAGTCCAGGAATAGAATGCCTCGCCGTACTTCGTGCCGATTTTCTTGCCGAAGTACTCACATTCGGTTCTGATCCGTTCGAGAAATTCAGGCCTGCTCAGAATGGTCTCCGGGTCCTTGCTCTTTGGGTCGTAAAACTGCGAGGAGTGGGCTTTGATCGCTTTCATCTTCACATCGAATGTGCCCGAGATGTCAACGATGAAGGATGGAGTGAATTCGTACCACTGCATGAATTCGAAGAAATTGTCGGGGCGATGAGGTTTTTGCGTTGCGCCATTCAGCGATGTCTCGATCTTCCCCAAACCGGAGTAATACCACGCTTCCTTGCAAAGGCGATGGGTGTGCACATGATCAGGATGTCGTTCGACGGAATGTGGAATGATCAGGATTTTCGGACGCAGGTCGCGAATCAAGGTGATGACTTTCTTCAGGTTTGCCCGATTCAATTCAATACCTCCGTCGGGGATTTTCAGATTCCTTCTTGTGACAACTCCGAGGATCTTCGCAGCCTCCGATGCCTCCTTGGCTCGTATATCTTTGTTCCCTCGCGTGCCCAATTCACCCTGAGTTACGTCGGTGAGGGCAACCTTATGTCCGTCTTTTACGAGTTTCGCGATGGTCCCGCCACAGGATAATTCTATGTCGTCCGGGTGCGCGCCAATTGCCAATACGTCAACCTGCATATGCATTCAGTCGAAAGTTGTCAATTCGGAAAATTTGCAGTTGGAATATAGGGAAGGGAAGGGCGAAAGACAAGGATGGAAAGGCTTCCCCCGAATCCGACGAAAGTAATCTAGACGGCCTCCGGGAGATCAGGTTTTTGGTACGTAAGAGGGATATCCCAATGTCAAACGATGGTGTGTGCAGGCTCTTGAGTGTGGAGGAAATGCTATCTGTGAGAACATCTTGACACTCCGTGCATAAGTTTTGAGTGAACGATGCAGCTTGAGCAGACTCCTCAAAACAAAAATCCCGCCCGATGGCGGGATTCTTTCTTCTACGAAGTATTTTGACAGTATTATTGGAACTCAGCCGTGTAGCTCCATGCGGTCTGCACAAACTTTCCATCCGTGTCGATAGCAGCATATACCTTATCTGCAGCGTTGTTTGCAGAAGTTGCCGTGAACGTAACGGTATTGCTAGCAGGAGCGCATGTGTAAGCCGCGTTCGCGTTGGTAGCCATTTTCTGCGGAATGTTGAATCCGACATAGCTTCCGTTGCCACCCGCCATCGATGATGGACGAATGCGATACTGATACGCCTGAGCTGCAATGTTGTTCAGGTCGTTGATGATGGCGTCCTTATTGGACTGAATGCTTTGGGCGCTGAAAAGGCTCAAGCCTACTGCAATGGCGATACCGACGATGATAACGCCAAGAATGATGAGAAGAAGTTGTTGCTGCCCCATAATGAACCTCCCGTTATGTTATGAATGAATTATTTTGCGATCTTTAGCTGGGATAAAGGTCGGTTGGAATGGGCTGAATTGAAATGGGGGAAACCCCCATATTGATACAAATAGCACCCCAATGAAAAAGAAAAAGGTGGGAATTTAGGCTCGATCCTGGTCAGGATTGACGAGTTTCATACGGATAGCGTACCGTACCAGACCCGCTATATCGTGAATATCGAGCCGGTCCATCAGTTCGGCCTTATGCCGTTCAACTGTCTTGATACTAAGGTTCAAGATTTGCGCGATTTCTTTGGTCGAATGCCCTTCACCAATGAGCTGCAGAATTTCTCGTTGACGAGGAGTGAGTATTTCGAACAAGCTCGAACCGCCAGTCACCCGTTCTAGATATTGGCGAACGACTTGTTTCGACACACTCGGGCTGAGATATGTTTCTCCTCTCCCGACTGCCCTTAACGCCAGTTCCAGTTCTGCTGGAACGGATCCTTTGATCAGATACCCTGCGGCCCCCATGTGCAAAGCCTGAGCAACAAATTCTTCATCAGAGAACACGGACAGGATGACGACGCTGATGTCTGGATATTCCTGACGTATGCGCAGTAGCGCTTCGAGCCCGTTTAATCCCGGCATTGCAATATCCATGAGCACGATGTCAGGCTGGTGCTCTTTGACCAGTGCGAGCGTTTCCCGACCATCGCCAGCCTCTCCCACGACCTCGACGCCATGCAGCCGCTCCAGCAGTGCGCGTATTCCCGCTCGAATGAGGGCATGATCGTCGGCTAACAGGACGCGAAGAGTTTCCATCGCTATACCTTGTTGTTTGCGTTCGTCGTCAATGGGATGCGGACTGTGATTTTTGTTCCCGCCCCTTTCATCGAATGAATATCAAAGGCCCCGTTCACAAGGCTTACACGCTCCCGCATACCTTCGATGCCAAAATTCATATGTTCTTTCATTTTATGTTCTACTTCCTCCGTGTCAATACCAATTCCATCGTCAGATATTGTCAAGATGAGTTCGTGATTGTCTTTATCGAGCTCTACGTTCACGTGCTTCGCCTGTGAATGTCTGAGCACGTTGGTCAGCGCCTCCTGTGCAATCCGAAAGCATGTTGTTTCAATTTGAGGGCTGAATCGCTCTTGTGTAAACTTGGACTTGAATTCTACCCTCAAAGAACCTCGCTGTGCGAGTCGATCGAAGTACCAACGCAATGCAGGAACGAGTCCAAGATGGTCAAGGACCAAAGGTCGAAGCTCGAGGGAAAGATTCCGCACCTGTTCCAGCAATTGCTCCAGGAGTTTCGAACTTTCTTCAAGAGAATCTGGAATCGTCTTCGCATCTTGGAATGTTTGTATGCTCTTGAGATTCATTTGTATGGCAGTCAAGAGCTGCCCCATTTCATCGTGTAGCTCCACCGCGAGTTGATGGCGCTCGGCTTCCTGAACCTCCAGCAGTCTTCGCGAAAGGCCTTGCAGCCGTTCGCTGGCGTGTCGATAGCGATCTTCGCTATCGCGGAGGGCCCGTTCTGCCTCTTTTCGATCCGTAACGTCTCGATAGTTTGCGAAGATGACATCCTGATCGTATCCGAACTTTGCCCTATTTGCCGTCGCCTCTATCCATCGAGAAGGTCCTTTTTTTGGTTTGACGCGAGCTTCGATTCTAATACTGTCTTCTTTCCCAGCGACCAAGTCTTTCAGAATTCTCCTGGCAGCTTGAAGATCATCTGGATGAATAAAGTTCAATGAATCAGTACCAACGATTTGCTCTTCCGGTTGTCCTATCAGGTCGCGCCCGGCTGGATTGACATAGAGGAGCGTTCCCTCAAGACTGCTGACAAAGATGCCATCAAGACTATTCTCTATAAGGGAATAATAGCGGTCTTCAGTCATCCGGAGTGCCTTCTCACTTTGTGCACGCTTCGTCATTTGGCGATTTGCGACGAAAAAAAACAGTGTGACGATAAGCGTGGTAATACCCGCAAAAAGGGAATCCGAAGCAGAACTGCTTGCAAACTGTACTTCCAGCTTCCTGTCCTCTTCCCGCTGAAGCATGCGCTCGCCTTCTTCCTGGTCTCGCAGCAGGCTTGCGATTTCTTGCATCAACGATGGTTTATTGGTTATCAGAAAGAGCTTTCGAGCTTGCTCAAACCCCTGCGTGCGCATGACACGGACCCGCTCTTGCATGGTGTTTAACTTCTTTGATACGAGCGAGTCAAGCGTTTTCAATCGTTCTTTCTGTTCTTTGTCATCCGAAAGCGAGGGCCTCAGATTATCTCGATAGTCGTTAATATGGTCGAGAGTCCTTTCAAATGATTCCAAGTATTGTTGTTCCCCCGTGATAAGATATGCCCTTGAACTCGTTTCGGCATCCTTGATGGCGTAAAGAAATCTGTCCATTTGATCCACAATGGATCCTCGCCTGAGAGAAGAAAAATGAGCGGATTTCAACATGCGCAAGTTGTCGAGTGACAAATATGCAGTTGAAACAATGACGACAAGCGCGATGACGAACGCTGTCGCAAGCGACGTGCTGATATTAGACCATTTCATGATTGCACTCCAAAGAAAGGTGCGAGCTCTGTCTCACACTTTGTCTCAGAAACCACTATCGATCTTGCAGGATTCGTGCAGGGTCAAGCACTATCAATTCAGACGCAAAAATAACAAAGAACGGCGCAACATCCAAATTGGCATTTCCTGCATTTCGTCGGAAGAGTCTGATAGCGTATACAACCACTCCGCCTAAACTGATATCCTGAAAAATATCATTCCGGTGCAAAATACGGACAAAGGGCACACACAAAGGCTGATCTTGAGGTTCCGTTTCTTGATTGTCGAAAAAACTATCCATACTATAGCAGCATCTCATGGCAGTTGAAAAGACAGTTCTCACCATATCTGACATAACTCGTCAGATTAAGCAGTCGCTCGAAACAAGCTTTCCACGGATCTGGATCCAGGGAGAGATTTCGAACTTCAAACAGCACACTTCCGGTCATCTCTACTTCACGCTCAAGGATGAAGGCGCACAACTCTCCGCTGTGATGTGGCGAAGCAGAGTGGCGAACCTGACGCTCGTCCCCGAAGATGGGATGAAAGTCATCGCTCGGGGATCGATTACAGTCTATCCGCCGCGGGGCAACTACCAAATCGATTGTGACCAAATCCAGCCTGTCGGCATCGGCGAACTTCAACTCGCATTCGAGCGCCTCAAGAAGAAGCTTGCGGCCGAAGGCCTATTCGACCCTGAGCACAAGAAGCCCATACCGGAATATCCCGGACGCATTGGCATAGTGACATCGCAGACTGGTGCTGCACTGCAGGACATACGAAGTGTCTTGCTCAGGAGATTTCCATCGGTCGAAGTAATCCTCGTGCCGGTGCGCGTTCAGGGGATCGGGGCGGCTGAAGAGATCGCTGCTGCTGTCAACGATCTGAACCGGTACGGGAAAGTAGATGTTATGATTGTTGGCCGCGGCGGAGGGTCGTTGGAGGATTTGTGGGCGTTCAATGAAGAAGTTGTTGCGCGAGCGATTTACGATTCGCGCATTCCGGTCATCAGTGCAGTGGGACACGAGATCGATTTTAGCATTGCAGATTTTGTTGCGGATTTGCGCGCTCCGACACCGTCGGCCGCAGCGGAATTGGCCGTCAAGGATCGTTCCGAACTTATTGAAGTTTTGCGCAATATGTGGTATACTATTCACCGCAACATCGAGGACAGAGTGTCATCGCTGCGCGATTCCGTAGCGGGGTTTGTGACCAGCTATGCCTTCAACCGGCCGAAGGATCTCCTCAGGGAATCGAGCCAACGTGTCGATGATTTGGAGCGGGGTCTTCTGGTGGCCTCCTCTCACTTGCTGCAGCTCGCTGAGCGGAATCAACGGGCGCTGGGCCAGAGACTCGAGGCGCTGAGCCCGAAGTCTGTTTTGATGCGAGGCTATACGATCGTTCGGAAAAAAGGAGAGATTGTCGTGAGTTCCGACGATTTGGACAAGGGCGATGTCGCTACCCTTCAATTTCACGACGGCACTGTGACAACGAGAGTTGAGCAATGACCGCGAAAAAAACCGCAAAACAAACCACGAAACAAACCTTCGAAGAAACAATCAAACGTCTGGAAGAAATCGTCGGCGCGCTGGAGCGGGGGGATGTCCCGTTGGACAAGGCATTGAATCTCTACGAAGAAGGAATCCAGCTTTCCCGCACGTGCAGCGAGAATCTCAAGGCGGCGGAGCTGCGAATCAAGACGCTGAGCAAGGACATCAAGGGACAATTCGAACTGAAAGATTTGCAGGAAGAATGACCGATCTGCATTTTCAATTCCTCGACGGCATCAACTATCCATCCGACCTTCGCAAGCTCGACCCAAAAAACCTTCGAGCCGTTTGCAGCGAGGTCAGAGAATTCCTGATCGACTGCGTTTCGAAGACCGGAGGCCATTTCGGAGCAGGGCTGGGTACCGTGGAATTGGCGGTCGCCCTCCACTATGTGTTCAATACCCCCGATGACAAATTGGTCTGGGACACCGGACACCAGGCGTACCCGCACAAGATCCTCACGGGACGCAAGGAACGCATGTGTACGATGCGTCAATTGAACGGCCTGAGCGGGTTTCTGAAACGGTCGGAGAGCGAATATGACGCGTTCGGGGCAGGACACGCGAGCACGGCGATCTCCGCTGCACTTGGGATTGCCACGGCACGCGATTATCAGAAGAAAGACTACAAAGTAGTGGCGATCGTCGGGGATGGCTCGCTCACTGGCGGCATGGCCTACGAAGCAATGAACAATGCTGGTCTGCTCAAGAAAGATATCATTGTTGTCCTGAATGACAATCAGATGGTATCACTCTCCTCTGTCAACCCGAAATTGTGGTCCTTTCACAACTACTTCACGGAAGCTCTGGCACACCCGACCTACAACAAGTTCAGGTCCAGTATGTGGGACTTGACGGGAAAGTTGGATACGTTCGGAGACAGGTTGCGGTCGGTTGCGCACAATGTTGAAAAGGGACTGAAGGCGGTTGTCACTCCGGGAATGCTTTTCGAAGCGCTCGGGTTTCGCTATTTTGGACCGTTCAATGGTCATAATGTTGTGAAGCTGGTCGAAGTGTTCCGCCACGTGAAAGATCTGAAAGGTCCGATCCTCATTCACGCTGTTACCGAAAAAGGGAAAGGCTACGCCCACGCAGAAAATGAAGCGACGGGGATGCACGGAGTCACCCCGTTTGACAAAATTACGGGGCAGTCACCCAAAAAAGGGGAAGAACGTCCTGCGTACACGACTATCTTCGGCAGAGCACTCGTCGATTTGTGCAAAGTAAATCCCAAGGTTGTCGGCATTACTGCTGCAATGCCCGATGGGACTGGTTTGATGATGTTACAGAAAGAGATGCCTGATCGGTTCTTTGACGTTGGAATTGCAGAGCAACACGCTGTAACATTTGCCGCGGGGATGGCGACAGAAGGATATATCCCCGTAGTAGCTATTTACTCGACGTTCCTCCAACGTGCGTTCGATCAGGTTGTCCACGATTGTGCAATCCAGGGATTGCACGTTGTATTTGTTCTGGATCGAGGCGGCCTTGTGGGTGCTGACGGCCCGACTCACCACGGATCGCTGGATCTCGCATATTTAAGATGCATTCAGGGCATGGTTGTCATGGCACCGAAAGACGAGCAGGAACTCAGAAACATGCTTTATACGGCAGCAGAATATAAAGGGGGACCGATTGCGTTACGTTATCCTCGTGGGAATGCACTCGGCGTGCCTCTCAAGGAAGGTTTCGAAAAAATACCAATCGGAACATCCGAGCCTCTGCGCACCGGCAAAGATGTCGCGATTTTGGCGATTGGCTCAATGGTGAAGCACTCCGTTGATGCAGCGTCCCTGCTCGAAGCAGAAGGGATCAACGCCGAAGTCGTCAACATGAGATTTGTGAAGCCCCTTGATCTCGTAATGCTCGAATCCATTGCAAGGAAATTTGATTCTATCGTGACGGTTGAGGACAATGTCGTTCAAGGTGGATTTGGATCGGCTGTTCTTGAAGCCCTGCAAACCATCGGAGCAAGTCATTGTTCTGTGAAACTCCACGGTCTCCCGGACAAATTCATTGAACAAGGGACACCAGCCGAGTTATACAAATTATGTCGTCTTGACGCCCAAGGTATTGCCGACGTAACCCGGGAATTCTTGAAGTCGAGACACGGGACCTCTACTCTTGAACTTGCTGGATCATAACGAAACCTATGGATAAAGTCCGTATCGGCATCGTAGGATTGGGAACGATTGCGCAGACCATCCATCTTCCCATCCTTAGCAAACTTCCGGATACAGAGATTGTCGCCGCGTGCGATGTCGATCTCAATAAGGCGACCTCGGTTGCGAAAAAATACGGGATTCCGCGCTGCTACAACAGTTACGATGAAATGTTGAAGAAGGAAGAAGATATAGTTGCCGTGGACATATGTGCCCCAACCAATCTGCACAGAGATATTGCAATGGCAGTTCTTGAATCGAAACGAGATGTTCTTGTAGAAAAGCCGCTTGCCCGGACTCAGGGAGAGGCCGAAGAAATTGTAGCAGCGGCAAAAAAGAATCACCGGCAAGTAATGGTTGGCATGAACAATCGATTTCGGCCTGATTCGATGATCCTGAAAGGTTTTATTCAGGAGAAGGCTTTGGGAGATATTTTCTATGCCAAGGCAGGCTGGTTCAGAAAACTAGGGATGAGCAACCCCTGGCTAACGAGAAAGGAACAGTCAGGCGGTGGAGTGGTTCTTGACCTTGGGATAGTCATGTTCGACCTGGCCTTCTGGATGATGGGATACCCGGAGGTGAAAGAGGTGAATGCGACCAATTATTCTCATCATACGAAGGGTGTAGAGGATTCATCGATCATGTTCATGAAGATGAAGAATGGATCCACACTCACGATTGAGGCGAGCTGGTCGTTTGAATCGAATCAGGATTTCTTCTATTGCGATTGTTTCGGGACCGATGGAAGCGGCTCTCTGAATCCATTCAGGATTCTCAAACGTATGCACGGGACTCTTGTCAACGTAGCCCCTGCGTCCCACGAGACACCGCAGATGCTCTATCGCAAGTCCTACGAAAATGAGTTAAAGCACTGGATAGGTGCACTCCGTGGCTTGCATGCGGTGATTTCGACTGGAGAGGAATCGGTCCACCGCATGAAGATTGTCGATGCGATCTACCGTTCCGCAAGACTTGGAAAGGCTGTTGCCATCAAGTGAAAGTGAGAACGACGAATTGTTGAGTATGACAGGGCGGCGCGTAGGTCGCCTTCTTTTTTCCAAGACCATTTGAGATGAAACAAACAGGGCGATTAACGAGAGCAAGAAAAAAGTCGACGCAGGGACTCGTTGCTTTGTTAACCGATTTTGGCGACAGCGATCACTACGCAGCGACCTTGAAGGGGGTTATATTGTCGATCAATCCCCGTGCGAGGATCATTGACATTTCACACAATGTCAGTCCGCAGAATATCCAGCAAGCCGGCTATTTGCTGTGGGCTTCGTACCAATACTTCCCAGACGGAACTGTATTCGTCTGCGTTATTGACCCCGGGGTTGGAAGCGAACGCAAAATAATTTGTGTCCAAACTGACCGCCACGCCTTCATTGCGCCCGACAATGGACTTCTGGACATGGTCGTGTTCCAGGAAAACATACGCCGGTCATACGAAATCGTCCACCCACCTCGGTTTAGTTCGAGGCCGATCTCGCCAACATTCCACGGCCGGGACATCTTTGCTCCTCTGGCTGGTGTTCTGTCGCTGGGCAAGTCTATGGGCCAATTTGGGAAGCTCTACGATTTGAAGAAACCATCTTCTATGTTTTATGATTCAGAGAAAGGAACGACGACAGCCAGAATCCTCCATATCGACCGCTTCGGAAATCTCATCACCAATATTCCAGAACTATATTATGGTCATTGCACCATCGAAGTGGGCAGAACCAAGATTTCAACTCGGATTCGCAATTACGCTGAGGCTCCGAAGAATCAATCCTGTATCATTGTTGGAAGCAATGGGCTTATCGAAATTGTATTGAAAGAGGGAAGCGCTGCCGGAATGCTGGGAGCCAACATGGGGACACCGATAACTGTGTCACTCGGTGATCAATCCCCCAATTTCTAATCTCTTGCTTTTTCAGGCAATGTTGGCTATATTTTGACAAGACCCCATACGTTTATGGGGTTTTTTATCGTCCAGTCAAAGGAAAGCGAACCATGTTTACGTTCTTCATGTTTATTGAAATCCTTGTCAGCGTCGTACTCATGATTTCAGTTTTAATGCAGTCCAGCAAAGGAGGCGGGTTGGCCGGATCGTTCGGCGGAGCAAACATTGGGACAGTTTTTGGCGTGCGACGCACCTCTGATTTTCTTACGAAGACGACAACGGTTCTCGCTACCCTGTTCATTGTGGTTGCGTTGTTTATCAACCTTTTCCTGTTGCCAAGGGGGGAAGGGACGAAGCAAAGCGTGATACAGTCTGTGCCGCCGCCGGCAACAATGCCGCCTGCTCAACAGCCTCTTCCTACGTCGAAGTAGAATTTCCTTATTTATTGCTTTCCGATGTCTGGCAGCGATTCCCGAACGACCAATGAACACGAAGAGTGACTTCGGAAATGTCCAAGTGATCTGTTAGGGAGCCTCGCAGTTTTTCTGCGGGATCTTACAATCTTAGACGCACCCATGGCTCAATTGGTAGAGCAACTGACTCTTAATCAGTGGGTTCCAGGTTCGAGTCCTGGTGGGTGCACTAACGGCGAAGAAGGGGAGCGAAGTTTCCCGACCTTGCCATTTTCGTTTTAGCACATGTTGAGACTGTAATAAACAGGAGTGTGCGCGAGTTCGAGGGAGGATCCAAGTGATTCCTCAATAGACTTGACAAAGTCCCGCCGAATCGATATGTTGTTCATATGAGAAACAGCGAAACAAATTCTTCACTGCTTCAAATTATGCCGGCAACCGGCCTCACGTGCATTACTACGGACTCTTGAGGTTGGTTCATCCTTTATTTGGATCATAGAAAACCGACTTCAGCAACAAGGAAGTCGGTTTTCTTCATTTCATGGTGAAGCTGTATGAAAGTGATGAAATTTGGTGGGTCGTCCCTGAGCACATCGTCCAGGATTAAACATGTACTGGACATAGTCCAGGATGCTCATTCCAGTCACAATAACCCGATTGTCGTGTGTTCCGCCTATCAGGGGGTCACAGATCAATTGATTCGAACAAGTCAGCTGGCTGCGAAAGGTGACAGGAAATATCTCGCTGACCTTCGGTCCATCAGGAAACGGCATTTGGACACATTGACAGAACTTGTTCCCGTGCGAAAACGCCGCAATGCCGAAGCGTTTGTTCGGGATCGTCTGGTGGATCTTTCGGATGTTCTCCACGGAGTCTATTTCACTAAGGAACTCACGAGCCGAACGAAGGACTATGTCATGAGCTTCGGAGAGATCCTTTCAACCTTCACCATAACGGAGGCACTAAAAAGCAGGAATGTCCCTTGTGCGTATGTGGACAGTCGACTTCTCATTAAGACCGATGACACTTTTGGCGCCGGCAAAGTAAAATATGATCTCACAAACCACATGATACGATCATATTTCCGAAAGAGTCGCGGAATTCAAATTGCCTGCGGCTTTATTGCGTCAACGACAGACAACGACACTGTCACGCTTGGCAGAGGGGGCTCGGATTTCACAGCCTCGCTCTACGGAGCCGCCCTCGGAGCGCGCGAAATCGAGATTTGGACCGATGTCGATGGTGTCATGACCGCAGATCCACGAAAAGTCGAGAAGGCGTTTTCGATCCTGCATATGACTTATGAAGAAGCAATGGAGATGTCTCACTTCGGGGCAAAAGTCATTCACCCACCAACAATGCAACCGGCGCTCGATCGGAAAATTCCGATACGAATCAGGAACACATTCAATCCCGACTTCCAGGGTACGCTCATTGGCAAGCGTGATGCAACCGGCAAGTTTCCCATCAAAGGGATTTCCTCAATTGATGAAATAGCGCTCCTTCGAATGCAAGGGAGCGGTATGGTTGGCATCGCTGGCATTGGACGACGTATTTTTAGTGCGCTTGCAAAAAGGGAAATCAACGTCTTGATGGTGACGCAGGCGTCATCCGAGTATTCATTGTGCCTGGCAGTGTTGCCTCAAGTAGCACAGACCGCAAAACACGTCATTGATGAGGAACTGAAGTTCGAAATCAGGGATCATCAGATAGACGGTGTGCTTGTTGAAGAACATCTGTCCGTTGTGGCTATTGTCGGCGAGAACATGCGGAGAACCACAGGCATTTCGGGAAAACTCTTTCAGGCCTTGGGAAAGAATGGTATTAACGTGATTGCCATTGCTCAGGGATCCTCTGAATTGAACATTTCTACCGTCATAGCCAAGGCTGACGAGGCAAAGGCTCTTAACGCTCTGCACGATGCCTTTTTCCTTTCAGGGACCAAATCTCTTCACCTGTTCATTGTCGGAACGGGTCTCATCGGAGGAACGCTTCTAAAACAAATAAGCCAGCATCGCCAATTTCTTCTGAGTAACCAGTACCTGGACGTCAGAGTCCAGGCGATCGCGAATTCCCGGACGATGGTTTTTGACGAGAATGATTCTCTCTCACAGCACTGGCGGGAGCGGCTCGCTTCTGGACGCTCGGCGATGAACCTCCAGGAATACATCAGGCGTATGAAAGCGATGAACCTCCCCAACAGCGTCTTTGTCGATTGCACGGCGAGCAATGCGCTGGTGGAACAATATCTTGGGATCCTTCAGTCGAGCATCTCCATCGTCACTCCCAATAAGAAAGCGAATGCAGGAAAACGAGCACTCTATGAGAAACTGCATCAGACAGCATTGAAACATAACGTCCGATTCCTGTACGAGACCAATGTTGGCGCAGGGTTGCCGATCATCAATACAATGAATGACCTTGTGGCGGGAGGTGATCGCATCCTTCGCATTGAAGGCGTTCTGTCCGGCACATTGAGCTACGTGTTCAATTCGTTCAAGGATGGGCGAACGTTCAGTGATATTGTGAAAGAGGCGAGGATTCAAGGATATACCGAACCAGATCCGCGCGATGATCTCAACGGACTCGATGTCGGAAGAAAACTCTTGATTCTGGCGCGCGAGGCCGGATACCCCCTTGAGTTCAGAAATGTTCGAGTGAAATCGTTGATTCCCGAGACTCTGCTTCGGGCTCCTTCGGTCGGAGAATTCTTAAAAAGGCTGCAGACACTCGACAGCTTCTACGCGCAAGCGAGAGATACGGCAGCGCGCGAAGGGAAGGTCCTGCGCTACATCGCATCATTCGTCGATGGAAAGGCAAGGGTATCACTTCAGGCTGTCGGCCGCGATCATCCTTGCTACAGTTTGTCCGGCAGCGATATTATGATCGCGTTGACTACTGTGAATTGCCGAGACCACCCAATCGTCATCAAAGGACCTGGGGCCGGTGCAGACAACACGGCAACGGGCGTGTTGGCAGACATCATCCGAATATCACACCATCAGAGTTGACATGGAGCGAGAAATCACTGCATTTGCGCCGGCGTCGGTTTCGAACGTGGCTTGCGGATTTGACATCATGGGATTTGCGCTGGATCAACCGGGCGACACTGTTACGGCACGCGTCGTGAAATCGCCTGGAGTGCGTATAAAGAGTATCACAGGCAGCACGTCGTCACTGCCTACCGACCCTGCGTTGAATACGGCAGCGGCCCCCGTTGCAGCTCTTCTCAAACATTGCAAGGCCACGCTCGGAGTGGAACTTGAGATCTCGAAAGGAGTTCCCGTTGGTGGTGGAATTGGCTCAAGCGCGGCAAGTGCTGTCGCTGCCGCAGTTGCCTGCAACGCACTGCTCGAGTTGGATCTTACAAAAGAGGAATTGCTCCCGTTCGCTATCGAAGGGGAGAAGATTGCGAGTGATGCGATTCACGTCGATAATCTCTCCCCCTCTCTTTGGGGAGGATTCATCCTTGTCCGTGGGTACAAACCGATTGACATCGTCCAGATCGAGGCGCCGCGCGATATTTGGTGCACGGTTATCCATCCGCACATTGAGATTCAGACTAAGGCATCGAGAAAGTTACTGCCCAAAAGTGTCCCCCTGGCGGATCTTGTGACGCAAACTGGAAACGCGGCTGGTCTCGTTGCCGGTCTACTGAAGCAAGACTACGCTCTGATCGGTCGCTCGCTCCATGACGTCGTGGCTGAACCTGCGCGCTCGCATATGATCCCCGGTTTCGCGAACATGAAAGCAGCTGCTCTCGATGCAGGTGCGCTTGGTTGCAGCATCTCCGGATCGGGTCCGTCCGTCTTTGCTCTCTCGATTACGAAGGAAACTGCAGACAAGGTAGGAGCGTCAATGAGAAAGGTCTTGGATTCGCTGGCGTGCCCTAACACAGTCTTTGTATCTCGTATTTGCAGTAACGGGGCAAGAATCATCTCTTGAAAACAGGAATGAGACTTCAAAGCATACTGAAACCAGGAACGACGGTCTCGTTTCGTGAAGCAGTAGACCAGGGCATAGCAGAGGATGGAGGCTTGTTCATGCCTGTGGAGATTCCCAGGCTATCGGAGGGCTTCGTTGCTTCTACTCGCTCCATGACGTTTCAAGAAATTGCCTTTGACGTTGCGCGATGTCTTTTGGAAGATGAAATTCCTGTCGGAGAAATTCGCCGGATCATCGAGAAATCAATGTCGTTTCCTGTCCCCATTCGAATTCTGGATGAACGAACCTCGGTCCTTGAATTATTTCACGGTCCGACATTGGCGTTCAAGGATTTTGGCGCGCGGTTCATGGCACACACTATGGCGTACCTGCATAGAAATGACACAGAGGAACGGACAATCCTTGTCGCTACGTCGGGGGATACGGGGAGTGCTGTTGCCCACGGATTCCACAACGTCCAGGGAATGAAGGTCTACCTTCTTTATCCATCCCGCAGAGTAAGCGCCATTCAAGAACTTCAACTTACCACGTTGACAGGAAATGTCACGGCACTGGAGATCTCGGGGAGCTTTGATGATTGCCAACGGTTGGTGAAGGAGGCGTTTGCAGACAAGGAGTTGTCGAGAACGAAAAGACTCACTTCGGCAAACTCTATAAACGTTGCCAGACTCTTCCCACAGACTTTCTATTATTTCAATGCTTATGCGCGTCGTTTGGAAGGGGGGCGACCGGTTGTCTTTTCCGTCCCGAGCGGAAATCTTGGTAATTTGACGGCCGGGCTCCTAGCATGGAGAATGGGACTTCCTGCGGACCGATTCATTGCCGCAACAAACCTCAATGACGTTCTCCCGAGGTTCCTGGAAAGCGGAGTGTTTGCGCCAGCACAATCGATTGCCACCATTTCGAATGCTATGGACGTTGGCAATCCGAGCAACTTTGCACGAATCATGTATCTGTTCGACGGAAACGTGAAGGATCTCAGATGCGTTCTGTCCTCCGCATCCTATTCTGACGTGGACACACAACGAATGATTGTCGAGCAATTCAAAAAGAACCAGTATATCCTGGATCCGCACGGTGCGGTTGCCGCTTTGGCGCTCCATCACTATTTTGAAACTGAAAAACGAGAAATAGACGGGATCATTCTGGAAACCGCCCACCCGGCGAAATTCATCGATATCTATGAAGACTGGATGAAGAAAGCCATAGAAGTACCGGAGCGCCTTCGTACGATGATGCAGGGGACGAAGCATTCCATACGACTCTCAGCGACATTTGATGATCTGAAGACAATTCTCATGAGCACTTGACTGGAAAGGATTGATGCTATGGATTTAAGCAAGTCGCGCATCGCAATTCTCGGGGCGGGTAATATCGGAGGAGCTATTGCATTGGGATTGATGAATTCCGGACTCTTCTCTGCAAATCAAATCACGTTGACGCGTAGAAGAGTTGAGGCGCTTGAGGAATTCAGGCATCGTGGCTTTGCTGTAGGCGCTGATAATGCCGCAGCAATCCGAAATTCCGATATGATAGTTGTTGCTGTCACTCCTCAGCAACTCAATCCGCTGCTTGCAGAAATCAAAGCGTCCCTCGATGATCGACGTCATATGATCGTTTCACTTGTCTCCGGGGTCACGATCGCGGAAATCCGCAGACATCTCGACAGGAATGTCCCGATCATTCGAGCCATGCCAAATACTGCGATCGCCTTGAGCCAATCCATGACGTGTATTGCAGGAGATGCAGGCAGCGAGGCTTCGCTCCCCATCGTAAAGAAGATCTTTGACACGCTCGGCAGAACGCTGATTATTGACGAAACGCTGATGGTTCCTGCAACTGCGTTGTGCGCGTGCGGCATAGCGTTCTTCCTGCGAGCGATCAGGGCGGCATCACAGGGGGGAATTGAGATTGGGTTCCACGCGGAAGAAGCTCTGCTCATGGCTGCTCAGACTGCGCTCGGAGCCGCTTCATTGCTCGTCCAACCGGGGACACACCCTGAAAAGGAAGTAGACAAGGTTACAACACCCGAAGGTTGTACGATATCCGGGTTGAACCAGATGGAGCATAACGGATTTAGCTCTGCGCTGATCAAAGGGATTGTCACGTCAGCACGGAAGGCGGAAGTGCTTTACAAACCGAAAGCTTCAACCCCAGGCACCTAGAGCTTGACGTCCTGGCACTGCATTAACATCCGAGAGGGATTATGGATTCGATTCAACCGTCATTGCTTGGAACGATGGGGCGGAAAGCTACAACAACCGTCATCGCGAGCTTGAACAATCCCATGAGCCCATCCTTGATCTAAGATAGGGTAGTTGAGCTTCTGTTAATTTCATTTCGTAATTTTCCGACCGCCAATACCAAGAACAGAGAAGTCCGTGCAAAAACGAACCGACCCCTATGGGGCGCTGCGTTATCCTGAATTCCGGAACCTTGTTCTCGCCTCATTCCTTCTGACCATTGGCCTTTTAGCTCAGGAAGTTACGATCGGGTACGAGCTGTACAAGCTTACCCATGATCCTTTGGCACTCGGCCTCGTAGGACTGATCGAAGCAATACCGTTCATTTCACTTTCTCTCTTCGGCGGCCACATTGCAGACCGGTACAGCAAGCGAAAGACTTTGTTGTGGAGCGTGTCCGGGATCGCAACGAGCTCACTTGTACTTCATTTTCTATCGGAGCAAAGCAATCACTTGCCGCAGGCTGCGTTGGTGATGACAATCTATACGACGATCTTCATCATCGGCATTTGCAGGGCGTTTCAATCTCCATCTGCTACTGCATTGCGCGCATTCTTGGTTCCTGTGCCGCTCTACGAGAATGCTTCCACGTGGAGTAGCTCCGCCTGGCAAGTTGGTGCAATCGTCGGGCCGGCAATTTCTGGATTCCTGTATGCTTGGCTGGGGTTTTCGAACACGCTGTTGGTTGTAGTCGGACTTGTGGGAGCCGCGTTACTTCTCTATCGGACGATCGGAGAAACACCAATTTCTCCACAAAACAAAAGTGAAGATATTGTCGAAAGCGTCAAACAGGGTGTGCGGTTTGTCTTCAAAACCAAAATCATTCTTTACTCAATATCCCTCGATCTTTTTTCAGTCCTGTTCGGCGGAGTCGTTGCAATTCTTCCCATTTATGCCCA
>JADGQA010000047.1 GCA_017882185.1 Bacteroidota bacterium
ACGCTGATTCGGGCCACGAATTACACCGACGACGGCTATCCGATCAAGGCTCGCGTCGGCGTTATCCGCAGCAACACACTCACGCAATTAGGGACCCTCACGAGCGATCTCGTGAGCTATCCCTTCTTTCAAGGAGTCTCTCTCCGGATCCATAAATTCGACGAAGCAATCGACTGGGTTCCGGTAAATGACATCATCAGGGCTTCGAAGAAGCCCGGCGTCAGGTCGATTGTCATGCTTGTTGGCGTCCAGTCGAACCAGTACCCGAGGGCTCTCGATCTCGCATCGAAGTTTCTGCCGCACAATATTGCCGTTCTGATTGGCGGTTTCCACGTGAGCGGCATGCTTTCCATGATTGGCGTGACGGATGAGCTCAAAGCAGCAATGGAAAATGGCATCACGCTGGTTGCCGGAGAAGTTGAGGGTGGACGCTTGACTGCTGTCGTCGAGGATGTCATACGAGGTGTGGCGAAACCATTGTACAATTTTCTCGCTCCCACACCCAACCTTGAAAACCTGCCGATTCCCCGGATTAGTGAGGAAGAATTCAGAAACTTTGCATCGCGGTTCTCGACTATCGATACTGGCCGCGGGTGTGTCTTCACGTGCGATTTCTGCACAATCATCAACGTGCAGGGGAGAACGATGCGGTTTCGAAATCCAAAGCAAGTCGTTGATTTCGTTCGTCAGAGCTACCTTGATGCAGGCGTTCAACAATGCTTTTTTACGGACGACAATACCGCACGCAATCCCAGATGGCGCGAGCTCTTTGCCGGTCTCATCCGTCTCCGCGAGGAAGAGAAAATCCCCTTCCATTTTATGATGCAGAGCGATCTGGCGGCAAGGAAAATGCCGGGTGGCGATTTCTTCGTGCTAGCGGCACGCGCTGGTTGCTCGCAGATTTTCTTCGGCGTGGAAAGCGTCAACCGAAAAAACCTGAGGTCAAAGGAGAAATTTCAAAACCAGGTGACGGAATACAAAGATCTCGTTGCTCATTGCCACTCCCTCGGCATCACGTGCCAGGCGGGATACATCCTCGGCTTGCCTTTTGACACGCCGGACAGCCTCCGGGAGGACATCGCCGAGCTCCAGAATATGATGTTCGATGCGGCTTCGTTCTATATCCTTGCACCACTCCCCGGATCGAAGGACCACCAGCGTTGGTGGAAAGAGGGTCGGTGGATGGATCCGGATTTCAATACGTACGATTCGGCGCACGTTGCGGTGGCACCGGATAGCATGACGCGCGAAGAACTGATGCAATCATACTACCGGACGTGGGAACAATTCTATTCCACCGAACATATGGTGAATGTGCTGAAGATCTGGCGTCACGATCGACGGCTCTACTGGGACAGGATGTCGTTCTTCATGTGGTACCTGTATGCATCGAGGATCGAACGCCTGCATCCGATGAACTGCGGATTTTGGTCGATGCGAAAAAGGAATGACCGGAGGCCCGGTTTCCCACAAGAGGCTCTCATTCCGTTCTGGTGGCATCAATTGAACTCCATCAGTGCGCGGGTATGGGGAATCGTCAGGCTCTTCTTCCAGCTCGAAGAAGTGTGGCTCCGTACCAGACCGAAGAGTGAAGTCGAGGAAGCGCTCGAAGAATCAATCGCGAAGACGAAACAGGGGATGGTCGACTGGCGCGATCTCAAAGCGAAGGAACTCGTCGCGTTATATGAAAAACTTCACGTTGAGATGCCCAACATCAGGGTGCCATCGGTCGTAACCCTCTGGCTTAAGAAAAGGAACCCGTTCGTAGGCGCAGGATCGCGGACGTATGCACAACGGATCTGGCACAGTTGGTACCGGCACGCGTGGAACCCGCTGAAATGGGTGGAAGTGTGGCTCTTCGAGTGGGTGAATGGCATGAGGTTCTTCATTCAGCTCTTTGTGGCGGCAAAATGAGGATTTCGTCGCGGGCCAAAAAGCATTAGGAATCCCCGGATACTTACAGTACCTTGATTGCAGTTGGTAGAATCATCTTGCGGGGCAGCCTGCTCTTCCAACACTGAACATCAACGCTCACATCTTTGAGAAGGAGACAATCTTGCGACTTTACGTAGGTAACTTGTCCAAAGAAGTAACCAAAGAAGACCTGGAAGCTGCGTTCAAAGCGTTCGGCCGTGTCGATGAGGTGGCTATTGTGAAGGATAAATACAATAACGTCCCGAAGGGATTTGCATTCGTCGAAATGCCGGAAAAGACCGAGGCGGATGCTGCGATCGCGGGATTGCACGGCAAGGAGTTCAAAGGCCGATCGATGGATGTCAATGAGGCTCGTCCTCGCCCAGAGCGTTCTTCCCGCGGTGGGTACGATGGCGGGAATCGGGGTGGCAACAGAAGTGGCGGCGGCGGCCGGAAGTGGTAGGAAATGAAGTCGCCGTCTGATCTGTACGTCGGCGACGGACGGTGTGTAGCGGTTTAGTCGTTTCGCAGAGCTTCGACAGCGTCAACCCTCGCGGCACGCGCCGCCGGATAGAATCCTGCTACAACGCTCACTCCAACACCCACACTTAGTGCAATCAGGATTAGCCACGCAGGCAGCGCAAACACGTCCACCGGAGGGATGCCTTGATTCTTCATGTACGCTTGCGCAATGGCGGAGACGATACGCGTGATGGTCCATCCGAAGAGAATGCCGGCGACCGTGCCCAAAATGCCGATCACGCCCGATTCGACAAGGAAGAGCCAGCGTATGTCGAGTTCGTCAGCTCCGAGTGATTTGAGAACCCCGATTTCCCGCCTTCGCTCCGTAATCGACATAACCATGGTATTGACAATGCCAAGCGAAGCGGTGAGGAGGGCTATCAATCCGATCACTCCCAGCGCGAGATCGATGTAGAGGAATGCGCGCTGTATCTGCTCAAATTCCGCTGCAAAACTGAATGTCCTGAACCCCATCGCCTCGACCGAATCCCGGATACTTTTGTAAATCACCTTCGGATCAAAATCAATCGTCACCTGGGAGTATGTTTTTCCGCTGGCATCGTTTGTTCGCTCGAAGAGTGTTCCACTGCTCATAGCGGAAAAAATCTCGGACGGATTGCCACCGAATCCGCTTGAACTGAATCGGGCGGCAGTCGAAGCCGGAATGATGATCGATTCGATTCTCATCCTTCCTACCCTGTCCGGTCCGCGAACACCGCACACCCTGAGTGTATCGTTGACAACGGACTGGGCGTTGATAAATCCATTCAAAAAGCGTCGTATTGTCTCGTTGACCTCACCTCTCAGCACCTTAGAGCGATATTCCTTGTTCACGAGCGAATCAAGATGAATCCGCCGAATGCGGTCGAGGACTGTTTCTCCGCGGTCCACCAGGATGTGTGCAAGCCCGCTGTCGATGACCGACACGCGGACGGAGAGCACGAGCCTTTTTCCAATGATCGAATCGGGTGAAGTGAAACCCGCTTTTTTCACGAAATCAGTGGAAATGATCGCTTCGTGAGAGTTGTTGCTATCAAACGCGCCACCCGCACTCAGATTGGAAAACAGCTTCGTCTGCACTGCCGCTATGGGAAGCGCCTGTGCCTTGGCAGAAAGCACCGAATCTCCGAGTCTCGCGGTCACAGAGAATGCATCATACGGATATACGATGTTCACCCCGGGAACAGCAGCAAGCCGCTCGAGAGCTCTCTGATCAAGCTTTGCCGCGGTCGTCGTATCGGAAATGTTTTCTTTGTTCTTCGGATACACTTGCATCGTTGAGAAGAGGCCGAGCTTGTTGAACTCGTTGTTGATTTGCTCCTGATTGCCGGCGCCGAAGGATAACATGGAAACGAACGCTGCGATGGCAATCAGGACTCCGGACGTCGTCAGCAGTGTCCGCAGCTTCATACGCCACAAGTTTCCGGTGGATATGACGATCAAGTCGCGAAGCGTCATGGCAACGGTTGCTCCGCCGTCTTGGTCGATCCGCTTTGAATGACACGGCCGTACTGCATCCGGATGGTCCGTTGCGTGTAGTGCTGGGCCATTTCCAGATTGTGTGTCACGAGCACGATGGTGAGCCCGTCCCGGTTGAGTTTCATAAGAAGATTGACAATCGCCTCGGCATTTTCAAAGTCCAGGTTTCCGGTTGGTTCATCCGCGAAAAGAATCTCCGGGCTTTTCACAATTGCCCGCGCGACGGCGACACGTTGTTGCTCACCGCCGGAGAGGTCGGCAGGGCGATGCGTCATACGGTCCGCAAGTCCGAGCTGCTCCAGGATTTGTGTAGAGAGGCGTCGTCTCTCGTTCGGTGCTGTCCCATTGAAGTACAGCGCCGTCTCGACATTTTGCAGCGCAGTGTAGTGCGATATGAGGTTGAAGGATTGAAAGATCATGCCGACTTTGTGCGCCCGATAGGCGGAGAGCTGTCGTCGCGACATGCTTGTGAGAGGAACGCCTCCAAGCTCCACGACACCGGCGGTTGGTGTATCGAGTCCTGCGAGCAGATTGAGGAGGGTCGTTTTCCCCGATCCCGACGAACCGACGATACTGAGGAATTCTCCTCTTGCAACGGTAATCGTCACGCCATCGAGTGCCCGAACGGTTTGCGGGCCGCGGTGGTAATAACGGCACAATTCGATGGAGCTAAGAAATGTCTCGGAGCTCATCAGAAGCTCTTGCAGAATGAACGCTCAGGCGGTGGGTCTTGAAACAAGTCGCTTCTTCTACGTCAGTTGAAGCGGAGAGTTGCGTGTAATCATTTCCGGGAAACTGCAATTGCGCCTCCGTGTCTCACCGTCGCTAATCAATTCAATGGTACAGTCGTGATTGGGGGTGAAACAAAAAACCCCGCCTGAGCGGGGTTCTTGGTTTTGCAGCCGAAAAACTGTGCCAAATTATTTTACAACTGACACGTTCGTCGCTTGAAGGCCTTTTGGACCTTGTTCGACATTGAATTCCACGGGATCGCCCTCGTTCAGGCTCTTGTAGCCGTCACCAACGATCGACTTGAAGTGGACAAATACATCTTCGCCTCCAGCGCGTGAAATAAAACCGAAACCCTTTGCTGCGTTGAACCATTTGACTGTTCCTTTTTCCATGGAACAAATCCTTTCTTGTTGTAGTGACCCAACTAACCGTTGGGCAAGGTTGTACGCCAGTCTACTCTTAGCTCATTGACCAGAAGCATTCGAGCTCGTACTGTTTGATGGCGTTTCGACCTTGGTAGGATTCGTACGGTTCATCAGCAAGTAACTAGAAGCTCTCCACGCGGAGGTAGTGACGGTGTACTGTTTATTAACGATGCTAAAGTAGATATTCTCCCGGTCAATTCCTAATGGAATTTTAGCCCGTTGCAAAAGTTACCAAAATCCCGTTGAAAAACTGTGAATTTTGAAGTTTTTGCTCCGTCATGAGCCTTTCAAGGATGCGAGCGTTGTTTTGAGTTTCGCAGCGGAAGCACGGAAACCATCCTCTTCATCGTCGCTCATATTCAACATGAGGATTTCCTCGATTCCGTTTCCACCGACCACACACGGAAGACTAAGGCAAATGTCCTTTACTCCATATTGTCCCATCATAAGACTTGAAACGGAGAGGACGGAACGATAATCCCCGAGGATTGCCTCAACGATCGACAGCAATCCCAAACCGATGGCGTAATAGGTCGCCCCTTTCCGTTTGATAATCTCGTAGGCGGCATCGCGCACACTCACAAAGAGATTATTCATTTCCTCCTGGTTGTACGACTTGTTCCGCAATGGTGCAAATTCTTGCAGCCGGACTCCGCCGATATTGGCAAGGCTCCACAACGGTATTTCGCTGTCCCCGTGTTCACCGACAATGTAGGCATGGACGCTGCGTGTATCGACGCCGTAGTACTGGCCAAGAAGAAATCGGAATCGCGATGTATCGAGAATCGTCCCGGAGCCAATAACTTTCGAAAAAGGGAGGCCGGAGACCTCCAGGGAAACGTATGTGAGGATGTCGACAGGATTTGTTGCAATGAGAATGATCCCTTCTGGGTTGTGTTTGACGACTTCCGGAATGATCGATCGAAATATTGCGGCATTTCGTCCCAGAAGGTCGAGCCTGGTTTCTCCGGGTCGCTGGGACGCACCCGCGGCGATGACGACAACTTTCGAGCCGGCAAGTTCGCGATAGCCTCCGCTGTAGATCTTCATGGGCTTTACGAACGAAAGTCCATGGTTGAAATCCATCATCTCACCGATCGCCTTCTCGGAGTTGGAATCCACGAGCACGAGCTCCGACGCCAGGCCGCGGTTCATCAGCGCGTACGCAAATGAAGAACCGACGAATCCCGTACCAACAAGCCCGACCTTTTGCGTTTGAATTGCGTTGTTCACAAATGTCTTTGAGAAACGATATTGTTCGTTTTCGACCGGATATGAGACATAATCGATGATGGTTGAACACTTGCGTCGTACTTGAGGTTCCGCGTCGCTTGCGGCGGCGCAAAATCCGCGAACGATGTGAAATAAACATAATATATGAGTTGCTATTGAGGCGGAATGGAGCTATCCTAATAGCACCAACTACAGACATTCTGCAATGACCTTCTGGTCAAGGTTAGACTCCATAAAGGGTTGCAGAAGTCATCCGGCCTGACAGGATTTCCAGTAAACCTACCTCGATCCGACGCGTTTGAGTTGATTGTTCAGATTTTTTCGATGGCTACGCTCTTGCGTTTTCCGATCACGTTTAAGGCGTGAGCCGGAAGCGCGGGGGACGGCCTGGGAGTCGGTTCACAATATGCCCGAGCGAATATCGAAAGACAATCCAAAGATTCAGGATAAAGCAAGGCTTTTGGCGCGTTCCGCCAAACCGAGCTGGTGGACTCTGCTGCGTTGGACAGAATTCATGTGGTTCACTAAAAGCGTCTTAATGACCGTAACAAGCGTTCGTGAAAAGATGATCCGATGTTGAAAAAGGAGAACCTTGACAGTGCAGAATGAGCATTTTCAACAGAAACATCCGCGTGGGAGTTCTCCACAACAAGATGTCATCAATTCATCGTTCACGGTGTCTTTGGGCACGCACCACCCAGAAAAACGAATAGAATGGATCACTCCGGCACTTCCATTCAGTCCTGCATATGGCGGGCCTGGTAAAGATGGTACGGAGTAAATGGTGTTCTTGAGGAACGGGCAAATGCATTACAGCAATAATCCGGACGTGGACCAATGTATCAAGGGAGCCAGACGAATTGAAAAGCAAAGGGAGATTTGTGCCTGAATCGAATTATCATCCAATCGCTAGACCTGCTGTGGAAATCCAAATTGTCGGTCTCAACAGAGATCTAACCCGTGAAACGAAGAAGGCAGACGCTCGATACGAAGTCTATTTCGACCTTTCAGGGATTCCATCGCAGGCGTGGACGAAAATTTTGGCGCGCGAATGGAAACGCTTAAACCCGACGGAGCCAAGGTTGTGGGACCGAGTCGCTATCAATAATCAGTATCTGGTGATGTACTGGCCACCTCAAGAAATTGCGCAAAAACACTTGCCGAATTTGAAACTGGCTGTTGCCGCTACGAACAAGACCCACAGAAAGAGTGTGGACAAGCAAGCTGGCACGGCACAAAAACTAAAGAGATAAGTCGTTGTCGAGCGGTCAACCCTCTGCTGGTTGGCTAATCTGGTTGATCTTCTGGTTTCTGCCCGTCTAAATACCTCCAAAAAATATATACTTCGATCCATCGCACGAGTATATCCAATCGACTGAGGACGTCTCCAGCATTTTCTTGGATCCATGATCCACATTCATCGCCTACTTCGTAATCTTTTGTTGTTTCTTCGTTCTGTTTGTTGGGGCAGCCTGCAAAGGATTCTCGGGCCAAACGTGTTTGGGATACCTGGCGCGCATCTGATTGCGGATAGTGGGATAGACGTTTTGCCAGAAACTTCTCAAATCCTGTGTTACTGCCAGTGGACGTTTTGCGGGGGAAAGCAAGTGAATAACGACCGGCACTCTTCCGCTGCCCAATCGTGGAGTGTCGGTTTGTCCAAATAATTCTTGCAGACGGACTGCAAGAACAGGTTGGTTACCCGAACTATAGTTGATTGCGACTGATGATCCGCTCGGAAGCTTTAGCCTTTGTGGGGCTAGATTCTCCAATTCCTGGAGTTGCCGATGTGTGAATAGTGACGTGAGAATGTAGTGGAGACTGAGTTTTGATAGCTGGCTGCGCTGTCGAATTCCCGAAAGAAACGGTCTCAACCATATGTCGAGTGATTGAATCAATCGTTGGTCACTCAAATCGGGCCAATCGCTTGCCACGAGTCTGTTGGCCCGGAGCCATTCGCTTCGTTCTCGTACTAATTGTGATTCTCGGTTCCACGGTAGAACTTGCAGACCCATTGCACGAATTCCGTCATTCATTGCGGAAGCGATCCGTTCATCCTCGTCCGCAATCGGTTTTTCAGAAAGAATGATTGCGCCAATTCGTTGCACGTGTTTGGCTTCTACGCTCTGTTCGGCAGAATTCCATCGGATAATTTCCTCCGGTACAATCTTGTCTGCGAAGGAATCTTCCAGTTCCTCCTTTCTCAGAGGAGCACAAAGGAAAATACGGACGCTGGTTCCTGCAGTATCAGTATCGGCAATCGACAGGAATTCGTCTCGAGCCAATGCACTGCCGGATGGAAGGACTGCCGTCGTACCAGAGGCAAGAAGGTAGGTGTTACCATTCTTCTCCCGGCGCCTGGCAATGCGATCCGGGTAGGCCAATGCAAGAAGAAGTCCTATCTTCGAGCCATCGCCGGCACTTTCCTCAATGCTGGCAATTCTTCTGAACCGTCGTGCCTGAGCAGCGATTCGTTCGTGGACATTCCCTTTCCCTCTCTGTAATTCCACCCATCGTGAAGTCAAATCGACATCCGTGTCCTTCTGTCCTGCAAAAAGATCCCGTTCTTCCAGAAGTGCCGCAAGTTCGCACGCCATTTCCCCGAATCCCATTGTCTTCGCACGCAAAATCATGTGTGCAAGTCGTGGATGCATCGGCAGTTCTGCCATTGCACGTCCGACCTTTGTCAATTGCCCTTTCTCATCGATGGCGTCGAGATTGCGAAGGATCGTTTGAGCCTGTTGAAGATTCGACAAGGAGGGAGGATTAATGAAGAGGAGGTTCTCACCATTTGGCGAGCCCCATTGAGCCAAATCGAGTGCAAGCGGCGCAAGATCTGCTGACTTGATTTCTGGCTGGGCAAACTCCGCGAGCTGTTCGTGCTCTGCTTCATTCCACAATCGATAGCATACACCAGGAGCGACGCGACCTGCACGACCGCGACGCTGGTCTGCTGAAGCTTTTGAGACCTGAACGGTAACGAGGCCGGACATTCCCCGACGCGGATCGAACCTTGCGGTCCGTACCAGACCGGAATCCACGACGACGCGTACTCCTTCAATCGTCAGACTGGTTTCTGCAACGTTCGTCGAGAGTATCACTTTCCTTTTCCCTGGCGGCGCCGGGGCGAGGGCGGCGGTTTGCTTCGCAAATGATGCATCCCCGTGGAGGGAGTGGACGATCACATCGTCAGGAAGATGTCGATCAAACAGTACCCTCTCTGTCCGCTGAATCTCCCGCCAACCGGGAAGGAATACCAATATATCTCCATCATCGTGCTCAAGGGAGCGTTCAACCACATCGGCTGCCCTGATTTCGATTGATTTCTCCGAAGAGAACTTCGAATACCGGGTTTCGATCGGAAACAGCTTTCCCTTGCTCTCCACGAAAGGGATTTCGCCGAGGATGCGGGCAAGGTGAGTGCCATCCAGCGTCGCAGACATGATCAGGATCCGCAAATCACTTCGCAAGTGCTTCTGGACATCGAGCGAGAATGCGAGCCCAAGGTCGGCGTGAATGCTTCGTTCATGAAATTCGTCAAAGATGATTAAACCCACGTTGGGGAGGTCGGGCTCGCTTTGAAGCATCCGCGTCAGGATTCCTTCGGTCAGGATTTCAATGCGGGTTTTCGGGCCGCATTGGGCTTCGCCGCGAATGCGAAATCCAATAGTCTCTCCTGTTTCTTCTTGAAGTTGATCGGACATGAATTCTGCTGATCGTCGCGCAGCAAGCCTTCGGGGCTCGAGCATCAGCATTTTCCCGTGGTTGAGAATGCCGTGATTCAAAAGTGCGATTGGAATGCGCGTGGTTTTTCCTGAGCCGGGAGGAGCCGAAAGGACGACGGTGTTGGATGACTGGAAAGCACGAAGAAGATCAGGTATGACTTCGTCGACAGGATATGTGAGCGAATCAAACTTCATCTTCGTCGCAATATGCAAAATTAAAGCTGAAAGTCCGAAAAATTGCTTGAAGCTGATTTTATTCTTACATTGCCATCGGCACTTAACTGAACTCACCATACAAACTCGAAATATCATGAAAGTATTGAACATGCGTCTTGCGCAGGGATCGTCGGCCCTGAAAGCATTTTTTGATGTAGAAACCGGAGACTCGATCACGATCAAAGGATTCAAGGTAGCACAATCGGCAACCGGGCTTTTCGTCGGTATGCCAAGCGAGAAGGATCAGAACGGCAAATGGTGGGACAAAGTGATCATGCCAAAGGATCTGAAAGCGCAACTTACGGATCTCGCGCTTCAAGAGTACCGCACGTTGACGGGGAATACCAGCACGCCGACCTCTCCAGGTCCAGCGGCGAAGGACTCTGACCTGCCGTTCTAGATTTGGAATCGGCATGTATTTCGACGACCTTGTTCAGGTACTATGACCGATCCGAAACGCAAAAGGGTGCTCATCATCGAAGACACCGATTCGGTTCAAATGATGGTGAAGTGGTGGATTACGAATGATGGGTTTGATGTTGATGTCGTTTCTGACGGCCGTGAGGCATTGGAACGGGTATCGTCTGTATCGCCGGATTTAATAGTGCTCGATGTCATCGATGCCCGGTCTCAATGGATATGCGGTTTGCCGTAAACTGCGTGAACTCGAACAGACGAAAAAGACTCCGATCATCATTATCACGGCCCTCCAGGCGTCCACGGACTCTGACGAAGCAAAACGAAGCGGAGCAAATGAAGTAATGATTAAACCGCTCAACAAGGATGACTTCATTCGGAAAATCCGGACGTATCTAGGTTCTGTCTTTACGTCATAGGGGTTGGTCAAGAACCGAATACGCTCTTGACAATACACGACGGCGGTGCCTGTGTCGAGCATTCATTGACTGACGGTCGGAACGGTTGCCGACCTGTTACAACATCTGATAGTACCTGCTGAAACGGCTCATGCGCCTCCGTTGGATCCACTTCTCGATTATCATCCTGGTTCTTTCGCTGTCCTGCGACGAATCGTTGCCGCCACGCCAAGATCCCTCCGATCTCTTCAAAGCCCAACTGCAGGAGTTCTATGTTTATACGCAGAACGCAAACAGTGTAATTGTCAACTTGGTGGCAGTCAACAATTTTGATGAAACATTGAGTGATCGAATGGCCTTAACGGGGACGATCGTTATTACTTCAAACCGGGACACTTCGGTCCACAAGACATTCCAACTCGCGCCGACTAATCTGGTTCACGGAACCTATGATCCTGCGAAAGGGACATTGACAGTAAACCCGGGTGACTACGTGCAAATACAGGTGACCTGGGATTTCACAGACGACGAAGGTGGAAGCCTTCCCAATTATTTTTTTCAATATAGCCTGGACAGAACCTGCCAACAACGTCAAGTTGCGAGGACTGAGTCATTTACTATTGCTGGAAAGGTCAAATTGTACTCCACATTGGGGTTCGCGCAGTCTCAAATTGCCTTCACCATTCAGCAATACGATATATTTGTCGGTCCGCATGATTGTCTTCCACTCTAGGAGTAATTCTGCTTCTGTATGACCTTGATCAACGACCACCGGCCGCTGCAAAATACCCGAACTCATCAGCATCCTCAATCGATGCGGAATATCCTCGTCCTTTGCATTGTTTCGCTGTTGGTCATCCATTCGTATAGTCTGGCTGGGATCACTGGAATCTTCGAAGGCAAAATTGTCGACAAAGTTACGAAAGAGCCCATTGTCGGGGTCAATATATTCCTGATAGGAACTCAGTATGGGACTATATCAAATCCGGACGGTTCGTACCGAATCCCAAACGTGCGCGGAGGAGAGTACGACGTCCGCTTCAGCATTATCGGGTATAAAATGCTGATCATGAAGAACGTGGTGATTTCGCCGGACCTGAGAACAAGACTCAACATCGAGCTTGAGGTCGGCGCTGTGGAGTTACAGCCTGTTGAGATAGTGGCAAAGCGGCCCCTGATACAAAAGGATCTTGCGGCAACGGCATTTACGATCGGAGGTGAGAAAATTGCGAGACTCCCCATCGCCACATTCAATGAGGTCTTGTCACTTCAACCCGGCACAACGCTCGAAGGAAATGTCCGGGGCGGCAATGTGAACGGGACAGTATTCCTGATTGACGGAATCCCGGTACAGGACGTTATCGGCGGAGGACTCGGAACGGATCTGCCGAAGAGTTCCGTGAGTGACGTAACCGTTCTTACCGGGGGACTGGACGCCGAATATGGAAATACTCAATCCGGTGCGGTGAATGTCATTACAAAAACTGGCGGGAACGAAAGCAGCTTCGGCGTGCGGTTGGAGCGGGACAATTGGCTGCCGGGGGATTGGATCAAACAACAAAATCGATCCACGGAATTCGAAGTCTCAGCGAATGGTCCCGTGCTTGAAAACCGGCTGTATTTCTTCACTGCAAACGTTTTCGACGTGACAGACACACGATGGTGGCAGGATTTTCAGAGCTTCTTTCCTTCTCCAGTCAGCAAACAGATCAAAGGGTTTACGAAGTTCGATTACGTTGCATCTTCGTCGAGCCGGTGGAGTCTCCAGGGGATCTATTCCTTCGAACGCTGGCAAGACTATGAATATAGCTGGAGGTATGATCTTTCCGGATTGCCCACACGCGCGCGAGATTCCTACAGAATAGCACTCGTGAATTCCGGAACTCTTTCGGATATTTCTTTCTACACGGTCAGCCTGAGTCAATTTTACCAGCGGAGCCATATCGGGCCGGAATCCACAGGCGATCTTTCAACTCAGCCTTATGAATACGATTTTTTCCTTCAGTATATCGTGGGTGGACAACGTGCATGGTGGGCGGAATCGAGACAGCGTGTCTATAATCTCAAAGCGGACATCTCGGCCCAGATTGGAGACCGCCATGTTTTCAAAGCAGGTGTTGACGTTAACCAATATGACATCAATTCCGATCTTGTCAAGTACGAACCACAGACAACCTATTTTGGAAAGCCAGTGCTTGATGCACCCATGCTGAATTATAGCAACAACTATCACTACCTCCCCCGGTCAGGAGGTATCTTTGTGCAGGACAAGATTCAGCATAGCGATGATGGATCGAATCTTAGCTTCGGTATTCGGTGGGATTTCCTGGATCCGACTGCGCAACGCCCGCTGGTCGAATACGTCCCGACAGGACCTTCACAATTCGATTCGGTGAGGACAGGCTCAGCACGGGCAACCATTAAACAACAGGTGAGTCCGCGAATTTCACTATCCGCACCAATGGTTGAACAGACATTTTTCTTCATCAACCTTGGTTTTTATTTTCAGTATCCGCTGTTCGATTATCTCTATTCGGGTATCAATCCGCAAATATTGCGGGGGCTCCAGGTACAGTCAAGAAACGTCCTTGCAGGTAATCCCGATCTTCAGCCCGAGCGGACGATCTCCTGGGAAATCGGAATCAAGCGCGAGGTTAATGAAAACACGGTTGCCTCCATCACGTATTTCAATAAACAGTTCAGAAATCAGATCGACGCCAAGACCCTTATCCCATTCGACAGCAAGTCTGCGGGGGATTACGGATTTGCGTCCTACGTGAACAATGCTCAGGCGTCGGCATACGGACTCGAACTCGTCCTCACGCGACAAAATGATCCGCGTCTTTCAGGGAGTATTTCCTATAGTTACATGGTAACCGAAGGTCTGACAGAGTATGCCAACCAGGGAATACAATACGCCCAGTGGGGCTTTCCCATTCCCGCGGTACCGTATCCATTGAGCTGGGATCAAAAACACACGATCAAGGCCGACGTTGAGCTGCGCATCCCCGGCGATATACGGAGCGATTGGATCCTGCTCTACAACAGCCCTCGTCCATACACTTATTTCCCGACGCGTGATGGATTTACTCCTGTGGATTCGACAAAGAACTTCGTTCCGAATAACAGGCGAATGTTCGATGTTCTGATGATCAACGCAAAGCTCTCGAGGCGTTTTACGTTTGGCGAAGAAGAGCGCTTTGGAATCACATTGTACGCCGATATCTCGAATATCCTCAACAGGGCAAATGTTCGCTGGATCGATTCCAACGGACGTATCGGAGGAGAGTTGGGTGATCCTGGAGCGTACTACGAACCGAGGAGAGTTCGCATTGGAATACAGGGAGATTTTTGATTGACACTATGCTGCAGATCGCATTCGTATCGAACTGCGGTCACACATTCGAATTGAAGGAATAAAGAATGCCAATCGTATTGAAGGGAACCGGCCTCAGCGTAGAGCAATTGGTTCAGATTGCGCGCCACAACGAACGGGTTGAACTCCATCCCGAAGCTCTTCAGAGGATTAAGGCTTGTCGAGCGATGTTGGAGGAAAAACTCAAAGCCCGAGAAATTATGTATGGGACGAATACCGGCATCGGCGAATTTTCGGAAATCGTGCTCGACGACGAGCAGGTAAAACAGTTCCAACGATATCTTGTTTACAATCATGCAGCCGGAATAGGAGACCCCGCACCGATTGAGTATGTGCGTGGTGCGATGGCAAGCAGAGTCAATGTACACGCACACGGCAAATCCGGCTGCAGGCCGGAGATAACACTGACCCTCGTGGATATGTTGAACAAGGGGGTGACTCCCGTTGTGTGCCAGAAAGGTTCGGTTGGCGCGTGCGGTGACCTGGCACCAATGTCTCAAATCGCTCTCCTCCTGATGGGAGAGGGAGAGGCATACTATCGCGGTGAAAAACTCCCAGGAAAAGTCGCAATGGAAAAGGCCGGGATTCCGATTCCGGGACTACAGGCGAGGGATGGTTTGGCCGCGATCAACGGTTCGAATCTCATGACGGCCATGAGTGCTCTGCATCTGTACGACATCAACAGGTGGTTGAAGCAGGCAGAAATCGCTTGCGCTATGTCGCTGGAGGCTTTGTTCGCCAACATGAAACCGTACGATGTGCGGTTGCATCAGCTCCGCGGATTCCCCGGCGCCATTCGGAGTGCGCAGGCGATATTGGCTTGTATCAAGGGAAGTGATCTGCTTTCCGGGAAAATCAAAACGAAGGTGCAGGATGCCTATTCGATGCGGTCCTCTCCTCAAGTGATTGGAGCAGCGCACGACGCCGTCGCGCATGCCAAACGGCAGGTCGAGATTGAGCTCAATGCGGTCGCAGACAATCCGATCTTCCTTCCGGAGTTCAAGCTCACGCTCACGGGGGCAAATTTCCAGGGGAGCCCTATTGCCCTCCCGATGGACATGGCGGGTGCCGCTGTGACGATGGTAAGTGTCCTCTCCGAACGAAGACTCAACAGGCTGTTGAATCCGGCGCTCAGCGTTGGACTTCCGGCATTCCTGACGAAGGGTGCCGGCATGTTCTCAGGCCTCATGTTGAGTCAATACACCGCGGACACGATGATTGTGGAACAACGAATACTCTCCACCCCTGCTTCTATTGGCTCCATCCCGGCGGCTGCCGACCAGGAAGATTTTGTTTCGATGGGAATGAACACCGCGATCAAGAATGCACAGATTCTCGATAACGCCTACGGTATCCTTGGGATCGAATTCATCGCCGCATCGCAAGCGCTCGATTTCCGTGAGTTCACGCCGGGCGCTGGTGTCAGGAAAGCAAAAGAAATGGTTCGTAAGCACGTCCAACATCTGGACGAGGACCGACCACTCTATCCGGATCACACCCGCATGAAGGATGTCGTGAAATCGTGCGAGATTCTTGAAGAAGTGGAAAGGATCGTCGGCAGTCTGGAATAGGCAAGGGGCGTCAGGCCGGCATTATTTTCCGTGGTCTTGGCGTAAGAGAGCAGATTTATCTCTTCCGAGCGGGCCGTCGTCTGCGTTCATAGAGTCCCCCCGACAGTCCATTCATCGATCAAACATCGTACCTCTCTCCGCTATTCTCCCAAACAGTGAACTTGTCGGCGTCCAAAAGTGTTATGTATGGGTGTGAGCACAGATGCTCAAATTGCCCCCGGTATTCTGCTATCACCTAAGTAAAGAAGCGAACATCCCCCGAAAGGCATCGTGTATACTGTATATCGAGGCACGGTTGGAATGCCCTGAATTGAGTCGCTAGGCACGATGACTTTCTCTATCCTGAAGCAATGAACCTGAACAAAATATTCCCCTGGCTTTCGATTCGCAACAAGCTCTTGATTGCGTTTGCAGGTCTTTCTATTCTTCCCGTGGCGTTCGTGGGAGTCTATAGCATTCTTACGAATGTCAGGATGATGCGCGAAATTGCAATCGGGCAACTGACGGAAGATGTCCAGACCATCCGTGAGAAGTCGGAGAATTTTCTCGATGACATTTATTCCGATTTGCGGGTCCTGCAGAACTCGTCCTTCGTCGAAGCATGGATGGAGAAGACGGCGTCACATCAGCACTTTCCTCAGTCGGATCTTCAGCACATTGCAACCGAGCTATTCGCGTTTGCCAAGACGAAGGGATTCTATTACCAGTTTCGCTTGATCGGTGAAAACGGAGATGAGGTTCTCAGGATTGAGTGCGACAATCCGACCGATTCTCTCAGGACCTATCGTATCGTCCCGTCATCAGATTTGCGCCAGAGTCGGGAAACGTATTACTTTCTCCTTGTGCACGGAATCACCGACAATCAGATTGCATTTGCTCCTGCGGAACTTCTCGATAGAAACGGGATGCGCATTCCCGTGATTAGCTTTGCGATGCCTCTTGAAAGACACAATCGGTGCATCGGAATCCTCATTGCGAATGTGTTCGAAAAAAAACTTATCGAAGTCATCGAAAGCAAGAACGGATCTGGTTCGACCAGAAAACTGGTTCTCGCAACAGGCGAGGGACACTATTTGTATCGATCCGACATGCAGAAAGACTGGAACCGACTGCTCGCTTCTCGTGATGAGGAGAATCTTCAACACGATTATCCAACTTCAATCACGGCTTCAATCCTTTCCGGTAAGAGCGGTACTGTAACGAAGGGCATGAGCGATATCGTCAGTTACGCTCCTCTGTTCGAAAGCGGGACCCAGGTTCATCCGCGAACGATGACGTCCTCATTTGCGGTCCCGATTATTGTGTTCGAAAGCGAGTCGGTGAATGTTGTGCTCGGTCCAGTCCGGACATATGCCTTGACATATGTTGGTTTTCTGGCACTGTTTCTCCTGAGTGCAGTCGGGCTGGGCTTGATTGCAACGCGGCAGATCACAGGGCCCATTGCGGCACTTCAACGCGGTGCAGAGGTGATTGCGCAGGGCAATTACGGGAATGCACTCAAGGTCGAAACGCACGATGAGATCGAAAAGCTTTCGGATCAGTTCAATATCATGGCGGCATCGTTGAGAGCGCACGAACAGGAGATTCAAGGCCATCGCACGCAGCTTGAAGAGATGGTGAAACGACGCACACAGGAGCTTCAGGAGGAAAAAGGGAAGCTGCAGGCCGTGCTCGACAATGTTCCCAGTGCTTTCGTACTGCTCGACAGATTGTTCCGGATTCAGACAGTCAGTGCAGCTTTTGCGTCTGTCACTGGCATTGGCCTGCCGCAAGTAGACAAGAACGGTCAGTTCGAACTCGTCGGAGATTCACACAATAATACGGAGAGCCCCTGGCAACGGGCCGCTGTGTCGGGAGAGATAGAGACTTTTGTCCAACAAATCAACGACGAGAGCAAGAGTGCACGCTTCCTAGAATATATTGCAATTCCGATGAAAGAAGAAAGCAGCGTCAATGCTGTTGTTGTAATCATTTCGGATATCACCAAGCGCAAGAACTTTGAACAACAACTGGTGCACACGGAAAAACTGGTGGCGGCAGGCGAGATGTCTTCAATCATCGCCCACGAATTCAGGAATGCACTCACCTCCGTCAAAATGATCCTCCAACTCTTCACAGAATCCGAGAAGGTAACCCGGACGGAGAAGAAATCTCTTGCCGTTGCGCTTGATTCCATCTATCATATGGAATCGATCGTTACAGAACTTCTCAACTTCGCACGGCCGAAGCCGGTGCAGCTTGCGATGACGGATCTGAACAAAATCGTTCAGGAATGCCTCGAATTTGTGGGCCCTCACCTTCAACAGCACAACATCAAAATAACGACGTCTCTCGACCGGACCATCAAACAGCAATCACTCGACGGATCGAGGATGAAGGAAGCAATCATTAACCTTCTTTTGAATTCCATCCAGGCACAAGATGGTGCGGGAGCTATGACACGGAAGGGCTGCATCGAAGTCTCCACGAGACAGGTGAGGTTGAAAGACACAATCAGGGATATTGCGTATGGGGAACGAGTGCCTCTATCGAAAGAATCGGATGGAGGCTCAGAAATTATTCTCGAAAAGAAATCAGAATGTACACTCATCGAAATCCACGACAACGGCAAAGGGATTGGCAAGGATGAGCTTCGCAGGGTTTTTGACCCATTCTACACGACCAAGACGAACGGGACGGGTTTGGGATTGCCGATGGTGAAGCGCACGGTGATTGCCCATGGTG
>JADGQA010000198.1 GCA_017882185.1 Bacteroidota bacterium
CCACGCTTCATGAATGCCTGCGCCAACAATCCGCATTGTCGCTCTATTCCTCCCTTGGACGGTGCAAACCTGTTCGTCACCAGGAAGACACGGAATGTATCTTTATTGTTCATAGTCGGATAATGAAACGGGAGTCGACCTCACCCGTGCACCAATTGTTCATAGAGTTGTCGATACTCCGACGATGCTTGCAACGCGGGAAATCTGGACGCAGAATGTTCACGACCGCGCAGCCCCATTTCACTCACATTGGCCGGATTCCTCAGGCAAAACTTGATCTTTGATACCAGATCGTCCATACTTCCACGACGGAAGACCAATCCTGTTCGGCCATCCTCGATGAGTTCACGGACCGGGATGATATCGCTTGTCACAACCGCAACTCCACAGTCCATGGCTTCCTTCACCGCAAGGCTGAACGATTCCGAGATGGACGTTGAGACGTAGACATCGATTGTATCGTAAAAGGTCTGCACCTGTGCATCCGTTTCAAGTGGTCCCATGAACCGTACGGAATCGTGAAGCCCCCGATTTTTCACTTCTTCCTTCACCACGGCTTCCCAACGTGGATCACCACCGGCTATCAACAACCGTACGTCCTCACCGGCACGCCGGAGGGTACCGAGAGCATCGAGAAGCGTCATCGGATCTTTGACAGGAGATAGATTGCTCATCGTCCCGAGTACCAGCGGGGGCGGCGCATGTCTTTCCTTGCGTAGCTTGCCGACAAATGAAGTCTGTGGATAGACGACTGAGGTCCGATCCCGGGGATAGGTGATGTTTTGAAGAAAATCCTGGCGTTGTGCGGACGAGACAAAGGTAACCCGATTTGCGGACCGAATGCAATCGTTGAGCATACGTATTTCACTGCCGTCCGAAACCTCTCCCGTCATGTTGTGATGAGTGTACAGGATTCCCCGGACGCTGCATTCCTTTGCCCACACCAATGCCTCCACACACAATGATTGGTGAACGTGCACAATGTCCGGTCGTAGGACTCCGATTTTCTTTTTGACCCATCGTTCCATGGATGTGGACTCTGGTTGCCGTGGCGGCAATCTGAATTGCTGAGTGTATTGGGACCGACGTCGTTGAATTTTCGTTTTGTTCACCAGTTCATGACCCTTCGGCGGAACGAAATCTTTCACGAAATCCATCAGGCTCCTCTTCGTAAAGACGGGGATACCACTCCCCCGAATATCTCCCAGAAGTCCGCCGCCCCCGTGCATCGACAGGATAGCTACATCGTTGCCGCTCGCACGAAATGTTGAAGCCAGGTAGAGTGTAGATTTCTCTGCACCTCCCCGAAATAGCGTCGATAAAATGTAGAGTATCTTCAAACCAATCCTATTTCTGAGAACTCATAGTGTATGTTCACCACAGAGATCGCTGAGGAAGTTCTGTGTTTTGTATTAGAAAATCTCCTCATTTTGAGCGAAGGCTGCCAAAGAAACGTCTTGAAAAAACGCAGCACTGTCTTAAGAAAACGAGATTAATGCCTGAGTCCTCGTATGAACTCCCTGTTCTTGACATGCCATTCGACGGTTGCACGAATGCCCTCCTCGAAATCGACGCGTGGTTCCCATTTGAGCAATTCCTTTGCTCTTGAGATGTCCGCCCGGGTTTCTACAAGGTCGGTTTTCAACGGTTGACCGTGCCGGATCTTCGCTTTTTTTCCCACGAGACCTGAAATGGTATCGACCATTTTGTTCACCGAAATCGGCTCCATTCCTCCGGCGATATTGATGATATGGTAACCATCGAGGCCGAGAGCACTCGTCGTTGCGCGCGCCGCATCCTCAACGTACGTCAAATCTCGTGTCTGCATACCGTCACCGTTTATCGCGACAGACTCTTCTTCGTCAATGCATCGAATGAACTTGAAATAGCTCATGTCAGGCCTTCCCTCCGGGCCAAAAACCGTAAAATACCGGAGGACGACCACGTGCATCCCATAGAGGGCATGATAGGTGTGTGCGAGGAGTTCGGCAGATTTTTTCGTAGCGCCGTACGTTGAGACAGGGGCATCGGTCATGCTGTCTTCACGGAACGGAATGGGACATCCGGAATAAACCGAGGAACTCGACGCAAAGACAAACCTCGAAATCCCGTGTCGTTGCATAGCTTGCAGAAGATTCGATGTCCCTCCAATGTTCGTTGCCACATACTCTTCCGGTCGCTCCTGGCTGTACCGTATACCCGCCATGGCTGCGAGGTGAATGACCGCATCGATGTTCCTGCCCTTCAATAGTTGATCAAGGGTCTGCTTGTCCTGGATGTCCCCCTTGGCAAATTGGAACGACGGGTGTTTCAACAACTGGTCAAGCCTGTATTGCTTCAGCCGGACATCGTAATACTCGTTCAGATTGTCAAGGCCTACGACGGCATGGCCTGTTGCCAGGAGCAATTTTGCCACGTGCGATCCAATAAATCCCGCAGCGCCCGTTAAGAGAATAGTCTTCATCGTATCATGCTTTCAATCGGTATTTGTGCGAATCCCCACTCCGGCAGATGTTGTACCTCCATCCCGCATCAACGGTATTCGACGAGCAACCTGTACCCGTTGAGAGAGTCAATCATTCAAGCTTCGAACAAGTTCTTCCGGACCAGTGAAAGCGTAACGATATTGAACCGGCCGAGAACAAATATGAATATTCCTGAAAATATTACCGCAACCGCGACTGCCAGGGCAAGAGACATCTCCCCATCCCGCCGCAGGTACCACGTTACAGCATACAACGGAACGAAGGCGGTACACCACAACGCCGTAATTCGAGTCAGGAGGCTGCGGACGCGGGAAAGGGAAATTGAATTCCGCAACGCAACGAGGAACAACACCAGCTCACACACGAATGCAATGAGAATGGACACCGCCCCACCAAGGGCCCCAAACGACCGAATGAGCACCACACCAAGAATGACATTGATTGTCACAAATATCGACGTCACGAGAAGATGCGTTCGTTGTCTGCCTCCTGCTACGAGACCATTGGCAAGCAACATACTGATACTCCTGAAGACAAGCGCAACAGCAAGAACCGAGACATAGAGAGAGCTTGCCGTGAAACCTCTGCCGAACAGGAAAGGAATAATTTCCCTTCCGCTGAGCAATGCACCCCCCAGCAACAAAAGAGCAATCGATACCGTGATGCTCATGCCGTTGACGATGAGAGACGTTCTCCGCGACGGATCGGTATCCGGCCAGACATTCGAAAGTTTGGGGAACAATACTGTTGCAGTCGGGACGAGCAACGCATTCCCCACATCGTAAATTTTATAGCCCGCCACGTACCAACCCAATTCTTCCGCAGAACAGAATGTCCTCACAAAAATTATGGTCAACTGGCCCACCAACAGCAACAACAGCATCGAGCCGAACAACGGCAACCCCTGACCAATAAGATATTTCCACATTCGCTTCAGAAAGCCGAAGCTGGGGAATGCCAGGGATTTGCGGATTGAACGGAAGAACACCGCCTCACCGATCAGGACGCCGGCTCCGCTCGCCGCGGGAACAACCCACGATGTCGACACGGATCGTACGAACAAAAGCACAAGCGACAAGTTAAGAAGATTTGCCAGAATCCTGTATCCTGCCATCGAGACAAATTTCTCCTCCGCCTGGAGATACGCTTCCACGGGGAAAACCGCACCGAGAAGTGCCACGATGCTCGCAAAATAAAGATGTTGCAGCGACGTTGTTTCGGCAGAAATTGCAAGGAGTATGAGGAGAATGATTGCGGGAACCGAAAAGGCCGCGCGGGCGATGATGGCGGTCGTTCGTAACTGTGACTTCTCGACGCTATCAAGGACATCGCTTCTGGACAGCTCCCGCACGACGATATCGTCGGTGCCAAACCGGACGAAGACCAGCAGATACGCAAGCACGGCGGACACGAATCCCACCAGCCCGTACTCCACCACGCCAATGATCCGCGCAACATAGATCGTCGCCAGAGCAGTAAGCATCCGGCTGACAAGCTCGGCTATCCAAAGTTTTGGGATTGCATTCTTCATTTGCGCTTCTTGAACCTATCCGGCCAAAGTGAAAAAGACTCGCTTGTTCTTTGCATATGAGCGCAGAAAGCACGTGTTCATTCGCGTCTTCAAACGGAGCACGTATCGAGATCGATCAAAGCTCAAGCCATGCATCCCTCTTCTTCGGCAAAAAATTACCATCAAGAGGATAACTCCGAAGCATTACGGTACGCGCAGTTCAAGGAAGTTGGCCCCAAATAGAGTCGATACGTTCGGCCTCGGAAACGTTGGCTTTCCCTTGTCCCGATCGCCCGTCGGTTTGAGCGAAAACACTCAACGAGCAGGCAAACGTCGTCCTCAGAACCAGCGATCTTGAGCGAACGGCGTGTCAACACGGTCCGCGGAGCATCTGAGGACTCTGGATTCAAGACGTTTGAATGTAGGTGAATGAACTGTCAGAAGATAACTTTCTTCCACTATCCTGAATCGGTACGGTGGAATTTCGATAACCAGAGGGCACTGACAATACGCCAGAGGAACACAGGATTTTCGATCAAATAGCGTTTCCACAATCTTCGCGGATCCTGCACCAGCCGAAAAAACCATTCAAGTCCTGCTCGAGACATCCACGTTGGGCATCGCCTTTTGTCTCCCGACACAAAGTCGAGCATCCCTCCAGCCACCCAGATTATATTCACTTTTAGATCGTGATAGTTTCTCCGAACCCATGCTTCTTGCTTGGGAGCTCCCATCCCTACGAAAAGTATATCCGGCGCACAATCGTTGATTTCATCCAACACACGCTGATTGTCGGACTCTTCAAAATAGCCGTGATGGCAGCCAACAATCTGGAGTTTCGCAAATCTGGACCGCAATACGGCCATAGAGGAAGTGATTACCGCCTCTGTCCCTCCAAGGAAATAAAGTTTCAACCGATGAGTTTGCGCAATATCTGCGACTTCGTAAATGAGATCTGAGAGCGTAATCTGTTCAGGGATTCGCATCCCTAAGAGGTGAGCACCGAACCGCACTCCTTCGCCATCGCAATGGCTAATGAGCGAATCTTCGATGAACTGCTTGAACCATGGAAGTGCACCAGCAACACTAAGAGCATGTACATTCACATACGCAAACCAACCACGTTGGCTGGTAGTTGCGAAATTGATTAACCGATTTTTGATCTCTTCACGAGTGAGGAGATCAACCCGCACACCAAGCACTCGAATGAACCGTGGATTGTCCATTGCCGTAGAGGAGACCTCGTTGTTCATAAACCCCTTCAAGGCAGTGGGATTCAACATCCTTTTCTTATCTCAGGAAGACCAATTCCGTTGATTGAGTATTCAAAAGATACCAAAATGACGCGCTATTTCAAATCCGAATTGGAGATGACTGAACCGGTCCAGGACCGATTCTGAAGACAACTCAGCGGCACCATATGCTTGCAGGGTACCCATGACATGCCCGACCGTGCAAATCCACTTAGTTTAGCGTTTTCTAAAATACCGGTTCATCAACAATGCGACCTTACCCTTCAGCGTGACTCCTTCTGCGCAATTGTAGTTCTTCACAACGGTCCCACCGAATTCTTCCTTGAACTTGTTGATGCGCAGTTTCTCTTCATCGTTGTCCCCGTTGTACCATCCTCCAAAATCGTAGACCGGTATTCCATCATGTTTGAACCATACCATGTCGTTCCAGTGCAGGCAGCGGTTCATCCGGCCGATGAGGTTTCTCTGTTCAGCGTGATCAGAGTCTCTGAACAAAGAAGCAGAATACAGAAGCCTGACGCGCGATCCACAATAATAGTATGCGTGAAATACCGATTTGTCCGTCGACGGGGCCTTCGCGGATGAAATATACAGATTTCGTGAATCCGAGAGAAGAGACAACAATTTTCTATCAACACCGCCGAGATGTTTTTGCGCCGCAAATTGTTCATAGACTTCGTAAAATTCCTCGAGCAGCAGTGGATGACTTTGCGACGGATTTTCGCACGTGATGCCATCCTTCTCCATCGCTCTCCGAATTTCGTACCTTGTATCTTTTTTGAAACCGCGAAAAAGGACATCCTTCGATTGACGCAAATCGATGACAATGGTATGGAAGTCTTGACATCTCAGCCGGGGCAAAGGTGATGACCATTGGAAATAGTAAATGATGTCGACGTTCTTCTCAGGAGGCGTTTCGTCAAACCATACTCTCGCAATACGTAAGAACTTGTTCCTGTAGATAATCATCTTCGATGGTTACTCGGGTTTCTCCGTGCTCGCAAGATTGCGCATACAAGTGTGCTACTTCCGTCAGTCATGAGACCTGCGCAACCTCGCGCCATAGTGTTGTCGATATATCACCAGGGACATTTGCGTCATCTCAACTCTTGAATTAATTGCGCAGCGCCGGACAATGTAACAGATGGAATTGCATACTCGTGCAAAAGTCTGAAGAACTCTTCCAGCAAAACATATAACGCCTCTACCTCCCGATCGCTGTTCCTATAGGGTGAACATCCCGGCATTAACTCGCTCGAATGGAACATCATCGTCACAAATTCCAGATTTCGTTTCCGGGCCTCATCGATGACCTTCTTGAGGGTACCGAGAGTCGTTGTTCGGTATGGTCGCAGCCAAACGGGTTGAGTCCCGAACGACAACTTCTTA
>JADGQA010000199.1 GCA_017882185.1 Bacteroidota bacterium
GGTGCATGAGGCGACAATGCCCAAAGGGCGACACGTTGCCGTGAAGGTGCAACGGCCCGGGCTTAAAAAAAAGATTTCGACGGATATCGCTGCACTAACGTACCTCGTAGCGGTTGGAGAAAAAATCTTTCCGCAGCTACGCGTACTTGACCTTCCTGTTGTGGTGCATGAATTTGCCAACAGTCTGAACCGGGAACTCGACTTCAGTCACGAAGCGCGTTCCATGATACTCTTTCGGACCGCGCTGGCAGATGTTCGCGGCCTCTGGATTCCGAATGTCGTTACGAGGTATTCAAGGAAAACGGTACTCACGATGGAATATTCCGCCGGCGAACGGGTGGATATCTACGCCGAGTCGCACCCGAAAGCGATGCCGAAAGTGATCGAGACCCTGGTAAAACTGATGCTGCAATCGATCTTCGAAGAAGGGTTGTTTCACGCCGACCCGCATCCCGGCAATGTCTTCGTTCTGCCCGACGGACGGCTCTCCCTTCTCGATTTCGGGATGACGGGCGACCTTGACGAGGCGATGCGCGAATCGCTGATACTCCTCCTCGAAGCGGTTGTTAAAAGCGATGGGCGAGCCGCCACTGAGGCGTATCTTGAAATGGCACCGGCAAGCGAAGAAGTCAACCGTGCCGCGCTGTTGGTGGATATCAAGGCAACGCTCTATGAAATACACGAGAGCGACACGGCGGATGTTTCAATTGGTGATGCGTTTGAGTCTTTGATGCGTGCGGGAAGCCGGAACGGGGTACATAATCCAAGCGAGTTTGTCCTACTGACGCGCGCTTTCGTCATCCTGGAATCGATGAGTCAACAACTCGCTCCGAACCATAACTACATGGAATCGTTTAGAAAAGAGATCTCACGCCTGACCGCGCGGCACTTCTCATTAGAGCATATTAAGGAAAAGACAACCAAGCTTGCGCGGGAAATGGAGCGCTTGATAAATGATGCTCCCGGCGACACGCGGCGCATCCTCAGAAGCATGGCCGAAGGCAATCTGGGCCGAATACAGGCTCCGGCTCTGGAAGTCCTTGGAGCTCGCCTCAGCCGCAATCTCGAGCGGCTCACGCGTGCCATTGCTTTCGCTGCTCTCTTGGTCGGCGGCTCGATGCTCTTGATGACTTCGATGGGCGGCTGGCATGATACTCTCGGCGAAATAATGATTATCGGCGGGATTGTCGGCATGCTCATCACCCGTATCGGTGGATGGCTTCGCAATCGTGGCCGACCACACTGAGTTGGCGCAGCATCGGAAGTGGCGATCTCAGGCTGTGAACGCGAGGTTACTGAGGACATGATACTACGACCGTAGTAAGTCTCATCAGTGATGACGAATTGACTCACGAACGTTCTCAGGGCTGACCCCATTGCAGACAACAATTCTGCCCCGGTGGCTTCCAGACAATCTCTTCTACGATATTCCATTTCTTCCTCATACCGTCCTTGTGCGAGATGTGTATATGGAGCGCATATCAACGTCTCTGCGGTGTATTGGTCGTTTTCGCGATATCGGACCTGAGTGACCGATTCCTGCAAATGTCGATTTGTTCGATCCAGTAACTGACTCAAAAACCCTGCCCACAAAGCATGACTGCATCACGCTCCCACACGGGACGAGGATTAACTACTCTTTCATCCTTTTGGCTGATTTCAATCGAAAGCAATCAATTGTATACTTCCGCAGAGTTCATGAAGGCGTACTCTGCTGATCGAGGATTGTCATTGAAATCCTCGAATGAAGATCTGCGACGAACCGAAGCAATGCTATGAGTTGCGATCGGATTGACGTTCAATGGGATTAAAGGCGGACGAAGTCCTTGGACCATGCGGCATGGCCGGTATAGGAAACGCCCGAGTAAGCATAGAACTTTTGTTGCCGTTCCTTGTGAGGCAATCAGGATGATCGCCAAAGAGACAACATGGTGAAATCAACATTCGTTGAATGTATTCTACTTTGTGTTATCGGAATACTCAGCATCCATGCACAGTCGAGAACTTCGATACTCATTCAGTCAACGTTCGAGGATGAGAACATCGGCATCTCTGTGGACAAATCGGTCTATTTCCCGGGTGACACCGTTCGTTTGGTCATTCAACGAAACGATACCGCGACAGCGGGAATCCTTACGCCGATTCTGGCTATCGAGGGGGCAACACTCAAATCAATTGGGCGACGTACATACCTAGCAGTCATTCCTCAGACTGTTACACCAGGATTATATCCTGTCCGCCTGAAAGTAACGGATCCCGAGGGGCGACGATTTCGGTATGAAACGGATTGTGTTGTGGCGGTGGAAGAATTCCAGGATGTTGAACAGCTCAGTAGATACGTCAGCATTTATCCCCAAACCGGGGGCGATAATGCCAGGGAAGCAGTTACGCTGGATCGAGAGCAAATTCGGAATCTTGAGGTAGGGTTTCAACGCGACAGTATTCGGCTTCACATGGGCCCCCAGTTCCTTCGAATAACGACATCGATACTGTTGCGTGAAGGTATTGCGGTTCCATCGTACGAGCGACGTGTCGTAACATTTCGAAGTCATGGCGATCCCGACAGAAATCGTGCAATGTTCATTCAGTATCGCACTGCCTACGGCGCGTACGCCAACATCCGTCCGGAAGAACTTGAACATGTGCTGGTGCCCGTAGATTCTCTGCCTGATTGGGCAATTCTTGGCATCCATATCGAACCCGACTACACTATCAAAATCGGTGCAGTGGATCGGTCCAACGCTGTGGCGCAATATTATCGGGTGAGAGGTTCAACAATCGAAGCAGGATTTTCGCTCGCCATTCCCAAAGTGCTGTACGATTCGAGGTCTGTTGATACGATTCAATACGGAAACTACAGCGCGATGGTGCGATTGTATTTCATTAGTCCAGAATCAGGAAATCGATTTCCCGTGAGCACAGGGATAGGAATTTTTGGCGTGAATTCACCCGTTGATGTTGGGACTGGTCGGGGTGGTTTTGCCCTATCGATGTTTCTGGATGTGGCGGAGATGATACGAATAGTCAATGTTGGATTTACCAAGAAAGTAAATTTCGGCTTGGAAGTTGCCCCATTCTTACCCATTAAAAAGAAAGCGCGATTGTTGCTTGTCGCGCAAGCAGGTTTTTCATTTTGACAACGTTGGGTATTTGAAGTCCGGGAGAAAAAGATTTTATCAGTTTCTTGAACGAACTGGTGTAAAGAGTCGTATGGAGGTATAATGCAGGAACAAATCAATAGACAGATTCTTCTGGTCAAAAGGCCGATCGGAATGCCGGACGAAAGTTGTTTCAAAGTGGTAACGTCCTCAATGCCTCAGACCGCGTTCGGGCAAGTGATGGTAAGAACGCAATTCATTTCCGTCGATCCGTACATGAGAGGCAGGATGAATGATCGCAAATCGTACGTGCCTCCGTTCCAACTCAACGAAGTTCTGAATGGAGGAGTTGTCGGGGATGTCCTCGAGTCGAAGTCGGGCAACTTTGCAAAGGGCGATATCGTGGTCGGAAATCTCGGTTGGCAGGATTACTCCATAGCCGGCGAGAATGCAGTCCGCAAGGTAGACCCTGACATTGCTCCAGTCAGCACAGCATTGGGAGTGATGGGCATGCCTGGTCTTACCGCATATTTCGGATTGTTGGATGTTGGTCATCCGCAACCGAATGAAACGGTCGTCGTTTCCGGAGCTGCGGGTGCAGTTGGAACGATCGTGGGGCAAATTGCCAAGATACACGATTGTTGTGTCGTCGGTATTGCCGGGTCTGACAAGAAAACCAAGTACCTGATTGATGAACTGGGATTTGATGCCGCAATCAATTATCGAACATCTCCCGATCTGAAGAAAGCACTGGAAGAAGCTTGTCCGAATGGCGTTGACATTTACTTTGACAATGTCGGCGGCGACATTTCGGACGCGGTGCTATCTTTGATAAACAATAACGCCCGCATTCCCTTGTGTGGGCAGATTTCCTTATACAACGAGAAACACATTCCGGTGGGTCCGCGCATCCAGCCTCAATTGCTCACCCATAGCGCCCTTATGAGAGGCTTCCTTGTCCGCAATTACACAGATCGGTTCGGTGAGGGGACACGTCAATTGGGGGGCTGGCTGAAGGAAAGCAAACTGAAGTATGCCGAAAACGTTGTTGACGGATTGGAAAATGCTCCGAAGGCTTTCATCGGATTGTTTGCGGGAGAAAATCTCGGAAAACAGCTTGTCAAAGTTCGTTGATAAACAGTGAGGAGGTGTAACGTGGCAACACTGACGAAGGATCAGAACCAGAACCTGCTACCGCCGGCTGATTGGGCGGTAGAAATCGAGAAATTGCAGGAGGAGCTGGTAAACGAGCGGGACCGGAATCTCCGCACATTGGCAGACTTCAAGAATTATCGTCGACGCATTGAGCGTGACGGCAACAAAATTGCTGAGGATGGCAAGCGCCGGATTATATTTCCACTTCTGGATATCATCGACGATCTGGATAAAGCGTTGAAATGGGCAAGCGACAAAGAGCAACCCGCTGTTCAAGGTTTGAGAATCACGCGTCAAAAATTGCTTGCGCTGCTGGAAACACACGGAGTTCTTCCTTTCGAAAGCGTCGGTAAGCAATTCAACCATGATCTGCACGAAGCGGTGGCGATGGCGGAACATGAAGGGAATGACCCGGGAGCCGTTGTTGATGAACTTCGTCGCGGCTATCTCTGGAACAATGAACTATTGCGTCCCGCGCAAGTACGAGTCGCAGGATGATATCTTCCTCTGTGGTGCCCTCCGGGAACGAGTACAACAAGGTAATACTATGTTGAAGAATGGCATTGGGGGGAGACCTTTGAGTGTCCATCAAGTGGTGAGACAATTGTGAAGCATTCCATATTTCGCTTATTCGGGAGACTGCGCGAAGTATTCCCACACGATACTGAAGAGCCAATCCGGAGCGAACTCTTCAGCATCGAAAGGCTCGAGCAGCACGCAGCGAGCCTTGCAATTGCTCAACGTGTCACAGCCAAACCCTCAGTTGGCGTACCGTTGGTAGCGCGGCTCGGTGACAACGGTCGGGTGTTGCTCCAGGCGTATCGCGCCATTGCCAAAGCCATCAAAGCAGAAGAAGTCATTATGCCGGCGGCTGAGTGGCTGGTCGATAATTTTCACGTCGTGGATGAACAGATTCGCGAGATTCATGATGATCTTCCAAGGAGCTATTATCGCCAGCTCCCCAAGCTTGCGGAAGGGCCACTCGAGGGGTATCCACGTGTGTTCGGTATAGCCTGGGCATTCGTCGCGCATACGGACAGCCGGTTCGATGTTGAGACATTGGCTCGGTTTGTGCGCGCCTACCAGCGTGTCCAACCGCTCACGATCGGAGAACTCTGGGCGGTGGCAATCACGCTGCGCATCGTACTCGTTGAGAATCTACGCCGCTCGGCCCAGCGTATCGTCACGAGCCGCGTGGACCGCCAGGAAGCCAACGTGGTAGCCGACCGTTTGCTGGCAGTGAGCATCCGAGATGCTGAACAACCTGATGTAGCTCTCCGACAGTTCTTGGGCATGCGCGTGCCCACGGCATTTGCGGCGCAACTCGTTCAACGATTGCGGGATCAGGATCCGGCAGTAACACCCGCACTTCGGTGGCTGGATGAACGTCTGACAGCGCAGGGAACCACCTCTGAGAAGATCGTCATCGAAGAACATCAATTCCAGGGCGCGATGAGTGTCACAGTCCGTAATGTTATTACGAGCATGCGTCTCATGTCCTCCGTCGACTGGACAAAATTCTTCGAGAGCGTGAGTCTCGTTGATGCAGAATTGCGTTCGAAGAGTGATTTTGCGGAAATGGACTTCCCGACCCGGGACAGTTACCGGCATGCCATTGAAGAGCTCGCCAGAGGTTCAGCGCACACGGAAATTGAAGTCACCAGAGGCGTAATTCAGAGAGCACAAGAAGCAAGAAGCGGTGAACAAAACGTCCGCGAACAAGATCCCGGTTACTACCTTCTCTCGAAGGGGCGTCCGGCTTTTGAGAAGCAAATCGCGTTTCATGTCCCTCTGCGGCTTCGGCTCAATCGCGCTGTGGCAGGCACAGGTATGCGGGGGTATCTTGTAACGATCGCGTTTGTCGGCGTGTTCATCCTAGCGTTGCCGTTGCTTGGCGTTGTAAAAGCCGGAGCGAGTGGATATGATCTCTTCCTCCTAACGCTTCTCGCTGTCATCCCGCTATCGGATGTAGCCGTGGCGCTGGTGAATCATTGGATTACGAATCGGTTCGGCCCAAAGGCGCTACCCGGTCTGGAGCTTCATGACGGCGTACCTTCGAGTCTGCGTACAATGGTCGTCATGCCTACTCTCCTTACGACGCGCGAAGAGATTGAAGAGCAGATCGAGCGACTCGAAGTACATTTTCTGGCAAATCAGGGCGGCGATCTTCGCTTTGCACTTCTCTCAGATTGGGCGGACTCTGCGACGGAGAGTGCGGAAGGAGACGACAGACTTCTCGGGGTCGCGATTAAGGGAATTGAGCTCTTGAATCGACGTCATGAATCCACGATTGACGGCGAACGATTCCTTCTTCTTCACCGGCGACGGTTGTGGAGCGAGGGGGAGGGAAAATGGATGGGGTGGGAACGCAAGCGCG
>JADGQA010000200.1 GCA_017882185.1 Bacteroidota bacterium
GTCTCGACTTTATTGACGTTCTGTCCTCCCTTGCCTCCGGAACGATAGGTATCGATTTGGAGATCAGCGGGATTGATGGTTACCTCCACCTCCTCCACCTCCGGAAGAACGACCACGGTTGCCGCAGAAGTGTGAACCCGACCTTGGGCCTCGGTTTCCGGCACTCGTTGAACCCGGTGAACGCCACTCTCAAACTTCATCAGTCCATAGGCATTTTCTCCTGAAACGCTAAACGAGACCTCTTTGAAGCCGCCATGTCCCGTTTCGTTCCAATCAAGCAATTCTGACTTCCAACCTTTGCGTTCGGCATAGCGTGTGTACATTCTGTAGAGATCCGAGGCAAATATGGCAGCCTCTTCTCCTCCCGTTCCTCCACGAATTTCCATAATGAAATTCTTTGTGTCGTTCGGATCCTGGGGGACGAGAAGCAATTTGAGCTCTTCTTCAAGACGAGCGACCTCAACCTTGAGAGTGTCGTATTCCTCCTGGGCGAGCGCTCTCATCTCGGGATCACCCGGACTCTCAAGCAGCGCTTTGCTGCCTTCGAAATCGGATGACGCCTTTTTGTAGCGCTGATACGATTGTACGATTGGCTCCAGGGACTTGTATTCTCTTCCGAGGTCTCTGAAACGAGTCTGATTGGCGATGACCGCCGGATCGCTCATCAACTGATGCACTTCTTCAAATCGCTGTATGGCATTTTCTAGGTTATCAAACATACTTTCTTGGTTCTCCAATGTTTTTAATCGTAGCAGGATAGATATACTGAGAGCTTGGAGTCTCAGATGGTACAACGAGCAAGGAAGCTAACGATGCTGGAGAGTGGTCAGAGGAATATCGGCCTCTACGGCAACGGATTGCCGTAAGGGATACTTGTGCGGGTCATCCAGTCCCAGAGCACAGCGAAGGGCAACAATAGCAACTTCGACTTGTGAATTGTCCGGCTCCTTCGTGGTGATGCGCTGCAACCACAACCCGGGCGCGATGAGAAGTCGGCCCCACCACGTCGTGCTGTGCTTCGCGGAAAATCGGATTATCTCATACGAGAGCCCACCGACCACGGGAATGAAGGGCAAATGTGTGACGAGCCGTATCGGCAGCGTTATGGTACCGGTGATCTGCTTGACGAGAGCGTCCAGGAATGCGAATGAGACAATTGCTACGAACATCACGATCAGCAAGAAGCTCGTGCCACAACGAGGGTGAAACCGGCTTCGCAGCTGGACAACGTCCGGACTCAGTTCATCTTTGAGCTCGAATGCAAAAACTGCTTTGTGTTCTCCCCCGTGATACTGAAACAGTCGACGGATATCTTTCAGGAAAGAAATAGCGAGAAGGTACACCAGAAGCATGGCGATCCGTATGCCTCCAGCCACAAGATTGAAGGAAAATGCGCTTTGCTCGAGCTGAAATATCTTTGTTGTGATCAAGAGCGGTGCGACAAAAAATATCCCCAATCCAAACGTGAGAGCGATGACCAGCGATAGGATCAAACTTGTTTTTGTCTGGATCTTTGGCGGCTTTTGAACAGTAGTGCCATTGCCGTTCGACTTTGCCTGTTGTCCCTGCACATCCATCATAGCGATCTCACCGGACCAGTTCAATGTTTGAATGCCCAAATACAGCATATCGACGAGGCCAACCGCTCCCCGAATGATCGGGACATTGAGATATCTGTATCGTTCGATGAAGGATACAAAAGGTTCTTGTTTCACAACAATCGACCCGTCTGTTCTTCGCACAGCGGTGGCGACCGAGCCCGGTGCACGCATCATGACCCCCTCCAAAACGGCTTGACCCCCAATTTGCATTGGTTTATTTGGATCGTATGCCGGGTTCGTAGGCACCCAGGTCGATTTATCTCTCTGATTCTGCACCGTATTCTCCATGAATAAGCCTAATGTTGAATCAATATACGAACAATCGCGGGGAGTCGCAATGAACCGGATGCGGGAAGCTCGATTTAACGATTAACGGGAACTGGCAAGGTAACGTTGAACGGCGGTCTTCACGAGAACGATATCAGATCTGCTGAATACCCTGAAGACAGGCAACAGTGCCAGGAAAGCGAGAAGGAGCCCGAGCTTGACGATCAGGCCGTACCATTCGAGAGGATCCGGATGGAGGAGTTTGAAACCGATAAAGGCAATGGCTGCCGCGAATGCGATGCCAGCGACCTTACTCCATTCATACTGTATCTGATAAAATTTCTGAGATGCAAAGTACATCGCAATCGCCATGATTGCATAGGCGGCCAACGTCGCCAAAGCCGCACCCATGATTCCCATCGACGGAATCAGCAGAAAATTCACACCGATGTTCACAATTGCGCCCAGTCCCGTGATGAACGGCAAAAACTTCGTTTTCTTTTCGAGATAGGCTCCTGCCAGGAATACGACATAGGCCCCATTGAAAACGTAGGCCAGCAGAATCCAGGGGACAATTGGCACGCCGACCCAGTAGTCCGGATGAAAGAAATGTTTGCCAAAGAATTCGATCCTCACAAGATCTTCCACGAAAAATGAAACGGCCAGGAACATAAGGAGCATGATGAGAATGAAATACGTAAACACTTTGGAAAACAGAGATTTCGCCTCCGGATCGCGTGCGTTCGTCAGGAAAAAGGGGCGCCAGGCGTAGTCAAACATCCCCACGATGAGCATCATTGCTATACCCAGCCTATAGTTGAGTTGATAAATACCCAGCGTCGAGCTGTTCGTAAGAGCCTTTACGATCGGTCGATCCACGATCTGAAGCGCCATTCCAGCAAGACCGGAGGGGATGAGGGGTAATCCGAATTTCAGAAGCTCGCGGAATAACGCGCTCGAGAACGAGAATTTGAATTTCGATCGACACACAATGCAGGTGGTGGCAAACGTTATGATTGACGCGATAAGGTTCGCAAGGAGCACTCCTTCTGCCCGCATGTGAAACATCAGAATGAGTATGATGTTGAGGACAACCGTCGTCGAGATATTGAATAACTTCAATCCCGCGAACATCTTGGGCCGTTGATCCATCCTGAGCGACGCAAATGGAACGACCGAGAGCGTGTCGAAACAGAGTATCCAGGCAGCATATCGGATGAGAACCACGTTATCGGACGTGATGCCAATCCATCCCGCAATCGTTGATGCGGACAAGTGGATGATGGATGACAGTGCGACCGAACTCGCCAGGAGTGACAGAAACGGCGTGCTAAAATTCTCCTCTTTGTCCCCGATTTCGAGCGTCGATACAAATCGCATATACGCGATTTCAAATCCGTAGCAATACACGACATACGCGAATGCGATGTAGGCGTAAACGTAGGCAACAATTCCATTCTCAGAAGTTAAAAGGACATTTGTATAGAACGGGGCGAGGAGAAAATTCATCAGCCTGCCAACAATGGAACTCAGGCCATAAATAGCGGTTTCCTTTCCGAGTCGAAGGAGCTTGTTGAACATGGTTAGAGGAGTCTGGTACGCCGGCTGAAAACTTGCGGTATCATGAAGGAGAAAGCAAGGAAGCTATTGGCGGGGTGAATCATCGACGAGCATAATCGGGATGTCGTCTTTTACTTCATACACGTGCCCGCAGGACTTGCAGGTAAGTGTATTCTTTTCGGGCTTGTAGTCCAGATCACCTTTGCATTTCGGACAACAGAGTATTTCCAGCAATTCTCGTCTTATCATGTTATGCCTTTGCTCCTTCGATTGCCTTGGCGATTGTGTTGATGAACATTTCGGGCGCCCGTGTCGGCCTGCCCGACGATGCGTTGACAAAACTGTGGACGGTGTAGCCGTCAACGAGAACATCAGTTTCCCCATCGCGAACAACCGAGTATTCCAGTCTGATTTTCGCACCCGGGATTTCTGGAAGTCTCGTCTCTACCAGCAAAAGGTCGTCATATCGGGCTGAACGTCTGTACCGCGCAAACGCCTCAATCACCGGCAAATAGAAGCCCTGTCGTTCCAGTTCCCCATAGGGCAACCCGAGAGACCGCATGAAATCGGACCGGCCTTGCTCGAAGTATTCGAAGTATTTGCCATAGTAAACGTTTTTCATTTGATCGGTGTCCGCATACCGAACGCGCACTTCCGATGTATGTCGAATCATATTGATCCGGGGTCTTCAATTGATGTGCTCATTCCTTCCAGGCACCCATCTTCGAGAATTTCTCGATACGCTGCTCGATTAGTTTTTCAGGCTTGACTTTTTTGAGGGTACGAAGTTCTTCCAACAATATCTTCTTCAAGATTGATCCCGCTTCATCCGGATTCCGGTGAGCGCCACCTTGCGGTTCCGGCACGATCCTGTCAACAATCCCCTGTTCGACAAGATCCGGCGCGGTGAGTTTGAGAGCTTCGGCGGCCTGTTCTTTGTAATCCCAGCTCCTCCAGAGGATGCTCGAACAGGATTCCGGCGCTATAACCGAGTACCACGAATTTTCGAACATCAGAATTCGGTTACCTACTCCGATCCCAAGCGCACCACCGGAGGCACCTTCTCCGATCACAACAACGATGATGGGAACCGGAAGATGAGACATCTCAAATAGGTTACGAGCGATCGCTTCGGCCTGTCCGCGTTCTTCAGCTTCAATGCCTGGAAATGCACCTGGAGTGTCAAGAAGCGTAATGATGGGCTTGTGAAACTTCGCAGCAAGCTTCATGAGTCGAAGTGCTTTTCGATAACCCTCCGGGTTTGGCATCCCAAAATTGCGGTAGAGGTTTGATTTTGTGTCACGCCCTTTTTGATGTCCAAGAATGAGGACGGTTTCTTTGTCGAGCCTTCCAAATCCGCCTACAATAGCCTTGTCATCACCAAACGTCCTGTCGCCGTGAAGCTCGACAAAATCATCGACGATCATGTGGATGTAGTCGGAAGTGTAGGGTCGTTCCGGGTGGCGGGCTAGCTGCACACGCTGCCAACGTGTGAGATTCGAATAGATACTTGTCCGCAGCTGATCAACTTTTTTCTCCAGAATCTCGATCTCATCAACGATATCGAGGTTGTCGGCATATTTCCGCATCTCCTCAATTTTTTGTTCCAACTCAATAATCGGTTTCTCAAACTCGAGAACAACTTTTGCCATTGGTCAACTCCTTTTCTCCCGTCGCAATCACTCCACGCGCGATGCAACCGGCATCACGAAGCCTTTTTCTCCAAACGTGTCTTGAGCCAGGTCTTGAGTAGGATCTCAATATCCAGCATGACGGATTGATTCCTTGCATAGTAAAGATTGAGTTGATCGATCTCATCGTGCAATAGCGATCGATTCCCCTGGAGCTGGATCATTCCTGTGAGCCCTGGTTTGCCGATATAGAGATTTCGCTGTGTTGATCCGTGCAGTGCACTCGATGGCCCGACCAGGCTCACTGTGCCTCGGAACACAGAGGGCATTAAGCGAATGAAGCCGGGTCCCGTCTTCTCCCAAAAATGCTCCTTCAGCCTTAAAATAGGGTAAACGCTCACCAAGAGCAATCCTGAAATCAGAAGATCGAACATCCGTTTTGTCAATCGGTGGAGAGGCTGTTCGATATTGTACGAGATCTGAATAAGTGGAACCTCGTTGAGGGAGTCCACGCTTCCTTTGCCGATAATGACGTCCATCGTGCTCGGAACAAGATGAAAATTGATCGATTGCTCTCTTGTCTTACTGATCATCGCAAGGATATTTGTGTAGCTTATGGATTGAGGAGAGAAAATCATGTCACTGATCCGATATTCTTTGGCCACCTTTGCGATGTTCTCGTAACTTCCAACGACGGGAAGTTCATTGATTTTTTTTCCTACGCGTTCCATCGTCGCATCGACAAATCCGATAACCTCATAATCTCCCGCAACATAATTCCTCAGTTTATTCAGCAACTGATGAGTCGACGCGTCGGTTCCGACGATAAGAGTCCGTTTCCCCAGGACGCTTCGACGACCCGCAACACGTACTTTCCCGAATGCCCTCAGGACGACACGCCAACCCGGGATGAAGAGTACACAAAGCATACCTGAAATGACAACGATCATCCGGCTGAATGCATACGTTTTAAAGAAAGCGATCAACGTCGAAATAATTAGATAGCTAATGAACACTGCGACAATGGAGCGCGAAACGGACATACTGCGATTCGTATAGACGCCGGACGCATACAGAACTCCGACCAAAATGGTTGCCGGAACGACGAAGACAACCGGATAAGCATACGATGGGTAGAGAAACACGCTGCCACGCCAGATGAATTCAGCACAAAGCATGCTTATTGGCACCAGGAGGAAATCGATGAGTGCATACTTCATCGGGCGGAGCAATGACTTGACGAGCGCAATTTGTGCAGTGATCGAAATTCCAACTTTAAGAGTCCATGCAAGCAAATTCGAACGCCCGTGATGTTTTTTTACGAACAGGTGCATCGCCTCATAGAATGTCCGAATTTCGTTGAGACTGCTGCGCCTTGTGCTTTCTCCTTTGTAGTGAATGATGGATGTCCTGGCCACATAATAAATCTTCCAGCCGGCATGCTGAATCCGGTAACACCAGTCCAAATCCTCTCCATACATGAAGAACCCTTCGTCCAGACCGCCGACTGCCTGATAGGCCTGTCTCCGGACCATCATAAACGATCCACT
>JADGQA010000201.1 GCA_017882185.1 Bacteroidota bacterium
GGTCTGTTCTTGAGAACGGGATTTGAAACAAAGCCGGGCATGGCGAGCTCGGAGTGAGGACCGTACCCGCTTGGAGTAACACGGGGATTCCGCGGATCGGTCCCCGTCTTGCCATCCACAATGAATTGGTAGTCGACACGCGTATCGGGGGGAACCATGTACGAGCGATAGAAGAAGGAAAAATCGCCGCACGGAATGCTCTCCAGCGTATCCGGGGACGACCATCCCCTTTGGAGATCGCCATTAAGGACGACGGTGTTCGCCTTCCCAAACCAGACAAAATGTGCAAGACTTCCGTTTTCGACAAGCGGCGTGGCCCGCGATGATCCCAGAAGTTCTTCAACAGCCGCAGATCGTTGGGGGATCGGTAGAAGCCTGAGGCGCATGAGAAATGTGTTGAATGAGGGTACCTGTTGACCAAACGATAGAAACAGAATAAGTAAGGCGGCGAGGTTCATGGCGAGATTCTATCCGTTAATGAGTTTCGTTGAAGGTGGAAAGAGCGTATGAGAGCACCATCGATCATTTCTTCCTAAATCCTTTTGAAAGACTCCCGAAGAGTACTAATGCAACTGCAAAAATCGCACCGCTGACGATAGGCGATATGAGCTGGGCAAGGAGGAGTCCTGCCAGAACGATGCACACTCCAAGGAAGATAGCGACCGCAGGTTTTGCATTCATGTGATTGTAACTCCATGAGAAGTAATCATATTTGTTCGGCTGTTTCTTTCAATTGTTTCAAGTGTACAACAGAATTCCTACCGATGCACTTTTATTGAATCAACCATTGCAGCGCTGCGTCCTTTTCTTGCATGAATCTCAACTGGTTTCCCTTGTTCGATTCGGCCATGAATTCCCGAAACCGTTTGCTCCGAACGGATTGAAATGAGCCTACGATAACAGCCCGCACAAGGTAATTTGAAAACTTCTGGACGATCTCCCCTGCCAGTCCGCTTTTCAGGTCATAAAACGCAGCATCAAAATCGGTTTCCTTCAACATGAAGAGATTTGTTTCGTGTTCTCCTCCGAGCGCCAACAACTCAATAATATCACGCGAACTCATGAAGATCGTGCAAGGTGAGCAACTGGCAACATACACCTTCCCTTGATACGATAGGACTTGCACGTCCATACGCTTCACACCTGTATGTTCATTAGTGTTCACGGTGTTACGTTCCCAACCGAACCCGCCCGGCGTAGTTCGCGCGCCGGGCGTATCGGGCAAGCATCTTGATGCTTCAAACGAACTTACTCAGTGAATTCTATCACATCTGCACGAACGACGATCTTCGGCTGTGTATAGATGAACAAGTTCAGCGCTTCCGCGTCGTAGCGGACATTGACAAGAGCAATCTTTTTGCCTTCCACCGGCCCGTTGGCCGCTTCATAGCTCTTCCAAAGATTCTGGAGGGCCTCCTTGTACAATTGGCCCGTGCCGGAAACACGTACCAGCGCGAAGGTGTTCGTGGCCATCCCAACAGAGAATGAACTTCCGAACAGATATCCTGCCTGTGCTTCACCCGAAAGATCCCGCGCGACGATTTTGAAGTTGTTTTTCTGGAGCTGAACTTCCGTCATGTGACCCGAGACAAACGTTCCGCCCGTTGCGCAGCCCGTGAGGGAAAGGATCGATGCAGCGATGATGAGACTCATAACCACTGTGCGTGTCTTCATTTTTGATACCTTCCTTGTGAATGTGATTGAGTAGTACGCGCGACGGGTGATCCGACGCGCTTGCAGCGAAAAAACAAGTTGTTCTATTTGTACTCCCAACAATTGTATTCTATTTCCAAGAGGTCGAATTTGCCATAGACGAATTTTCCCCCCGGCGTATCCCAAATCAACTCTGCCTGGGTTGCAACCCTTCGTCCACCAAAGTCTTTGTAGTTCTTCATTGGCGTAGACCATCGGTAGCGTTTGTACGTGATGCCGTCTGCCGACAGGTACCGGTCGTCGGAACTAAAATCGATTAACGCTCCTTCCTTGTCGAAATAGAGCGTCGCGGATATCGTGAAACCTTTGTTTGAATACGTTGCCTTTGTGGTGAGGGAATCGATCGATTCCCAATGAATCGAGGTATCGATCAGGGCCGCCGGCGCCATCACACACATATCGTTGAAGAGCGTCACCGTTTCACCTTTGGTCATCGTCGGACCTTCTGCATCGACTACCCTGAACAACGAGGCTACTTTGATTTGCATGATCGCGTTTGAATCGACGTAACAATGCAGACCGTCAAACGGAACGCCGAACATGCTGGATTCAACGAGGAAGACCCTCGTCGGTTTGTCCATGAAATTGTATTGTTGCGATGTAAAATCCATCCATCCGCTTTTCAGCGTGCGTCGTATTTGACCCGTGAACTTGGCCCGGAAATTCTGGACTTTTGGTTTGTTCAGGACTCCGGCATATCGGAGATACTTCTGGACAGGGCCGGGCAAATGTCTGATGTCGTCCTCGGAGACAAGAGGCATTCCAGAAAGCCGACTCAATCCACGTTGTGCCTCCATCCTGTACATATTGCGAAAGCTTCCCGGCAGCGCATTGGCAATGGACATGACAAGGGGCACCAGGATGATGACGGTCGCGATCGTGCCAAACTTTGCATCGCTCCAGGCAAGAAAAATCATCGTCTGTGATATGAGAATCGCCGGTATGCCCACCATCCACCAGTATTCCCGGTCGAGGAGATACAGGATCGCCCCCGCGGCGAACAACAGTGCGGCGACAAGCCACGCGACACCGGCCCGTTTGGAAATATTCTGTGTCAGCTGGCTGACTTCGGCAAGATCATACGCTTTAACGAATCCGAGCAGGTGAATGAGCGCGTGAATGCAGATGATGAAAAAGAAAACGTATTTCATGAGATAGACCCCCCTAGAATTTTGCGATCAGATCAGAACGATGTCTTCGTTTGATACTGCTTGTATGTTTCCCCGTAGTTCGCCGACAATTTTTCTTCCTCGAGATGGCGCCAGAAAAGTATGTTCACGATGCCGACACATCCTGCAATAAGACTGGCTCCAGCGGCGTGGTACATCGACCAACCGACAATCCAAAGGATGAAACCGAGGTACATCGGGTGACGGGTAAGAGCAAACAAACCGGCGGTTACCAGGTGATCGATGTTCTCAACGCCACCGAGTTGAACGAGAGCCCCGATTGCCAGCGCAAGTCCTATCAGAACCAAGGCCAACCCCACAATCCTGACAAATTCGGGCAGCACAATAACAAGCGGATCCAGGGGACACATCCCGAACCAACTTGTCCACAGAATAATCATGTCCGTGAGAATTACCGCGAAAAGAATTTTGCTTTCCGGATTTACCTTGCCGGCTTTTTTCAGGAGTTCGTAGCCAGTCCGGATCATGAGGCTTGCCAGAAAAAAGCAGAGGAACATGGTGTAATCGGTTTTCAATTCCGTTTCTTCTTTACGCTGTCTGTATGAATCAAATCAGATAGTTCACAATTTATGTCTGACCAATTGTGGGATGGTCCTTACTGTTCAATTGATCCGAACAATACGGTCCGACGAGTGCGGCAACCAGAATGAGCACCCATACACGCCCCGCGAGAATATCATAGTCGCAGAACAACGCCGGCCAAGATTTTCCATCGACAACGTGTCCGAAGAGGAATTCAAAAACCACCTTATCACGAGCCACACGAGGCCGATGGTCCACGCTTCTTTGGCTGATTCAATTTTCCATTTTTCACCTATCGCCCAGACGTAGACAGCAAACAGAATGAGGAGGGTGACGGTTGAGATCTGGTGTGCGGCCAAATCCCCAACGAACGGTTTATACGTCAATTCTCGTATCGTACCGTTGATAATGGCAAGGATGACGATGCCAAACCAAGCAAGGAAATACTTACGAATCATACGTCGCCTTCTTTATTCTGTTCATGATGATTTCCCCTGAAATTGAAAGAGTAGTGCATGTATCGGAAGGTGGTTGCGTGAGTCGATTGGTGCCTGATCAACGTGACTGTGATGTCATGTGTCCCCCAAGAGGAACGACCTATGTGAACAATCGTGGGCGGGTCGTATGATGTTGCCCGCTTAAGACTGCAAGTGATGGGGAGGAAAATACGTACAAATGAAAAATAGAGAACCGAAAGTCGAAAGACAATCTCCAAGTTTGAGAATTGGCAGAATTGAGAATGGACAGAAGCTCACAAATGAGGTTTCCTGATGATTGATTCGATTGTCGATTCTGCAATTGGCGGTCTAAGACTTGGTCGGACGGACGGTGGCAGATCTTGTCAACGAGCAGAGGTTCCGGGCCAGTACACACGGGATGGAACGCCTCCGCGTTGAGCAGCGGCATCTATTACGCTCATATTGAAACTCAGGGATTTTTGGCAACAAGGAAGCTGGTGCTCGTAAAGTGACCGCGATGTGTGCAGTCAACCCAATTGTCTCTTGATCGGGATCCGAGCTAAAAGCGTGGCGTTCTTCGCGTTCATCCCAACCGTCCTGAGCGATGCCGATGATTTCTATCGGCAGAGTCGAAGGATTGGTCCAGATCAGTCCTGCTAATCCTCCTCCTTTACAGCACGACTCTTGCTGCTGAAATAAGGCTTAATGGAGGAAATGGCCATTTTTCAACGAAAGCGGCCACTCAATCCTCAAAATCGGGAATGTTCACGGATATTGTGATCTCTGTGTTTTTCCATCTTTTCCCAAATTTGCGAATGTCCATGTTGAACTGTATCTTAAACAGAGAAGCATTTTGAAGACTCTTTTAGGCCTCCTATCTCGCCTTCAAAGAGCGTTGAAAGAAGTGTCAACACTGCCTTCGTAATTTGAACCGACCTCCCACTCAGCGTAGGGAAAATTTTTCGCTGTCTCGTTCGCTCGCGTAATTTCTTGTTCCGTGTTCGTGTTTGCAGGGATAAAGAATGATCGCGTTTCGGCTCAGTCAACCATCCATCACGCACGACAGGAGGACAAATCGTGAGAATCCGAATTCCCATCTTCACCGTGTCGACAATTGCATTTTGCTTGTTCTGCAATAGTGTGAATGCCCAATGGTCGGCCGACCCGACAGTAAATAATGCAATCACCGCGGCAACAAGCACCCAAATGTATCCCAAAATTACCCGCGATGGGTTTGGAGGTGCTGTAATTACATGGGAAGACGGTCGCAATGGGAATTCTGATATTTACGCACAGAGGATAGACGCCGGTGGAACAATTCATACCGGCTGGACTTCCGGTGGAGTGGCAATTTCCACACAGGCGGGAGAGCAGATTCGTCCTCAGCTTGTCAGCGATGGAAGTGGAGGCGCAATAATTACATGGCCAGGCGGTGGAAGTAGTAACTATAATATTTACGCACAACGAATAGATGCCGATGGAACGATTCATGCCGGATGGGCAGCCAATGGCGTAGCACTCTCCACCGCAACAATAGTTCAACAAGCTCCTCAAATTGTCAGTGATGGGAGTGGAGGCGCAATAATTACTTGGGAAAACTGGGGTACTTACCCTGCAGTTGATATCTACGCACAGAGGATAGATGCCGATGGAACAATTCATTCCGGATGGGCGACCAATGGCGTAGCAATTTGCGCAGCGGCAGGAGAGCAAACTGTTCCTCAAATTACCAGTGATGGAAGTGGAGGGGCAATAATTACGTGGATGGATCTTCGCGGTGGAACATACTACGATGTTTACGCACAGAGGATAGATGCCAATGGATCAATTCATTCCGGATGGGCGGCCAATGGGGTAGCAATTTGCACCGCGGCAAACGACCAGAGATTTCCTCAACTTATCAGTGACGGTAGTAGTGGTGCAATAATTACGTGGTCCGACAATCGCAGTGGAACAAATTATGATATTTACGCACAGAGGATAAATGCAACTGGTGATACTCTCTGGGCAGCCAATGGAGTATCAATTTGCAAAGCGGCAAACGACCAAAGATTTCCTCAACTTATCAGTGACGGCGGTAGCGGTGCAATAATTACGTGGGAAGACATTCGCGATGGATCAAGCTATGATATTTACGCACAGAAGATAAATTCAAGTGGCGTAGGTCAATGGGGTGCGAACGGGACACCAATATGCGTAGATGCAAATTTTCAGGACGTTGCTCAAATTACAAGTGACGGTAGCGGCGGCGCAATAATTACGTGGGAAGACTACCGCAATACGAATTATGATGTTTACGCACAGAGGATAAATTCAAGTGGAACGATTTTATGGACAACAGACGGAGTTGCAGTTTTCATACATACAGCACACAACGCCGACAAACCATATCCTCAACTTGTCAGCGATGGGAGTGGGGGTGCAATAATTGCGTGGATGGAAATTTATAATGTAGCAACAAGCTATGATATTTACGCTTCAAGAATTGGAAGCAATGGCGTATTACCCGTCGAGCTTACATCGTTCAGCGCTTCGTCAAGACAAAATGCAGTTGAACTGCAATGGTCAACTGCCACCGAAGTGAATAATGAGGGTTTTGAAATCGAACGACGCCAAATTGGCAATTCGAATTTCGAGATTCGAAATTGGTCCAAAATCGGTTTTGTCAGCGGTTCAGGTACAGCGAGCTCACCGCACGAATACTCCTTCAC
>JADGQA010000202.1 GCA_017882185.1 Bacteroidota bacterium
ATAGACTCTGAGATATCGGAATAATTATTGAGCGCCTTGGAGACTGTGACTCGTGTGACGCCCAGCTTTTTCGCGATGTCCTGGTGTGTGATGTGCTTCGCCACTTGAGAGTTCCGGTCTTTACCGTTCCTGTCGTTTCCACACTCACTAACTCGAGTAAGTAAACCATTTTTCGGATGTTTGTCAAGTGGGAGCAATCGGCACGCGAACCTGGCATCTTTCCACAATCATGCTTCGAGAAGGCATCTTGGAACTAGAGAAGACAAATTGCGCTAGTATTCTGTTTTCCCTGTCCATTGGGAACCTGTCGCTGGGAGAGTGTTCTGATCTCCCTCGTGTGCAGTAGACATACACTCTTGTGCCTGAGAGTAAACACAGCCTGAAAAAATAGTGGCTTCTTCGCACTTTATTCTGTCCTGTGACCAGATCTTTGTCATTCAAGGTTGACCTCTCGGACGGATGCTTGATATCAGCGCGGCTCAACTACGAATGAGCTGGGGAAGAAGGTCAAGAAAATGGCAGGATGGGCTTGGCGGTAGCGCTCAATTCAGTGGATATTCGCAGATGATGGTGAAAATATCCTGTTCGGAACTGCAGCAGTTGGCAAACCCGGTTTTCCGCAGAGAGTGAAAGCGAAAGCCTTGTTCGCAAGCTTCCTGTGAATATTTTATCTGATGAATAACGGCGAATTGAAAGGGACGGTCAAAGCTCGATTAAGGCGTATAGTTCGAGGTCGAGGTTGTTCATTGCCGTGCTGACCCGGTTGGGGGCACTAAGAAATGCAGATTGCGGAATGTAGATTGAAGAATGACAAATGCCGGATCAGGAATTAACGATTGTAGAATGTTGAATGAGGAGAGGCAGATCGGGAAATGCAGAATGGAGATTGTAGAAGTATGAATGGGAAAGGCTAACTCAGAAATGAGTTGGCTTTTTTTGTTTTTGCAGTGGAACAGAATTTCTACAGATCAGCTCCCGACAAAATGCGTCGGGATCCTCAAAATGACGGAAAAGTCAGTTCCCCCTTCGGGGCTCTAACTTTTGTCATTTTGGGATCAGAAAGGGGTTGGCTCTTGTGTTTTATGGGAAGGAACCAAGGACAAACGCTTCTCCCGCTCGACCTGCATTCCTAATCAGCTGAAATGCCAGCGCTTTGCCCTGCAGAATCCCGCAACCGCCGCCATAAATTGTCCCCTGTCGTCAACCCAGTTTCCTTCTACCTTTGGCGAGCCGCAGCTGATGAAAACTGGACGTGGCGCGCACATGGCAATGAGCTCATGAGCATCTACCGGCAGATCTTTTGAAGTAAGAGGACCGGCATATTTCAAGAAATTGCCGGCCATCCAGTGGTATCCCCCGCTCGAAGCGAGATTCTCTACTTGCTCCCCAAAATTCCGGCGAAGTAATTTTGCACCCCCTTGGCCCGAGGAACCCACAAAAGCAATAGCAAATCTCTCGTCATTCGCCATGGTCACCAACGCCGCTTTTCCGTATCTCGAAAGACCCTCGATACCTACTTTCTTGCTGTCAACCAACTGATCAGTCTCCAGATAGTCCAGCGCCCTGCTTGCGCCCCACGCCCACGCACGTAACGTGCCCCACTCGTCTACTTTGCGCGGCTGACCCTTGTTCACAAGGCCGATAATCCCGCTTGTTAGACCCTTGCCATTATCTTCCTGGTAGCTTGTAGGAATCACGATGGCATATCCCCATCCCTTTGACAATACCAATTTCTGCCAGTTGGACATGGAATCAACAAATCTCTTCATCTGGTCGGTCATCTTGAATCCGGGAGGAAATCGAAATCCAAATTCCATCATGACTGGAACCGGACCTTTGGCATTTGCGGGCACCGTCAGTGCCAAATCTATGTCCACTTGTATGAGAGGATACGATGAATTATCGATGTGCCCCAGGAGCTTCTTCGTAATCGCCGGAGTGCCTGCAGTTGTATCTCTGGAGGTGCCCACAACCTCCCACGTTACTTTTGGTACATCGTTGGGCACCCTTCCATAAATCTCTCTGTCAAAATATTCTTTAATTTCAGGACGGCGCAGCTTCCACCACATCTCAGCCATCGTGACTTTGCGACCGTCGTTCAACGTCAACGGATCAGGAAGGTCAGGATATGGATTCGCTTTGGACTCATCCGAGTTTGCCGCATTCGGCGCGTTGGGATTCCCTGACGGGCCCGGTCGAAGCGAGGTTATATGCAGCAGGTTCATCAGCCTCTCAAGATCCTGTTCTGACGTCAATTGAATCGGACGCAAAAGAGTATCCGAAACTGTTTGTGAGTTCCCTTCAGACAACAGGTTGCCTGTCATTACGCTCATCAGAACAATGACATAGATCGTTCTTTTCATCTTGAAGGCTCTTTTGTCAGAAGATGATTCTTGCGAAGGAACTCCCGTATCGTGTTAAAGCTATCTGCCAATTCTTCTTGACTGAATCCGTCGTGCCCGCCGTTGTGAATAGTCACAAGTTGGTTCCCTACTCCGACTTTGTCCAATGCTGCATGCAAGCGTACCGCCTGCGAATATGGAACAATATTGTCTCTATCCCCGTGGATCGTAATTATAGCCGGAAGCCCTGGTCGAACATAGGAAAGAGGAGAAAGCTCTTTGGCAAGCTCGTTCCGGTTGTTCATGCTGCCAAACCATTCTATGGCATAGTGTTTGGCATTCGGCCCATCGAGAAGCTCTTCAACATCGGTAATTCCAAACCAATTAACAATGGCGGCAACTTTCACGGAAGGCTCAGTTCCGCTGTTCCAGCGGATGCTATCGTTCGTTGGGCACTGACGATCGAAAATGGAGTTTGCAGGAAGCATTCCGGTTATCAACGCAAGATGTCCTCCCGCCGATCCGCCTGTCAGTACTATTCTCGAAGTGTCGAAGTTAAAGACTTTCGCGCGAGACTCGACCCAGCGAAGCGCGCACCTGCAATCTTCCACGGCCGCGGGTACCGGCGAATTGCTGGCCAATCGGTACTCGACATTGATCACAGCCCACCCGAGAGACAGATACGGAAGCAGATGAAGGACGTCTTGCTCTTTTTGACCGGCCACCCATCCGCCCCCGTGGAAAAAGATGAGTGTTGGCAGTGGAATTGCCCTGTTCTTTGGCAAGTACAGGTCAAGTTTCAATGCCGTGTTGTTTGCCGTCGCGTAGATGATGTTGGGACGAATATCGTATTGGCCGGAAGCGCAGTCAACCCATGAATCCGTTGAAAGCTTCTGAGTTTGCCCCACCCCCAGGAAGGGAACGAACAACAGCATCACCATTGCCAGACGAATTTTATTTCTCATTCTTGGGTCCTCAATATGAGTCGTTCTTGCGGATGATGTTATCTCACAAGCAACATTTTTCTTACAATCGAAGTAAGTTCAACCCCATCCCGATTACGTGCATTCATTTGACAAAAGTATGTGCTGCTTGGCAATCCTGTTCCGTTGAAAATCGCCTTATAGGTTCCCGGCTGGAAAATGCCGTCAACCAACGTTCCCACGTTTTGTCCAAGAAGATTAAACACCCTGAGACTGATACGACTTGTCACTGCCACCTGATAATTGATCGCGGTAGTGGGATTGAAAGGGTTCGGATAGTTCTGTTCCAGCTCGAAACGGTAGGGAAGCTGTCCGGACCGCAATTCACCGACGGATGTTTCAGGATGAGCTTTGTTTATGAAGACCAGCGACCGAAGCATGAAGAGTTTGTCGGTTCCTGCACCCTTGAATTTCAAGTAGACATCATAATTGCCCCCGACAGAAAACGCAAGATGGGCGCCAAACGATGCGAACGTGCTCCAGCTTCCGGTGTTGCTGATGGTGCATTCCCCGATTTTCTCACCCGTATCGAGTGAATCGATCCACACTTCAACAACGCCACCAGCAGACGCACACGAAGCAGTAATAACCACGGAATCAGCTGATTTGAGGTATTCCGTGTTTCCAAATTCCACGCCAGCATATAATGCCCTGTCACCATCGTGGATATTATCCAACGCGCCCGGGGTTCCGCTGGCAACTGTGGTGCCGTACTGGTTCGCAGGGCATTTAGCAAATATCGGTGTATATGCATCACGATAAATATAGAGATCAAAGTAAGCGGCACTGTTCAGGACATACAAACCTTGACGTGTACCTGTAAACGTTGAAAAGTCCGAGTACGAATCTATCGAGGAGATAGTGAAACTTTGCCCAACCTGTGTCCAGTTAAAACCATTATTGCTGAAATAGCCGCTGATGCCGTGGTCGACCCTGATAATCTTGAGCCACACGGTATCCCCCACCGTATTCTCAGCCTTATATTCGCTGTTGTCGAAACTAAAGAATATGGTTTTAAGACCGGCTGAGTCAATGGAACTGTATAGTTTCACATTTGATTTTTCATCTCCCCTCAGTATTAGAAGCCCGGCCTCATCGCTTGTTCCCTTTGCGTCGAAATCGAGCCGGGTAATCAGCGAGTAATTGTGTTCACCGTCGTTTTTTGTCACAGTGTTCATTTTTCCGCTCTTAGGCGACAGATGTAGCCAGCCCCGTCGGTCGACGAGGGAATACAAATTGTCAGGTGTATAGCCCAAATGAGACCATTCAGGGTTCAGGTTGTCAGTAGCAAAGAAATCAGATTTTGGCACCATCCACGGTATACCGCTACTTGGAAGATGAGGAGCAATAAAAGATTTGTTCACTGGATAATCAGCAGTGGGTTTCCCATTTGAATCATAGCGAACCTGGTTGAGCAGACCTTGTCGCCCCTGTCCTTTCCATTCACCTTTTGCGTAGAGGGGATGTATAACCCAAAAAGTACTGTCATCAAGCGTGACTACGTTCGAGCTATGATTGGGACTTGTAAACAGTGAGCCCGATACCTGGGGATCATTTATGTTGAAGAAATCTCCAAGCATTTGCCAGGAAGCAGAATCGGCAGTGAGTGTTTGGCTTCTCATGACCTTCTGCCCTCCGGCCAAATCGCGCGCAAATGAGTAGTAATAGTAGCCGTTGAATTTCCACATCACAGGACCTTCCGCCCAACTATACGGATAAGGATTCGGATTCAACCACTTCAAATCATATACGGTACCTGTAGGCTGCCCATCAACTCCCAATTCAACGATTCCATTATTGGGCTGTCCGTTTTTCACTACCAAATACCATTTGCCATCGTCGTCAATAAAGATTGAATTGTCGTAACCCAAGCCATACGGAAGTTGCGAAGGGTTATTCACTTTGGTAGGCAGACTCCACGGCCCGCTAGGTATATCAGCAGTTACAAAATACATCGTGTTTGCACGCGAAAAGTAATCCCAATACTTCCCTTTGCAGTACACAATGTGACCTCCCCAGCAGCCACCTCCTGGTGAATCACCATAACCCGACCACGATGCGCTTACCGGCTGAGCAATAGCCTCCCAGTGAACCAGATCGGTGGAGTGATAGATTACCGGCGTTACATTGAACGAGGAACCGGTTGTGTAGTAATCATTGCCGACTTTTGATATTGTGCAGTCTGGATGATCGCCGGGAATCACGGGGTTTGTGTAGGTTTGAAAGGACACCGACTGTCCGTGCACAAAGCATGTCAACAGCAGGAAAAGAACGAGTTCTTCACAAATTGTTTTCATTTCTTCCTCACTCTTGTGAATAGGCTATTTCATGAGAATCAGTTTCTTTGTCTCAACGTAATCGCGCGTATCTCCGGCATTCATCTTGGCGGCTCGCAGGCGATAGAAATAAGCCCCGCTCGCATAGCTGCTTCCATCAAATGTTGCACTGTAGATTCCCGCGTCACGAGCGCCATCAAACAAAGTCGCTACCACCTGACCGAGAAGATTGTACACCATCAGCGAAACATTGCTCGCCCGTGGAATTGAGTATTCGATCTGCGTTGTTGGATTAAACGGATTCGGATAATTCTGTCCCAAAAAAGAGTCGCGGGGACCAGAGTTGGCGGGAATGTCTCCGCGAGGGGCTACCCCCATGGGAATCCCTGCGTGTGTTCTGAACCAATCGAAATCGACATATCCGCCCGCAGCTTTTGTTGCATAATTGAAAAGGCAAAATTTGTTACCGGTGAAGACAGAAAGATTGAATTGCATCGAGAGATCATTGCCAAGTTTTGTGTACGTCTCATTATCAAAGCTGTATGCGAACGAGGCACGGCTTGCGCCATAATAGGCGTATGCCCTTAGATACGTTGGTGTAACCGCCAGGGCAGAATCGACGGTGATTCCGTTGTTTACCATTACGACAAAGTCGACGCCATTCGTTTTCCGAACCCCGATGAATGCATATGGATTCTGAAAAACTGCTAGGCCCGCTACATCGCCCTCTAGCAAGTAGGTAAGTTCCAATTTGACGGTAGCAGTTGTTGGTAAAGACCGGGAATAGTAGGCAAACATTCTTTGCGTAAGAGTGTTGCGGGCGTCTGGTAAAGCAGACACAACTTTGGCAGTCTTAAGCCTCAAATATCCCGGATTCTCCGTCAGCGACCAGTTGTTCGAATCCGGATTGTGATTCCAACCCCACTGCATACCAAGCGCAGTACTATCAAAATCATCAGAGGTGGGTAATACC
>JADGQA010000203.1 GCA_017882185.1 Bacteroidota bacterium
AAGTCCAACTTCCGTTCCGGCTATCTTGGACGTATATCCCGAAATGAACTGGTACATCGCCTGTTCTGGTGAAAGCTTTGCAATCGGCGGCATAACACCCGACGCATCGCACGTCAGGAAGATGATGTTTTTTGGATGGCCCCCCATTTTCGAGGGCACCGCGTTTTCGATGTAATCCAACGGATAGGAAGCCCGCGTATTTTCTGTGATCGACTCGTCATCGAGATCGATCATGCGTGTCACGGGATCGAACGGAACGTTCTCGAGTATTGTCCCGAATCGCCGTGTTGTTGCATAAATCTGGGGCTCAGCGGAAGGAGAGAGGCGGATTACTTTCGCATAGCATCCACCTTCAAAATTGAAGACTCCCTCGTCGCTCCAGCCGTGTTCGTCATCGCCAATGAGACCGCGCTTGGGATCTGCCGACAGCGTCGTCTTACCGGTTCCCGAAAGTCCAAAGAAAATGGCGGCATCATTGTTCTTGCCGATGTTTGCCGAGCTGTGCATCGGCATTACGCCCTCGAGCGGGAGGAGATAATTGAGAATCGTGAAGACTGACTTCTTGATTTCGCCCGCGTACGCAGTATTGCCGATAATGCAAAGTCGTTGATCAAAGTTCAGTACGATGAAGGTATTACTGCCTGTTCCATCGATTGTCGGGATGCCTTTGAAGGAAGGGAGACAGAGGACCGTAAACTCCGGCGTATGCCTTCGGTATTCCTCGTTTGTGGTCGGAAGAACGAACATATTCCTCGCAAAGTGGGCGTGCCACGCAAGTTCCGTAATGATCCGGATAGGCATTCTGTAGTTGGGATCGGCCCCCGCGAAACAGTCTTGGACGAATACGTCCTTTCCCTGCAGGTATCCTTGCATACGATTGAAAAGGTCGTTGAACTTTTCCCGACTGAAAGGACGATTGTATTCGCCCCACCAGATATGTTCCTCCGTCGTAGGTTCTTTCACGATATACTTGTCGCTAGCCGCGCGTGCGGTATGCTTGCCCGTATAGGCAACGATCGGTCCGAGTTTGGTAATGCGAGCTTCTCTCCGGAACGTAATTTCTTCGTAGAGCGCTTCCGTCGGGAGATTCCAGTATGCCATCCTCAGGTTTGCGAGCCCAATATTATCCAGACCGTAGTCGCTTTTCAGTGACTGAGCTTCGTTCTGAGCGGGAGTCTTGATGTCGAGTATGTTGTTCATAGCCAGTCTCGCACCAGTTTTCGTTCGCCAATATAGATCTCGTTCGGGGAAGTCGGATCGAGTGCCCATTTGATTCGTTCTACCCCCTGTGTGACATCTTTGACCGTCGTAGCGTAACTCAGACGCAAATGCCCTTCCATACCGAATTCTTTTCCCGGGACTGTCACGACGAGAGCTTTTTTGAGAAGGAATTTCGAGAGTTCGACCGAATTCTTATTGTATGCCCTGAAATCAGGGAAGCAATAATAGGTTCCGTCGGGAGGAATGATCTTGATGCCATTAAAGGCCCTGAGTTGCTGCATCATCACGTTACGATTATTCTCCAGCGTCAGCCGAAGCGTTTCGATGGCACTTTGAAGGCCTGTGAGCGCCCCCTCGGCCGCGGCCTGCAGCAACACCGAAGTACACGACGATGTCTGCGCCTGGACGTTCGTCATCACTTCAACGATTTGTTTGGGTGCGATGACCCATCCGATTCTGAATCCGGTCATGCCGTATAACTTCGAGATCCCATTGATGACGATGACCTTCGTCGACTCAATATCCTTTTTTGTGAATTTATAGGCGGATGCGCACGACTTGCCGTCAAACACGAGTTTGTGGTAGATATCATCCATGATCAGATAGATGCCCTTCTTCTCACAAAACTCGACGATCTGCTGAATAAGCTCAGGTGGGTAGATAGCGCCGGATGGATTGTTGGGGCTGTTGACGATGATTGCTCTTGTATAGGAGCTCACTGCCTCCTCGATGTCCTTCATAGCGGGAAGGAATTTGCCATCATCGGGGGTAACGATCACCGGGATTCCATAGACCATCTTGATCATCTCGGGATAACTGACCCAGTAGGGAGCGAGTACGATTACTTCATCCTGTGGATTAACGAGCGTGTAGAGCAAGTTGAACAACGCCTGCTTGGCGCCCTGGGAGATGATCACATTGTCGGTTCCGACGATCCTGTCGTAATTTTCCTCCGTGTAGCGGACAACTGCTTTCTTCAGCGACGAGATGCCGTCGGTGGGAGTGTACTTAATGTCACCGGTGTTCAGTCGGGCTGCAGCGCCAAGAATGGCGCTGATGGGGGCTTTGTTTTTCGGTTCGCCTGCGCCGAGGTGAATGACCGCCTCGCCTTTCTCGCGAAGCTTTGCAGCTTCTTCGTTCAGCTTCAGCGTCGGTGATTCCGCGATCGAGCTTGCTAATTTGCTGACGCTCATGGGTTCACAGACCTCCTGTCTTCAATCTCTCAAGTTCAACGTTCGTGTCAACAACATCGAATGGGATACTCGCTGACGAATGAACTTACGTCGATTTCTTACCGAATTCAATGAGAAGGCATTTCAAAAACCCCAGACGGAGTCATTACGAGCGGAGCGAAGCAATCTGATCTCACAATGCGACAGGAAATACGAGATTGTCCCGCTTCCCGATTCCGCTTCATTGCGGGATTCAGAGAGCGTAACTTCGGCATCCTTCGACTTCGCTCAGGACGCCTCGCAATGACAAGCACCCTGTTTTTGAGACAGGCAAAAATGAATTCCCAAAACTGGCAAATAAGTTGAGATTCTGTTCTGGATTCTAATTCTGCACGTATGTTGCAGCGCTCTCAATTGACTCTAGGTCGGTGAATCCGTAAGTTTGCATCAGTTGTTGCACCTCTGATCGAAGCATTTCCCGGATTCCTTCACAAGTTTTACCAGCCAGTGGAGGAACAATGCTTCGAATCTTCATACCTCACTCCAGACTGCTAGGGGCGATCGATGGTGATCGGCCAGATTCCAAAATTTCCCGCGAGTGATTTTCAACGAGTGGCAGTAATTTTGCGAATCCCGACTGCTTTATGTCGGGACCTGAACTTATAGATCTATGATCGGAACAACCATATCCCACTATAAGATCCTTGAGAAGCTTGGAGAGGGTGGCATGGGCGTTGTGTATAAGGCCCACGACATCGAGCTCGACCGTGACGTTGCGCTCAAGTTCCTGCCTCATCACATCACGGCGAATGAGTCTGAACAGGCTCGATTTCTGCAGGAAGCACGAGCTGCTGCACTCCTAAATCATCCGAACATTTGCACAGTCCACGCCATCGAGAAGTCCGACGGGCAACAGTTCATCGTGATGGAATTCGTCGACGGGAAATCCCTCCGTGAGATCATCCAATCCGCAATCCCTAATCCTCAATCCGCAATTTCGTATGCGATCCAGATTGGTGATGCACTCCAGGAAGCTCATACCAAAGGAATCGTCCACCGGGACATCAAGACCGACAATATCATGGTCAACTCGAAGAACCAGATCAAGGTGATGGACTTTGGTCTAGCGAAGCTCAAGGGATCGTTGAGACTCACCAAGACCTCGAGCACGGTGGGTACTCTGGCATATATGGCTCCGGAGCAGATACAGGGAGGAGAAGTTGACGCAAGAAGCGATATTTTTTCGTTCGGCGTGGTGCTCTATGAGATGCTGACAGGTCATATGCCGTTCCGAGGTGAGCACGAGGCGGCAATGGTGTATTCCATCGTGAATGAGGAACCAACGCCGATACAGAAGCACATACCCGAAATCTCGTCCGAGCTTGTTCACATTCTCAACAGAGCGCTCGAGAAGGACCCCGAAGATCGATACCAGACGGTCCACGACATGGTGATCGACTTGCGAAGATTGAAAAAGCAGACAACGAGAGTCTCGCGGACGACGCAGATAGACCGAGAAGTAGTCCATCCAGAAGGGCAATTGATGAAACAGGTCGCAAGAAAACCTCGATGGATTCTTCTTGGAGGCATCGTCATTGGTATCGCTGTAGTCATCGTTAGCTATTTCCTCTTTTTCAGTACTCCGAAACCAATCGACTCGATCGCTATATTGCCCTTCGTGAATGCCGGAGATGACCCTAATACAGAATACCTTACCGACGGCATTACAGAAAGTCTTATCAACAGCCTCTCGCAATTGTCTAACCTCACTGTGATGTCTCGGAGTTCAGTCTTGCGATTCAAGGGAAAGGAAACAGACCCCCAATCCGTCGGCAAGGAGCTAAACGTAAAAGCTGTGCTTACAGGAAGAGTGATGCAACGCGGCGATAATCTTGTCATTAGCACGGAACTCATCGATGTCGGCAAGAACAGTAACCTCTGGGGAGAACAGTACAATAGAAAGCTTTCTGACATCATCGCTCTCCAAGAGGAAATATCAAGAGAGATTTCGGGGAAGCTGAGCCTGAAATTGGCGGGCGAGGAAACAAAGAAACTGACAAAGCACTACACAGAAAACACTGAATCCTATCAACTCTACCTCAAAGGTCGTTTCTATTGGAATAAGCGAAGAGCCGATGATTTGAAAAAGGCAGTCGACTATTTCAATCAAGCCATTGACAAAGATCCAGCCTATGCTCTCGCGTATGCAGGATTATCTCAAGCCTATGCCGTGCTGCCTCAGTATGCAGGAGTTTCTCCAAAGGAATTCATTCCCAAGGCAGAAGCAGCAGCAAAAAAGGCGTTAGAGATTGACGAGACACTAGCGGAAGCTCACACCACACTTGGTTTCATAAGATATAGCTACGATTGGGATTGGGCTAGTGGTGAGAGAGAATTCAAGCGAGCAATAGAACTGAATCCAAATTTCCCGACTACTCATCATTGGTATAACATCTTATTGAGCTCACAGGGGCGTTTCGAAGAAGCCATGACGGAGGTCAAACGTGCTCAGGAGCTGGATCCACTCTCTGTAATCATTAACGTCAACGTGGGAGATGTACTGCGTCTTATGAGACAGTACGACAAAGCAATTGACCAATACAAAAAGACACTGGAACTTGATCCGAATTTTCAGGTTGCTCACCAGTGGCTCGGTTCAATATATGTACAAAAGGAAATGTATGATGAAGCGATTACCGAATTTCAGAAGGTACGAGGGCTTGTCGGCAACAGTCCGTTCGGGCTGGGTTATCTTGGACATACCTACGCACTCGTCGGAAGAAGAGGCGACGCGCTGAAAGTCATTGATGAGTTACAGGAATTCTCAAAGCAAGGATATTCTTTGGCCCTCGAGTTTGCCCTCGTCTACACTGGGCTTGGAGATAAAGAAAAGGTGTTTGAGTGGCTTGACAGGGCATATGAAGAACATGACGATGGACTTTCTGGTATTAAGGTAAGTCCAGAATGGGATAATCTCCGCTCGGAGCCACGCTTTACTGTGTTGCTGAAGAAGATTGGGTTAGAGAAATGATGGATCAGACCATTTCACACTATAAGATTCTCGAGAAGCTTGGCGAGGGCGGCATGGGCATAGTCTACCGCGCCGAAGACAACAAGGAACAACGATCTTTTGTAGCCGCAATCTTCAGATTGCGCATAACGCCAACAATCTATGGCCACAATAAGAGAAAAAAAGCACCGTCTTCCGGTTGAATCATACAGAGGCTCCGTTGTGGTAGCATTTACGGCGTGCGTCAGCGGCAGAGCCACGGCATTCGTTGATGCGGAAATTGTGAGAAAATGTGAGGAAGCTCTGCTTTTGGAAGCAGAGAAAAACCGTTGCGAGGTAATTGCCTACGTCTTTATGCCAGACCATTGTCACATCATACTGCAAGGGAAAGATGATCAAGCAGACGCGATGGCGGCGATGATGCGATTCAAGCAGAAGACTGGGTATTGGCTCTCAAAGGAACACCCGGAGTTGCGTTGGCAAAAGGATTTCTATGATCGCGTTTTAAGAAATGAAAAGGAGATTGAAACGGAGGTAGCGTATGTCCTGGGCAATCCGGTTCGAAAGGGAATGGTTGAGAATTGGGCCGAATACCCGTTTTGCGGGTCGAATGTACACCGTTTTGATGATTGGTGATAGGGGTGAATAATCGCAGACGTGAAGTCTGCGCCTACAAAAGACTATTGCAATGATCGGAACAACCATATCACATTACCGCATTCTTGAGAAGCTCGGCGGTGGAGGCATGGGCGTTGTCTACAAGGCCGAAGACACCAAGCTCAAGCGGACCGTCGCATTAAAATTTCTCCCACCTGAACTCACCCGCGATGAAGAAGCGAAGACTCGCTTCGTCCACGAAGCGCAAGCCGCATCAGCCCTTCAGCATCCCAACATCTGCACGATCCACGACGTTGACGAAACTTCTGAAGGACAACTGTTCATCGTCATGGATTGCTACGAAGGCGAAACGCTGAAGCAGATGATCGAACGCGGCCCGCTGCCAATCGACAAAGCAATTGACATTGCCACACAAGTTGCACAAGGACTTTCCAAAGCACACGAAAGCGGCATCGTCCATCGCGATATCAAGCCGGCCAACATTATGATTGGCAGGGATGG
>JADGQA010000204.1 GCA_017882185.1 Bacteroidota bacterium
CGTATTTCATAGATTGCGGGCCTAGAAACTCTCCCTATTACTGCAACTCTTTTTCCGGCAGGTTTTATTAGTACCACATCCCCATCCTGCAGCCGTACATCTTTTGTCCTGTCGCCACGAACGAGATATTCGTAGAGATCGATGTCGGGAGTTTTTTCGCCAGGCCGAATTACTTGGATGTTGCGAAGAGTACCATTAATCGTCGGTCCACCGGCCAAAAAGACTGCGTGAAATGCTGTCGACATTGAGGAAATGGTGAATCCACCCGGTTTGACCACCTCTCCCAACACGAAAACTTGAATGGTTCGCAGCCTACCAAGAGAGAGATCAAGAAAGGTGCTTGCTCCTGGTGCGCCACTTTTGAGTCCGGAATACGCTTGTGTCATCCTCTTCAAAAGCTTTTCCCGGAATTGCTGCACTGTCAAGCCGTTGGCCCCAATTGGGCCAACCTCTGGGACGACGAGGTTTCCCTCTCTATTGACGGCAAGCTGATAATAAAGCTTCGTATCACCCCAAACAGAAACGACCACTTCGTCACCAGGTCCCAAAACATAAGACTGGGGAGTTGCCACGTTTAGAACAGGCTCGAATGTGGATGCCGGATACTGGAAGACGTCATATCCAAACGGTTGCAGGAGGCTGTCGGCCCCCAGTCTGTTCGAAAACCCACGAACTGGAATAACTAACCTCCGACGCAGGGAATCGTATCGTGCGGCACGGAATCGCGAGGTATCGAAGACGCCCGATGTCCTAAACGTTGTATCGGAAGAAGAGGGTTCAAATGCCTGGAATCGACGCAAGTAGTCTTCCACGTTGATTCCGTTCTCTTTTGCTCTTTGGATCGCTTCATCTCTTGACATGCCAAGTTCCTTCAGTCTGCGATCAATTTCATCTTGCGACATACTGCGGACAGCAGATTCAGTCTGGGAGCGGTCCTGGGAAAGAAGTTGAAGAGTAAACGGAGAAAAGGCATTGAACAGAATCAATAACCCAATACGCAATGTCGGAACCAAAGAAAGTTCGAACGGATGGATCTCGTGAAACTTGAAAGGCGAAAGAACCTTTACAAAGAATGATTCCACCGTGGTATGTTTGGTGCTGATTTTCTTCACGCTCTTGCGATAAAAAGTCCCAATTTCGTAAAAAAAGAGGTTGTGCGGGAATAGCATCAACCTCGAGCTTTTTCACTCCCCCCATATTTATATGATTCTACAAAAAAAAGTTTGATAATACAAGGCCTTTCCTGGATCCCCGTGGGCAATCCGTTGGAGGTGAATCTTAAACGATATTCTCGATTTTGCAGCGTAACTCACTGTCGACAAAGGCATTCTCTCATAACTAGACAGACGATGACCGGCGCGACGGTCGAGGACCCAACTTTGCTGCTTCTTCTGAACTGCATCCTCATTTGTCCGGTAGTCTTTGCTTCCAATCTTCCACAACATCTTGCACGGCTTTCTCAAGCGGAATCCCTGGTTTCCACCCAATCTCGCTCTGAATCTTCGTGTTCGATCCGATGATGACTCGGTTGTCTTGGGGACGCACAAGGTTGGCGTCGACTCTTCGTTCGACTTCAACGCCTACATAGTCGCTCATGATCTTGAGTATATCGGAAAGTGAGACGCCCCGGCCACTGCATACGTTGTAAAGTTCTCCCTTTCTCCCCTTTTTCAGCAACATGAAGTACGCCTTGACCACGTCTCGTACATCGGTGAAGTCCCTGATAATGCTGAGATCACCTGTGACGACTTCGAGTTTTCTGGCCCCTTTCATCGACCCTTCCGCAAGTTGCTTTGCGAATGACGATATGACGAAGATATCTTTCTGTCCTGGGCCCACGTGATTGAACGACCTTGTGATCACAATATCGACATCGAATCCATTCGCGTATACTTGCGAAAGCATCTCCTGCGAAACCCTCGCGACTGCATATGGGCTCAATGGTTTCAATGGCATTTCTTCGCGCAGAGGCATGTCTCGATCCGTGACATTACCGTATTCCTCGGATGACCCAACAGACAGAATACGTGTGTTGAGCCGAAGGAGCCGAACACATTCAACCAAATTAAGAAAGATGTTCGTATTGTTCTGGAAGCTCAATATTGGATTCTTCCAGCTGAACGATACGCTGCTATAGGCGGCAAGATGAATGATGTACATGGGCTGGAATTGGTAGATCGCATTCTGTATTTTCTCTTTGTCGAGAAGATCTAATCGCTCAAAGCCGCATTTGAGATGGTGGAAACCATTAATATCAAATGGCGGCTCGTGAAGGTCGATTCCCAGAACGGCAACGATTTCCTCTTGCTTGTCCAGGAATTCCAGAAAATGCCTGCTGACGAATCCGGAAAATCCCGTGATGAGGTATTTGTCCATGCAGAATTAGGTGAAGGTATAGATGAAGAACAGTGAATCGTACAGTGATTCAATCCCTCTTCAATTCTTCTTTCAGTCGCTTGATGTGACCTCGTCCCAATCCTTTGACATCACATCCCAACGCAAGGTACTGCCGGATTTGATCGTCCGCAAGAATGCCAAAACAGTCAATGACTGCAAGAGGCTGGCCAGCCCATTTCACAACGTCACGTGGATCCAATGACAAATAGGGAGCATGAGGCACTGCAAAAATGATTGCTTCTGCACCTTTCAGGATTTTTGCAAGATCTTTTTCCACTCGCAGTGACTTCAGACCTTCCTGATTTCTGAAGAACCGTTTCCAAGAATGGCTCGCCGAGGGAAATGAATCCTGGCTTTCAATTTCATACCAATGGTCAACGTACGGGTCATGGACGTGCAATTCCGCACCCATTTCTGCCAGCTTGCGGACAACCAGCTCGCTCCCACTGTAGCGAGTATCACCAACATCCTGCCGGTAACTTGCACCGCAGAGCACAACATCTGCCGCGGCGATGTGCTTGCCCATGTTCCTCAACGAATCTCTGACCAATTCCGCGACGTGAAGAGCGCGCGTGTCGTTGATATCTATGGCTTCAGGAGTAATCTTGAAAACCGTGTCACCGTCTTCAAAACCAAGGATGTGTTGATAGGCCCAATATCCGAGTCCGCCATCTTTCGGCAGACAGTAACCTCCAATGCCCGGGCCTGGGAAAATAATATTGTCGTGGGTTGGGCGCATTTTGATGGCCTTGATCACCTTGATCAGGTCGATGCCATTTCGTTCGGAAAAGAGACTCCACTCATTCAAGAATGCCAGAATTGTGGCGCGATAGGAATTCTCAACAATCTTCGTCGTCTCCGACTCTATGGGACGGTCCATGACGGTAAGAGGATATTCTTTCGTATTCAGAACCTCCCGTAAGAATTTTTCCACCCGTGCCCGGGCCTCTTCATTGCAACCGGAACAGACTCGCCAAAAGTCTCGAATACTGGAGACATATTCCTTTCCCGGCATCACGCGCTCGAAGCTATGGGCAAGCAGAGGTTCAGCGAGAATCCGACGGATCGAGAAGGCTTTTTTCAGGATGGGCCAGGCTACGAATTCGGTTGTTCCCGGTGCAACGGTCGTCTCAATGAGAACCAAGCATTGTGGAGATATCTTCTCGCCGATCGTCCGCATCGTCGCTTCCAATGCCGCCATGTCTGCCTCACCCGACCGCATATTCCCCAATTCATTCTTAAGATAATCACATTGGACATCTACAACAACGCAGTCTGCATATTGCAGGCAATCACTGTTGTACGTGGCAACAAGTGTCTTCTTCTTTTTGACGCATCGATCGATGATTCTGTCAACTTCCGGATCTTCCGCCTTTACCGGCGATTGTCCGCGGTTGAGGAGTTCGATTTTCCAGAAGCTTCTTGTGCTCGGTCGCTGACAACCTATTACGAATTTATTCTGCTTTCCGGTTTTGTCTACTGAGTCGGCTATGATCGCAGCCATCACGGCCCCAACAAAACCAACTCCCATCACGACGACTATTTCCTTCTTTTCCTCTCTTGCTTGTTTGACCAAAGCTCCAATTCGCTTAAGCTCTTTTGCATAATCTTGCTGCGTCGGAATCTTGAATGATTCGCCAGACGGACTGAGGGAATAGAGAGTTGCGTCGCGTGTGCTTTTTTTCGTCTTCGTCATGGATCATTCCTTTGTCAAAAGGTAATCTGCAACCTGGCCGTTGGGACAAACTCGACGAACCCGTCAGCATGCCGCACCGGCTCCAACATCGCCCCCATTTTCAGATTCGAATTATTTACTGCTGCACCCCAAGCCGCCTCCAACGCGCTTAGGACATGATTTGCCACCAAGACGTACGTCGCCGTGGAAGCAATGGCATACATACTGTTGGCATTTCCACGTTGGTTCCGGTAGTTTAAGAATTCTGGAGAAACGTTGTTCGCAATAACATCGCTCGGTCCGAGTCCGCCTGCATCATCCCACCCTCCGAGAAACTGAGGATATTTCCCAATGAGCTCATAATACTGCTGAGCGGGTCGCAAAGGCAAATTGTGGGTAAAGCCGTTCGCGGTCACCGTCATGATCTGGTTCTCAGCAAGGTTTATTTGTTGCCAATCCACTTGTTCCCACGGAGGAAGATTCGGATTCCTGTTCGGTACGAGGCCGCTGGTATTGACGTTCACATTGGGGGCAAGTTGTGCCGCGTATTGCGTGATCCAGTCGGCATAGCGGACCACCGACCAGTGGCGATCTGCATACGTTTGGAAGTCGCTCGTTTGCCTGTCGGCTCTCGATTGATATGTTGCATAGACAATCCAGAGTCCGACTTCTGCACCGAAGAATGCAAGACCTTGCCAATATCGCTCAGAGTACGTCTGTCCGGCGCCAGGAATGATAATCGAGAAGAGCGCTGCCTTCATGGGCGATTTGTATCCCGGAAGATCTTTGATACGTCCGGGTGCAAGCGAATCCACGGCATAACTACCCAGTTCGAAAAGATCGTTCCGCAGATTGCCGCTTAGTTGAATGTGCGAGCGAAGCCTGCTCTCACGCACTGCGGACACTTGTGCAGCGAGCGGAACAGCGCCGAGAAGGAGAAGAACAAGCACAAAATGTTTTTTCATGGGAACCTCAATAACGTGGAACGACTGTCTTCCATCACCATTCGTCATTCCGATCAAAAATGTTCAGTTTCAATGCAACTGAAACGAATGTTCGATTTGAAAAACTCGTGTAGCGATCTACAACCGGATCCGACTGCGTGATGAGTCGATACGAAATATCAGCAAAGAGTCCCGCACGCATTTCCCAGCGGCTTCTTAGGTCGAGCTCACTTTTCCTGAACAAGGGGCCGTCGAGAAATCCAACTGCATTGATTGGGGCACCGTTGTACTCCTGTACCGCCAAGCCGTCCGGACCCTTTCGTACTTTGGTGAAGGAGGCCGAAAACCAAAGTTCAGGAATTGGCCTGTAGTCCACCCACACTTGTATTCTCTCGGCATTTTGGCCGAGCCAATCCCCGAGCACATAGCCATTGCTCGTTCGATGTAAAGCCGTAATGTCGTTGGCATAAACAAATGGACGAAGCGCGGTGTACTCAAGCGTGAGATCGAGTTTCCGTTGATCGATGTCTATGAGCGTCCCGCCAATCGTGGCTGCAACAATATAGAATCTCCGATTCAGATCGAAGTCATCAACATACACGGTAGTGTACACAGAGCCAAGGCTCGAAAAAGTATACCTACCACCTCCCCATATGTTCATATTGTCGATGCCGCCGCCCTGAATTGACAGATTGTGGTAAAATGCAAAGGGAAGAAGAAGAAACTCCGGGGTGAACCTATCACTCACAACTACCTCCTCACCGATGGCGAGATTCATTTCATCGATCGGTGAATACTCCAAAACGTGTGCAAAGAGATATTTCGACCGATAAACTTTCCGGAAGGATTGATACGTTCCATCGGTGTTGTCAAGATAGCTGTCCATCGAGTCGATTATCGCGCTGTTCAGAAAAGCTCCGAGAACCGTGAATTTCACGTTATGGAAAAGCTGGATAGACGCACGTATTTGCGGGTAACTCGGAGCATGCTGCGAAAGAACGAGCTGTCCTCCACGTCCGTATCCCCAGGTGTTCCGGATCTTTTCGAAGAAGAGATTCACCAAACCAAACCTGAATCCAAGTTGCATCTCCGCATCATCATAATCGTAACCCGTTGATGTACCGGTGCTGGTTACGTATCCTGGTTGGTTCGAGAGACTTCCTTTCATATCCGGAGTCCTTCCCCGTACTAAATTGTCAATGGCCTTTGCATAAAAAACTATATCCTGTCCGACAGAACCTAAGACAGCAAGACCATTTGAACGTTTCCAAAAAGGATTTCCGCCATCGTTTGCGAAGAAGGTTTCACCAAGCAGAGGAATGAGCGTCGCCGAAACAGAATTCTCCTTCAGGGTGAGGACAATTTCCTCCCCCCTTCCAGTCTCTCGGAACAGCAACTCATCCTTGAATGCCGTGAGGTATTCAAAAAGAAATCGCGCAGAAACCAACTCTTCATCTATGGGAAATACCGCACAGAGAATTGTTCCGAGTGCAAATTTC
>JADGQA010000205.1 GCA_017882185.1 Bacteroidota bacterium
TTTTTTCATCACGGTCATAGACAGCGGGGGTTGCCAGTCGGAGTATCTCCTTGACGGACTTCCAGGTGTCAAGTTGTGCAAAATTGTCGCCACCAACAATAAGAAAAAACTTCGCATTCCTGTATTTTGTTCTCAACTCCTGAAGCGTATCGACAGTATAAGAGACTCCTTCGCGATCAATTTCAATGGATGAGACCTCGAACTCGGGTACAATGGAGACTGCGCGCTTTATCATCGACAGCCGCTGCGAAGGATTCGCCGCTGCCTGTCCTTTCTTATGCGGCGGATCGTGCGCTGGCACAAACAAAACCTTGTGGAGACGCAGTTGCTGTCTTGCTTGTTCTGCAATTATTAAATGCCCTATATGGGGCGGATCAAACGTCCCGCCAAAGACACCTATGCGCTCAACTTCGTTCTTCATTACTGTTTACTGGCCAATGATTTGTTCATAGAGATCGAGTGTTTGCTTCGCAGTCTGGATCCAGGTATACTTCCCCGCTTGCTCCCGCCCCTTCTTAATCATCTTCCGGCGCAATGCCGGTTCTTTGAGCAATCTCAAAAGTGCATCAGCAAGCTCACGAGAATTCTCCACTTTGAATATGATTGCTGCGTCATCAACTATTTCAGGAAGTGACGCGGCGTTCGAGACCACCACCGGAGTTCCGCAAGCCATCGCTTCCAAGGCTGGCAACCCGAAACCTTCGTACCGAGACGGCATCACGAGTACTTCCGCCGCATTGTACGCCATAACCAGGTCTTCTTCATTCAATCGACCAAGTTCTATAATGCGGTCGTCGATGCCGGCTCCTTGGGCTAGAGATTCCAGAACTCGATCCTGAAGGATTGAGCCACCAACGAGGACAAGTTCCGTATCCACTTGTTTTTGAATTTGTCCAAATGCCGTCAGGAGAATATCAATTCCTTTGTGCGGTTTCACGTTTCCGACGTAGAGGATGAACGGTCGTTGGATGCCAAACCGTTTCCTGAAGTCATCGAGCTGACCACGTCCACGGAGGGGCCGATACTGTTCGCTTACTCCTAAGTGAATCACTTTGATTTTGTCAGGGTTCAATCGAAAAGTGCTGAGAATGTCTTTCTTTGTAAACTCCGAGTCAGCTATTACGAACCTTGAGTGTCTAACGGAATGTCTGATCATCGAATATGAATATAGTCTTTGGAAACGACCAAAAAGTTGTGGAAACCGGAGGTGGATAATATCGTGGATAGTCACGACAGAAATATTCCCAATTCCAATGGGGAGTGTGTAGTGAGGTTCGTGAAATACGTCTACCTTGTCAACTTTTGTTCTGAGGCCGAATAATCCGATCTCGGAAATCGAGTATTTTGGGTAGTTGGCTTCGGCAATTGTCCAACCTGGAGGCAACGAGACCGAAGCAACATCTGCGGAACTGGCATAGAGTACAAACTTGTGTGTCGACTTCAGTCTTGAAAGTGATTTCACGAGTTGCTGGATATATGTACCAATGCCGAAGTCGAAGTATTTGCGGCCATCGATTGCAATCAAAGCCATGAGCAGGATCGAAGTGGTTGGAGAACGGTGGAAGTGATGGGCCGATTCGTTGATCAAATTTAGACTTTTCTGTAGTCTAAATCAATTGACCTCTGCCCCATTTCTCTTAGCAGCAAAGGCTCTCCCTCGGTTTGAAAGGTCGTGAGGTCCTTGGTCGCTTTTGGTGGCTATTAGACCGACGGTTTTGTAAATTCAATGGAAAATTTCCGGTTCGCACTTCAGCCGAACAGCGACTGGCAAAGTGAACCGGTACGACAACCCAGGCGTCATCCGAACCACCTGAGCCTTATTCGTGGAATCATAGTTAACAGTGGTTCAATCGACGTGCAGGGATGGAAGCAACTCATGGATGGCCAAGTTTTGTTAAGACCGGCGATATTTTTGGATCGAGATGGAACAATCAACAAAGAGGTAAACTATCTGCGCGATCCCGGCCAATTTGAACTTTTGCCCGGCGCGGCAGAGACAATCGCGCGATGGAACGAGCAACATTGGTTGGTTGTACTGGTTACGAATCAGGCAGGCGTAGGACGCGGCTATTTTCCAATGACTGCGGTTGATGCAATCCACAGCAAAATGAACGCGTTATTGGCCGAGAAGGGTGCCCGATTGGATGGTATCTATCTGTGCCCTCACCATCCGGATGAAGGATGCGCATGCCGTAAGCCGAAAACATTTCTTTTTGAGACCTCCGCAAAGGAACTGGGTATTGACTTGAAAAAGTCGTACCTCATCGGCGACAAATTGACCGATTTATTGCCGGCTCGCCATCTGGGCGCGAGAGCGATACTCGTTCGCACCGGCTACGGCGAGGAGCAGCTCGGCGCTATTGGACAGATCAACGGGCTTACAGTTTCCGTTGCTTTTGATTTGCCTGACGCCGCCCGGATCATCGAGAAAGAACAATAGCGGTTTGTCTACATTCGGTCAGGACTTGTACGAAGACGGAGAGAGTTGCCGACTGCCACCCCGATGAAGGGTCGCCAGCCCACCGGTGACGAGGACGTTTCCGGACAGGGTTATCAATTAAAGGGACAGAGTCAGTCTGGAAGGTACTATCCATTCGAAACTTGATGCCAACTATGACAACCAACCTGAGATGACTGAATCTATGAATCTCACGGAAGCAATTATCTTGGCTGGTGGCAGAGGAACCAGATTGCAGGACTCTGTTAAGGATCGCCCGAAACCACTGGCGGATGTGGCAGGACGTCCGTTTATCGAGTGGCTCCTCCTTTTGCTGCACTCACAGGGAATTCGTCGCGTAGTTGTTTGCACTGGCCATATGGGTCAGATTTTGGAATCCCATTTGGGCAATGGCTCTCGATTTGATCTCGAACTGCAGTACGTGCGCGATCCTTTTCCCCTTGGGACGGGGGGGGCGTTGCGGAACGCTCTCGATCTGTGTCAATCAATGTATCTCCCAGTGTTAAATGGAGACTCATACTGCAAATTTGATTTACGCGAAATGTCCGAATTCCATTTGTCTCCACCTCGCCAACGAGCGACGGTGAGAAGTAGCTGAATTCCCCGTGAATTCTCATTCGACAAGGGTTTTACAGACAGCATCTACCAACGATTCGTTGACGACTAGGCAAGGATATGGCCCAACTTAGGAAGAACATCCTTGCAAATTTCGCAGGTCAAGGCTGGGCGGCCTTGATGCAAATCGTTTTCATCCCTCTTTACGTCAAATTCCTCGGAATCGAAGCCTACGGTTTGATCGGTTTCTACGCCATGTTGCAAGGTGTCCTTCAGATCTTAGATTTTGGACTGAGTCCGACGATGACCAGAGAACTCGCAAAATTCTCCGCTCTCCCCGACAAAGCCAGCGAGAGCCGCAATTTTGTCCGCACTCTCCAGACCGTCTATTGGACCATCGGAATTGTCATTGGTTTGGTTATCTATGCCGCAGCACCATTTATAGCAACACATTGGATCAACGCATCTTCTCTGGACTCGTCCACTGTCCAACGATCCATCAAACTTATCGGAATCATAGCAGCGATCCAGTGGCCACTCAGTTTCTATCAAGGCGGACTTATGGGGTTGGAAAAGCTCGTCCTGCTCAACGCCATCAAAATCGGAAATAGCACGGTTTTTGGAGCCGGCGCAATCCTTGTATTGATGTTCGTATCTCCGGACATTGTTGCTTTCTTTACTTGGCAAGTGGGCATAAGTGCTATTCAACTGGGTGTAGTCACATTTTGTCTTTGGAGAAGCCTACCACGCTCAGGAATTCCGTCTCGATTTGATAAACAAGTATTCCAAAATGTCCGCAGCTTTGCGACTGGAATGACGGGGATAATGATTTCCGGAATTCTCGTCAGTCAACTCGATAAAATCATCTTAAGTAAATTGCTCCCATTGGCAGTCTTCGGTTATTATACACTTGCGTATGTCGTAAGCAATGGACTCCTATTGGCAATTCTGCCGGTGTTTAATGCGCTGTTTCCGCGATATTCGGTGATTGCTGCAACGGGCGACCAAAACGAACTTTCCAGATTGTATCACTTGGGCACTCAATTCACTGCAGCAGTGCTGTTCCCTCTCTGCGCGGTTTTGGTACTCTTTTCGAACGATGTGCTGAGAATTTGGACTGGGAATGCGATCACTGCGAATTATGCTGCACCCATTTTATGTTTCCTGGTCATTGGAACCGGCTTGAATGGACTTATGTACCCTGTGAACGCATTGCAGCAGTCGAACGGATGGACGAGCATCGGCTTTCGAATCAATCTCTGTTTCGTGGCTTTGATAATTCCTGGCATTATCGTAATGACTTCTTGGTACGGCGCAGTCGGGGCCGCGTCGGTTTGGGCAATTTTGAACGTCTTCTATGTGCTTGTTGCGGTGCCGTTGACTCATCGAAGATTGTTGAAAGGTCAGGCAAGTCGCTGGTATTCACAGGATGTGGGTAGCATATTCCTGGTGGTCTTTGTCTTGTCCCTCCTTGTACGATCTTTCGTGGTGATTCCGCTGAACTTGTTGTCTGGCGTGCTATTGTTGGCGGGTGTCTTTCTGATCCTCCTCACGGCGGCAATCTTTGCTGCTCCCGAATTGCGTCCTGTAGCTATTGACTTCGTTACCAAACGAGTATTCAGATATACGCCAGGCAGTTAGAGGCATGTTTTCAGGCGCTGAAAATCTTTGAGCGTTCGTCGTACGGTAAAGCCAAATTGTTTCTGTGCTCCAGAATATGCCAGGCACATAGAAGAAAGGATTCAAGCTTTGAAAATCGCGATTGACGGAAGAACGATCATTCGAGGTAAGTCCGGTGTGGGAACATATGTCGAACGCACCATGCGCGCCCTGCTCCAAGTCGACCAGGAAAACGAATACTTCCTGTTCCTCGTGGAACCGTTGGATAGTCTCGAAGCTCCAAATCTGACCAAGATACTCATTGAGGGATATCAGAAGGCAATTCGAAATCGATACTGGGAGAATATTCTCCTGCCACAATTTTCCGCAGAAAACAACATAGACATTGTATTTGGTGCAGCGTATGCCTTGCCCCTCCTTCCCCGTTGGGGACATGTAATCCGACGACTTCCCATTCCTTCAAGGTGGAAAGTGCCATTCAATCCCGGGAATCGAACCAAGTATGTTGCCGGAATACTCGATATGATCGGCTTTGTGCATCCCGAGACATTCACTCCGAAAATGAGGTTATGGCAGCATATTTTCGTTAAGAATGCAGTGAGTATTGCCGACGCAATTATCACTATTTCGGAATCTACCAAGCGCGACATCCTAAAGTTCTTTCCGTATGATGCCGACAGAATTCACGTCACACCATTGAGCGTTGACGAAGAATTTCGTCCTGATCACAGCGAAGACCAACTGAGACGAGTACGCTCAAAATACTCTCTACCCCCGCAATTTATCTTGTACGTCGGGACCATTGAGCCCAGGAAGAATGTTGCGGGGATTGCGAAAGCTTACGCCACCCTGCCCATCCAACTTCGATCACAGTACCCTTTGGTCATCGCAGGTTCACGGGGTTGGTATGCCGACGTTATCTGGGAAGAGATCGCCGCGTTGAAGATTTCGGAACATATCATCGAAATTGGATTCGTCGCCTCTGAGGATCTTCCACCGCTTATGTCACTTGCGAAACTGTTTGTGTTCCCATCTCTCTACGAGGGTTTTGGATATCCTCCCCTTGAAGCCATGGCAAGTGGAGTCCCCGTAATTACGTCGAATACGTCCTCGCTGCCCGAAGTCGTCGGAAATGCGGGAATAATGGTAGAGCCAATGGATTATGAATCCATGGGGGGGCACATGAGGAGGGTTTTGACAGATCAAAAACTGCACGACGAGCTGAAATCAGGCGGACTCAAACGAGCAAAGGAGTTTACCTGGAAGAGAACTGCAGAATGTACACTCGATGTTTTTCGGCGAACGCACCGGTAAACGCTATTGCCGGTGATGATTGTTTGCGACATACCACTCGTATTCGAGTTTAATTCCTTCCTTGAGTGAAATCCTTGGCTTCCAACCAAGGTTGTTGATCCTTCCACTATCCAGAAGTTTGCGGGGAGTTCCGTCTGGCTTCGAGCTGTCAAACAAAATTGTTCCAGGAAATCCGACGATTGAGCTAGCCAAGTCCGCCAGTTCTTTGATCGTGACATCGCTTCCGAATCCGATATTAACAAACTCTCCAATATCCTTTGCGTCGTACTTCTCCACGAGAAACACACACGATTCCGCGAGGTCGTCTACGTAAAGAAACTCTCTGAACGGTGATCCCGTCCCCCATAGCGTGACTTTCTCAGCACTCACACCGATTGACGACAGAGTATCTTCTATTTGAGCAAGAGTCCAGGAGCGCTCGATCTTGGATTGAAAGCCTATTGATCGTTTTAATACATCCTCCCGAAGAGCTTCAAACTTCTTGACTGACAACAGTCTAGCCAGATGGAATTT
>JADGQA010000206.1 GCA_017882185.1 Bacteroidota bacterium
GCAGCGTCGAGCGTCCCGTACACCAGTGACGTCAAACGGTGGTTCGATTTCAGGAGTAACTCGATGCTTACGCCTCAAACGGAGGCACTCTTGAAGAAGGAATATTTTCAGTTTATCAGGGAACCGAGCCAGTGGATACATTTCCTGGTGATGATGGCGCTTACCTTAATCTTTGTTTTTGCAGTGGGCAACCTAAATCTCAGACTTCGAGTGACCGAAGTCCAATTGCTCACGTATCTCGTGTTGTTTGCATTCGGCGGTTTTCTCACCAGCTCGGTCGCCCTTCGGTTTGCGTTTCCCATGGTGAGCCTGGAGGGAATGTCGTTTTGGCTTTTGTTGAGCTCCCCCATCGATCGCCGGAAAATTTATAACATAAAATTCATCCTGGGTCTCGTTGGTGTCATGGTGCTTGCGCTGGTCGTCACCATTGCGACCAACATTCCATTTGTTCGCCTGAGCGCGAGCCGTCCACTTCTTATGTACTCGGGGATTTTCACAACGTTCTGGATATCGGTGACGATGGTTTCCATGAATCTCGGTTTTGGAGGATTCTTTGCGAATTACTCAGAGAAAAACCCCATCCGAATTGCTTCATCACAAGGGGCAACGCTGACGTTTCTTGCGACACTGTTATATCTGATCGCAATCGTTACAGTCCTTATTCTGCCGCTCAATTCATACTTTCAGTTTATTTTCGTATTTCGTGAGTTCAATCCTGCAATTATTGTTGTTCCGGGTACGATTGTGGCCATGCTTTCCACTGCGCTTACAGGTTTTTCGTTCGTCTTTGGAATGAACTCTCTCCGCCGCGATTTCTGATTGCTATTCAGGCGGTGTTCTACTATTTTTCAGAACAATCATGGATGAACCGACGTTGTATGGATTGCTGGAGCAGGCCCGATCGTACGTGGATGAAGGCAAATCTCTCCACGCTATACAGGTCTACAATCAGCTCATCAGTGCCGCCCCCGGATTGACCGAACCCTGGGTCGAACTCTTCAAGATCTATTGTCATCTTCAAAGGTTCGATTCTGCGGAAAAACTACTTCTCGAATCGCTGGATTATGTCCCCGAGAAAAAAGAAATAACTTTTCTTCTCGGCATCTTGCACCTTCAGACTCACGACGACCACCGCGCGTTGACCTATTTCCGGCAACTCCAGGAGAATGAAACCGTTCTCGACACGGAATTTCAATCTCGAGTCCATTTCAACCTTGGCCTCGTGTATGTCCAAATGCATCGATGGGGTCTCGCAGAACATCATGTGCGGAAGGCGAGAGCTCTCAATCCGGAATTTCCAAAGATCGATGAGGCCCTGGCCGAAATTCTTTTGAGGCGTGGACACATTCGGGAAGTGATCGAGATATTGCAGGCGGCGTTGTCGAAAGATCCGTACAGCTGGATGGGGCACTACCTTCTGGGGATTGCCTTCAGCAGAACAAGACAATGGAGAAATGCGTACGAAGAGTTCGTTGTCGCTACGGATATGGATCCGAATGAGCCCCGCTCTTGGCAAAAATGCGGTGAGTGTCTTATTGCACTTCGCGAACTCGATCAGGCGGAACATTATTTGAGAAAAGCCCTGGAACTCAATCCCAAATTCACCGATGCCGTTGTGAATTACGGTTTTCTCTATCTGGAACGTGGTGATCGCGTTCAGGCAGGCGAACTATTCGATAAGGTGCTTGCAATAGAACCTTCACATATCGGTGCCAAAGAAGGAAAACGAATCGTGCTCCAAAAAGTGAAAAACCCCTCACTATGATCCGAACCTCAGTAGTGCGACTCTTGTGTCTCATAGCGTTCAGCGGATTGACTTCCAGTGACGCAATGGCATCAGTACAACAGGACAGCATTGCGTTCCGTGGAGACGTTGAAAGGGAATTTGTCGAGGCGATGAAAGACTTTACTGCCCAACGGTACGACTCGGCGGCCGCCCTGTTCTCGAAAATCCTCAGGGAATATCCGCGGAGCCATCGATCAACCGGTGCTTCGATCATGGGAGCCAAGGCCTACTATCAGATTGGCAATTTCCGGGAATCGATCAAGCTGTCGAAGGATCTGATGGATGTCTATCCGGAAACTCAATACGTGGATGATGCCCACTACACGCTTGGATTGGACTACTATCGACTCGGAAGGTATGAGGATGCGGCCGGAGAATTCCTTATTGCTCGGCAGATTACACGCCGACCGAAGCTTATTACGATCTCCGAACGAATGCTCGAAATGCTTGCAACGACCCAGTTGACGGTTGCGGAACTTCAAATGTTGTTACCGGAAGCAACCATCAACGTGACGAAAGCACTCTTGAATTATGCAATAGCTGAGAAAGTATTCCGAACGGGTGACGTGAAAAATGCTGAAGCTATTCTTCTTACGGTTACAGTACTACCACCCGATACGAAATACGTAGCTGAAGCGGGGCAACTCCTGGCGAAGATCCAGAAGGGGGGAGTCCTGAAGGTAGGCATTGCGCTTCCACTCATGCTCAAAGCAGGCCCGGGTGCTCCGAAAGCAGGATTGGAAATGCTGGAAGGTGTTCAAGCGGCTGTCGACGAATACAATCTGGACACCGTGCCGAAGGTCAATCTCGAGATACGCGACACTGAAGGTGATCCAAGTGTGGCCTCGCGGACAATTTCCGATCTGTGCTCGGAGGACGCGGTGGTCGCCATTGTCGGTCCGATGTCAAGTGAAGACGTCTTTGCGGCAGCCGGTGTAGCAAATGCGCGGGGAGTGCCTCTCATAACCCCCACAGCGACGCGCAACGGAATTGCTGCTGTTGGTCCATATATTTTTCAGGCGAATCCGGATTTTGAAACCCGCGGGCGCGCCATGGCCCGTTACGCCTATGAGCAACGAGGTGCGAGGCGATTCGCCGTCCTTGCTTCGCAAGGGTCCGTGGGAGTGCCGTTGGCGGATGCTTTCATCGATGAGGTGAAGAAACTAGGTGGAGAACTCGTAGATGTGGAATGGTATTTTCCCGGTTCGACCGACATGCGTCCACAACTGTTGACGATGAGAAAAAGGGCGCTGGAGAAATCTGAGGTTGAGATTGTTGATTTTGCTGCCCGAATGAAGCAAGAAGCTCTGATAAGCATGGAGCGGTGGGGAGTCCCTTCGCAGATTCTTGATTCTCTCGTCGAGCGCAACGCTTCCGCGCCTGTGACGTTCTTGTTCGGCAAGAACGGAAAGCAGATCGCCGATTCTCTCGGAATCCCGACCGTTGTTGTACCGCCTAAATTCGACAGCCTGGCCATTCCTGTTGATAATATTGACGCCTTGTTTGTCCCCATTGCAACATCCGATGAGATTGGCGTCGTTACGTCTCAGATCAAATATTACAATTTTCAGACTTTGCTCTTGGGGACTGAGGACTGGAATGAACTTCCGGAGTTAGATGAAAATCGCCAGTACGCCGACGGCGCTATTTTCTCTACTGATACGTACACGAATACTGAAAGTCCAGCCTACAAATCGTTCAGTGCCAAATTCCAGAAGGCTCAGGGGAAGAAGCCTGTCAAGAATACATTGCTTGGCTACGATACGATGGGGTTCTTGCTTCAGACAATCAAAAAAGGTGCGACAGTACGGAATGATATTGCAGCTGCGCTCCCCGCACTGAAAGGCTACGCAGGTCTTCACTCGACGACGTCGTTCACCGACAAGCGAGTCAATTCATTTCTCACAATCCTTCAATTCAAAAACCGCACCATATCGAAAATAGGTGAGATCGATTTGTCCCAATCGCCGATCTTGCCGGAGCTAAAATAACCATGAAGTGCGTTCCGAACAGCGATCGTGCAGTACACGATCCTGTTGTTTATAGGACGACAATCAAGGACTGGCCAGAAGGAGACAGACCCCGCGAAAAATTGGAACACAAGGGGGCAAGTTTTCTGAGTGAAGCAGAACTTCTCGCAATACTCATACGCACTGGAAACAAAGGAACAACCGCCCTTGATCTGGCGAGGCACCTTCTTTCCGATGGAAGGACATTGCGTGATGTCGCCCAGATGTCTGTGCACGATCTCAAATCAAGGGGAATCGGAAAAGCGAGAGCGACATCGATCATCGCCGCGTGCGAACTCTCCCGAAGACTTCCTTCCAGTACAGGAAAAGAGAAACCCGTGTTTCACAGCCCCGAGGATGTTGCGAATATTTATGTTGCAAAGCTAAGAGACCTGAAGCACGAAGAATTTTGGGTTCTCTTGCTGACGTCTGCAAACAAACTGATCGCCGACACAATGATAACCAGTGGAACGCTCAATTCCTCGCTTGTGCACCCAAGAGAATGTTTCCAGGAGGCATTGAAGCAAAGTGCTGCGACGGTCATCTTCATTCACAATCACCCCAGTGGAAATGCCGAACCGAGTCAGGAAGATATCGCTATTACAAAACAACTTGTCGAGTCAGGGAGAATTTTGGGGATTCCCGTGCACGATCATATAATTGTGGCTGGCGATACTTTCACCAGCTTTGCGGATCGTGGCCTCATTTGACTCTGAGGTCTATTGATTGGTCATCGGAGGTCGAGTCTATTTGAATTGAGTCATTTGCCCGCGTCTTCCCGGCATCTTCTTGACTTTCTTATCGCATTTCGTTATACTGACATAAGTTGGTCACGTGAAAAATGCAACGATCACTTTATGCCTGTAAGGAGAAGGTCCTATGAAGAAGCCAATAGCTCTCGCGCTCGTTGGATGTGCGATGATGGCAATGGTTCTGACGAGTTGCAGCAGCAAACCATCTGATCAAGAAGCCAAGCAACTGGAAGATTTGAAGGCCGAGGTTACTTCTCTTCAGAACCAAATCTCTGCCGCACAATCCCAGAAAGCCGCGTTGCAGAAATCAATTGCTGACAAAGATGCTCAAATCGCGCAGCTTAAAAAGGACAAAGACGCGGTTCAGCAACATCTCATGGCACAGTAGCGAGACCCTAACCCCGATCAAGGAGACCCCCAACAATGAAATTGACGAAAGAAATCAGCCTGGCAGTCCTCTTTGTGGTCATCGTGTCGGTTGGTGCATTCTCGCAGGACATGACGAAAGAGGAATGGCAGCGGCAAATGACCGAGATGACGGCAAAACGCGACAATCTAAAAAATGAATTGAAGGCTCTGCAGAGTGACATTACAGATTTGAAGAAACAGGATGACGATAAAGCAGCGCAAATAAAGAAATTGAGCGACGAGTTTGCAGCGATGATCGGGAATCAGGAAGCACCGTACTCTGCAATGCTTGACAAGATCGATAACCTGATCAATGACTTATCGAGGCTTTCAAATCAGGAGCTATGGGCCAGACGAACTGAGGTCGATACAGCCCAAAGCTGGCTTGACGCTGCAAAAAAGAATGCCATAAGTATGATGGACAAGTTTGCAAAGCGTATTCAGGATGACCAGTCAAAGCTGGATGCGTTGAAGAAGACCATCCAAACGACGCTCGAAGCTGGTAATACCGCGGCAACGTATACGGTTGGCACGTGGGCGAGGGACAGAGACTGTTTGTGGAACATTGCCAAGAAACCCAAAATCTACGACAATGCATTCTTGTGGCCGAAGATCTGGCAAGGGAACAGGGATCAGATCAAGAATCCCGACCTCATTTACAGAGGTCAGAAGCTTCAGATCCCTGAAAAGGGAGAGCTCAACAAAGCAGAGAGGGCAGCTTTACGGTCATATTGGTCGAAAAGTAAAGCAGGATCCTCGAATCCGTAGGAAGGTACAAAAGCAACGGCCCTGAAAAATTCATTTGACGTTGTTAAGTTTTCACGACGCCCTCGCTCCGTTCGCAGGAGAAGAGGGCGTTTTGTTTGCGTGATGAGTCTAAGGAAGGGATTTTGACGGAAAAAAGAATTCAATTGAGCGGAGTTGACAAAGTTCAACTCCTTGGCTTCAACGATGCGAACCTTCAGGTAATTGAGGATCGCTTCGAGTCGAAAGTGACGGTTCGGGGGGATCAGGTAACCCTTCGGGGATCCCCGGCAGAGGTCACGAAAATTGAGAAGGTATTCAAAGAACTCGTCTATATCCTCAACAAAAATGGGAACCTCACACCCAATGACGTTGGGACAGTGATCGATTTGGTGACCGTCAATGGATCTCCTGCGGAGTCACAGACCGATCTGTCCCCCGAAGAAGGGGATTCTGCAATTCTCCTCACAAAGGTCGGCGTCATAAAGGCGCGCACACCGGGGCAAAAACATTATGTTCAACAGGTCCGAAAAAACGACATTGTCTTTGCCATCGGTCCGGCAGGGACAGGAAAAACTTATCTTGCAGTCGCAGTTGCCGTAGCTGCGCTCAAGAATCGCGATGTAACGAGAATCGTGCTGGCGAGGCCTGCTGTGGAGGCAGGTGAAAGCCTGGGATACTTACCCGGCGACATCCGCGAGAAAATCGATCCTTATCTGAGGCCGTTGTATGATGCTCTC
>JADGQA010000207.1 GCA_017882185.1 Bacteroidota bacterium
GGCCCACGACAGCCCGTCGGTCAGCTGGCTGAGCACGTCATATGCTTTTGATACCGGATTACTTTCAGGATGATCAAGCGACTCAATTGAAAACGGGCTATATCCGATTGCATTGAGTTGGCCGAAAGCATAGAAAGCATTGGCCAGACTTTGATTATTGCCCACTTCGGGAATGAAGAGTGGATTATCCGGCCTATCGTATTTTGTGCTCCATTCCGCAAACGCTGTGAAATAGATATCCGGCGAAAAGAAATCAATTTGTGGCGCGCCCGCTCTCCACACATCAAACAGGTGGGGCAGTGGTCCTGCGCTGGGATATTGGCCAGGCTTGTATCCTGGACGTATCAGTGCTGCGTTCACATACATCGGCAATGGATATTCTTTCTTGCCGGCAGACGCGACGTAGTTCGTGTACTCCGCGTAGTGCCAGGCCATAAACACCTCATCCGTGCTTAACCCTCTTCCGAAAATCTCCTCCCAGTTCCCTTTCGTCTTGAATCCATTCTTCTCCCACAGTGCACGCAGATCGGGGTTCAGTTTGTCATTGTGTTCTTTCAGGTAACTCGTGAGTTTCCCGGGAACGGGGGCTTTGAAGGCCTCGTTCGCACTTGCAGAGTAGTCCCTTGCGTCCGGTATCATGCCAATTTCATTTTCCACCTGCACCAAGACAACGGTCTGGTCTTTCCCGTCGATGGAACGGATGTGTTTCATCAATTCCGCAAAGGCGCGGGCATCGGTGTCCCTGTTGGCCTTGTTAAATACACTGAGTATCTCTTCAGCCTTCCCGTTTTGTTGGCGGGCCCTGGGAAATCTTCGCTGATCCGTTTTCATCCAGAGCGGCACGTAACAAGACATGCTATTTTTCCACGACCCAAACCAAAGGAACACCAGCTTTATGCTGTTCTGCCTTGCAGAGGCAATGATGCTGTCGACAAGTGTGAAATTGAACTCCCCTTCCTTTGGCTCGATGAGTTCCCAATACACCGGCACGACCAGCGCGTTCAGATGCATTTTGACAACCTTGGGCCAAATAGTGTCCATGTACTCAAGGTCGCTCGCACTGGAGTTACCTGTTTCTCCCGCGAGCATCAGAATCGGCTTGCCATTGACAACGAGATGCGTCGCTGAACCTTGTGTACTCAAGTGTGGGATACCGGAAAGTTCCTGAGCGTTTCCGGATTGCGTCGCAGCAGCAATCATCATAAATGATGAAGCAACCGAGGCAAGAAGCATTTTCGACTTCGACATTGAATTATCCTTTCACGTAGTTAATTCGTCGCGCAAGGTGTTTCCGCGACGGATGGGAGAAGCTTCAGGACCTCCTTCCTCATCTCAACGAATTTACACCGACAAGACACTCACTTTATAATCTATCATTCGACTGCACAGATGCTGAAGCGAATTCTACTTGATTCAAACTGTCTGCCAATGAATATAGTCAAGGGATCCACTATCAGTCCGACACAAAAGTCGTCACACTCGACGCATCCAGAGTCGCAGTAAATGAAAGACTCGACACCGTAAACGCATCTCCCTCCAAACAATTCTTGGAGCTTGAAGTCACGTATGATGAGTAGGTCGTTGTAGGCCCATGGGGAATGACAAACGTCTGGTGGGCAGATGACGAACCCATGTTCAAGGCGATGATGACAACGTGACTGCCATTGGTGTATGCAGTGACAAAGATGTTCGATTGTGGATTTGCGTCCGTGTTGATTCTGTGATACCCCGGGCGAACGAATCGGGCATACTGAGAAAAGACATAACCCTTTTTTGTCACAGTGCCGGCTACACCTCCGAGTGTACCGTCATCGATGGGTCCATAATATCTCACGATGTACCACCAGACATATGCGCTCATGTTCGCATTCATACAATCGTTGATGCTTTTGGCTGTTAAGACGGCTCCAGCCCAGGTAGTGTCGCGGTTAGTTCCGTTGACGGTACCGTTGATCAAATATTCGGTCATCCATGTTTCTTTTCCTTTGCTAAGGGCAAGGGAATAACTCGATGGTGTTGCCCCATAGATATGTCCTCCGATAAATGCCGTGTTGGCGGTGGCAACAGAATCGTTCAGCGTTGCATCCGAATAAGTACGGGTGAAGCTCTGTGATTCCGGCATGAAAACCGGTATACCGACCGCAGACGCATTGTTCTTCATGAAGTTGAGGAACTGCGTCCCATTCCAGGAGCACGATTCATAAGTCACGTTTGCATCAGGTTCGTTTTGAACGGAGATGGCATACAGGGGAGCTCCATTGTTCGCCATCGTATCCGCAAATGCCTTTAAGTGAGCCGCATACGCTGCGTAACTGCTGGTGTTGAGAGTCCCAGCAACGGCGTTGTTATTGCTTTTCATCCAGACCGGTGGCGTCCAGGGAGTAGCAATGAGCGTGGCTCCCATTGCGGTTGCTGCTTGTGCTGATGGGACGTTGATGCTGAACTGCGTCGAGTCGGGCGGAACTCGGAGACGCATGATGGAAAAGCCGATCTGACCCGGACCTGTTCCGAAAGCCGTCTGGATTTGCCCGGATGTCATGTCAGGCCTCCAGCCGACGATGTTTGCTGCGCCAAATCCTCTGATGATCTGCTTTATGCTGTCCGGGTAAACGTGAGCGCCTGCGCGAAGCGAATACACGTTGATTGTCGTGTCTCCCGAAAGCCGAGGGATTGAAATTGAACGACTTGCCACCTCCGGATTGGTAATTCCACTCAAGTTGTAGAGACGAAGAACATATCCACTTCCACTCTGCGTTTTCCTGAGCGCGGGTGGTAGCGCCGTGACAGCATTTCCGGTCACCACTCCCAGAGCCGCAACTTGTGAAGCGCCTGCCGGATGGCCCGAGCCATCAAGCGCGATCATCTTCCTCGTCTCAGAATACGCACCTGATAGCAGTCTGTAGAAATACACCCCCGAAGCTACATCTGGATTCCAGGTGACCTGGTAGTTCCCCGAAGCGAGCCTCTGGTCAACAAGCGTAGCAATCTTTCGGCCGAGAATATCATAGACCGTCAACGAAACGTTATCAGGATTTGCGATGCCAAATCGTATGATCGTCGACGGATTGAATGGATTGGGGTAGTTCTGTTCAAGACTGAAACCCCTCGGTACCGTGGTTCCCGACTTTTCGACGTCAACAGTCGCCAGGTTCGTGAATTGCACGGTGTTCGCAGCGCCGGATGACAGCGAATCGATCAAGGCGTTTGTCGCTGCGTTATACAATGCGGCAGCGTATTGGGTGACCGATGATGTATCTTCTGCGGCATACTGAATGACAGTCATAGTGCTCGAAGATGCCTTATGCAGAGTCTTCGTCGGACCTTTCGCAGACGCGATGTTCAGGAACATCGGAATAGCAATAAGCAGCACGAAAGCCAAACCACATTGTGACGTTTTGTCTTCTGTCTTCCTCTGTCTCCTGTTGCTTCCTCTCACGATTGTTATATCATTCTCTTGGATAGGTTCATCCGAAGGTTCTCAAATCACTTCAACAAAATCATTTTCTTCGTTGTGACGAATGCGTCCGCCTGAAAGCGATAGAAATAAATGCCGCTGGCAAATCCGGTTCCTTCAAATGTCGCCTTGTAGCTGCCGGGTTGTCGGAACCCGGAGTACAGTGTGGCCACCTCGACGCCGAGGACGTTGAAGACTTTCAAGCTCACATTCCCGCTCCGGGGGATATCGTAAACAATCTGCGTCGACGGATTGAACGGGTTTGGATAGTTCTGCTGAAGCGCGAATGCTGCAGGTATTCTTTCGAACTCATGAACAGCAAGGATTTGATCCGACGTAACAAATGTAGCCGTCGAGGAGTATCCGCCTTCGCCAAAATCGTTCATGGCACTGACACGCCAGTAGTATTGTGTGTTTGAGTCAAGTGGGTTCAATTGAACTACCGTATCGGACACTAATGTGTCCAGAACCACTGGTGAGAATCCGTTGGTGAGCGAAACTTGGAGATGATACGATACCGCGGATTCAGGGGCATGCCACACCAGAAGAGCGTTTCGCTTTTCGCCAGTTGTTCCAATGGGCGAAACAAGCAGGGGCGCTATTGGCGTTTGGACATACGTTCGCAGCCACTGAAGGGCAGGGCGCTCGGTTCCGTTCTGCCGTACGAGGTAGGCGTCCGGTTTCCATATATCATATTGGACATACCCCCATAACGTAATCCCTTTCACTCCCGGATGTTCCCAAAGAAGAGGAAAGTACGTTTGGTAATTCTGAAGCTGAATGCTGTCGACTGGCTCGTTGATATCAAATTCAGAAATGTAAATTGGTAATCCTGTGGTGGTGAGTCGGTCAAGATTTGACTTCAACGTTGGTATCGGATACAAATAGCTGGGCGTGGCGGCCGGACTCCTGAACTCAAAGTAATGACCTTGCACACCAATGCCGTCAACCAAGCCTCTCGTCTTCAGGGTATCGATGAGCGCAATGTAATTGGTGGTAACGGAATTGCTCTGCAAAACGTTGTACTCATTGATGAGCAGTTTGACGCCGGGTGCACAATATTGCCTTGCCCAGGTGAATGCAGTTATGACCCAATCCCATCCTGTTACTCCGCTTCCGCCGATGGCATTTGCGTACGCCGGAAGTCCGTGAAAAGGTTCGTTGACTACATCAATAAAATCCATCTTCGGATACCTTTGCCCGACGAGTTTGATCCAATTCTCGACTTCTGTTCTCTGACTGGCTGAATCGAGGCTGCCACTCGTCATGAAGTATGGCTGCTGGCTTATCCAAACCAGATTATGATGCTTGTAGGGGAAGCCGTTGGTAACTGCAAAATTGTAGATGGCGTCGAGTGAATTCCAGTTGAAGACGCCTGGACTGCTTTCAATGCTTCCCCATTTACCCGCATCATCAGGCGTCACTTGATTCCAATAAGTGGCAAAATTTGAACGGGCTTGGCGGTAACTCGATCCCAGGAATTTGCTTTTGCCGGTGGCAAGTGGCTGGGAAACAGAGTCTGGTGGGACAAAGCCAACAGCAAAGGTGAAAAGTAACAGTACTACACTTCGCAGTCGAATCGCTCCCGGATTCGACCAGGATTTGTTTGAACTTCTATGAGTAGGCATGGGAAATTCCTTTCGTCAGTCTTCAAGTAGCAACGTTCCAGGTGAATCTAGAATCTTGCTTGTTTCATTCTGTTGGCGGATAGGCGCCGACATATGCAGATGTCTTGCCACTCTTGCCGACAAGTTTGGCCACCTCCGAAGGATCCTTCGTCGCCGATTTCAATCCGGGAAAAGCTGAGAGCAATTCATATTTCCCCAAATACGCGCTTTGGAACAACGGCCCGTCATAGTTCGGAAAATACATGCTGTGAGAAGAAAATTCCGGCAACATTTTTTTCAGATCGTCCAGCGTCTCGAATCCTGCCTGACACTTTTCGTTTGGAGCGGGGCTCCAGAGGATCAAGGGATATGAGCTCTTTTCCATCCCGCGCACATAGACATTGTGGTCAAGCTCTTTGAGCTGCGGTTTCGAGAGTTGCCCACACAGTGGCGCCGGTTGCCAAACAAAGAGAAGCGGCCTCGCAAAATCTTTGTCGCCCGTGAGCAGATTGTTTACAAAGACATGCCCCTCCCTCTTGTCCACATCCGGTCCGGTGCTTGAATGCCAGCCGAACCGATCCCCTGCGGGGACACGCCCATTCCGTCCGATGCACGCCGTGCTGTTGACAAAAGTGTTCTGGTAAATGCGGGCATCGGAGCTATTCAGTATCATCAGCCCGTGATCGCAATTGATAAAGACATTACCGGCGCAGATGACTCCTTTCGAAATCTCGAAGAAGAACCCATTCTGGCTCGGCCAAAGCTGATTGGTGGGAATGGTCTTGTCCACACCGCCGACATTCTGAACCCAGTTGTTGACGAAGACCCCATCGACGTTTCCGACATCGTACCAAATACCGTTTGAATTCGGCAGGTCGGTAACCAGATTGTCGCGACACGTGACCCGGTGACTTTGGTTGAATATCTTGACCGCCGCAGGATAATAGCCGGTGATATTTTCGATATTGTTCCGCGTGAAAATATTTCCTTCCAGCAATACATCATTCGACGCGATGATGTACACTCCTTCCGTGCTGGTGTCGCTGAACTTGCAGTGGCGAAGCGTCAAACGATCCCCGCGGAAATATCCGGCAACGCGTGAACAAAAGCAGATCGTGCAGTTTTCCAACGTGGATCCGACGACTTCTTTCCCGTGCTTCGCCTCATCGGAAATCCCTTCCGGCTCAGTACCCTCGATTTCAAGAGCACGGTACGCATACTGAGTGAATGTAATTCCCCGAACGGTGTAGCCTTTGCGGTCGGACACCTTTCCGTGACAATCCTTGGTCGTCCTCAAGAGTGCGACGTCAAACGCGGTGATTTCCACCAGCCGTTTCGAAGG
>JADGQA010000048.1 GCA_017882185.1 Bacteroidota bacterium
CCACCGATAACCACATAAAGAGGGTTCGAAGGGTCAGTCGCACTCAAAGTCGGTGTCGATGTTGAATTCAACTTTCGGCGGATCGTATCGCTCACCACCTCCACGACCCCATCACCCCATGAACTCATCCACACAGAACCATTCGCGCCGATCGATGTCCTATAATAGTCGTTTGATGCACCTAGTTGATTGGGGTCAGTAAACAACAGAATCGGATACTCGGCCACGGTGAAGTTTTTCCACTGTTCGTTATCGGGCAACGAGATATTGTAGCGGTAGAACCCCTCTCCCCTTCTATTGGATCCAGACGCAGCCCACAGGATACCTTTCGAATCTACACTGAGACTAACTAATTGATTTGATTGAGGTCCATTGGGAGCCCGAAAAACCCATTGCGATACATTCCATTCGGCAATTCCACGGCTCGTCGTACCTACATAAAGTGTGGAAGATCCGGATTCCAAAGCGAGCGATGACGCCTGGACCGAATCCTTACCAACAACATATTGAGAGATTCCGTCAACCTGACCTGACAATTCCACCGTAAAGTAATTGCCGCCGTTCCATACAAACATGAATGCCGACTGCGTAGATACAATTTCCACGATAGGCTTTCCACTAGTAGGATTCAACAGTTGGAAGGAATTGCCTGTAAAAAAAAAGATGCCGTTTGGAGTTCCGACGAGCAATGTATCGTGATAGATCGTCATTGCTGTGATACCGTTTGAGGTAAGTCCCTGAGAACTGGAATACGTTGTCCAGGATGTGGGAGCCGAGAGATTGGGCGAGGACAACGAAGCCACGGCTACGCCCTGATCGGTGCCAACGAAAATCCGATTGACCGAAATGATCGCCCGAGAGACTGTTGCCTGAGTCGAGAATCCAAAGCTGGCGTAGGTATCACCAAATTCCCACCGAGAGACAATGAACACGGATACTCCGAAATCCGAAACGACATATACTGAGTCTCCATGGTCAAAGAATCCACGGATGGCTTTCTTTGGCCGGGTGGAGTTCACGATATCCTCGATCGACTGCCACGAGTTGGCAACCTCATCGAACACATCAATGGCACCGTTCGAAGAACCAATCCATACACGGTTAGCTTTGTCGACCATCAATGCCGTAAGGTCATTCGAGCTCAGATTCTCGGAATTCGTCCATGTCAAATACTTGGCGGCATTCGCGTCGTACATGAACATTCCTCCCCCGGTCGCTGCGACGAGGCGACCCAAGGAAAAGTCGATGGAACGCACCGATTTCATATCAGTGAAGTTCCGCCATTGACCGTTCTGGCTTTGTTGAGCTACGCAGAGCGACAGACCCACGATGCCACTCAACAGTACTGTTACCGCAAATCTGTGCATTCGAACCGATCAACCAACGTAGAGCGCTTAGGAAAACAGCCTTTTCTTCATGGCGCCGACGACATGAATCGGAACCCAAAACGTTCCGAACGATGCATCGTCATTTTTCTTTCCGCCATGAAAATCTGAACCCCCGCTTTCGAGCAGAAAATACTGGCTCACAACACCGCGATAGTGTTCTTGACGAGCCTCGTTGTGCGAGGGATGGACGACTTCAATTCCGTCGAGACCTGCTTTGATCAGCAGCGCGAGCTCAACTTCGGACGTATACTTCCCCGGATGAGCAAGAAAGGAAAGGCCGCCGGAATCGGCAATCAACCGGATTGCTTCTTCAGGACTCAATTGAAATTTCTTTTCGTATGCTGGTCCACCCACACCGATGTATTTCGAAAATGCTTCGCGATAGGAATCAATGAACCCACCTTCCATCATTACACTTGCTATGTGGGGACGTCCCAGCGATCCGACCCCCGCCTGTTCCTGGACGGATTCAAACGTGATAGGAATGTTGATCTTGTTCAGTTTTTCGACGATTCTCTCGGCCCGCTTCAGCCGTTCGTACCTGAAAAATGAAAGGTAGTCCAGGAGATTCCGATTCTTGTAGTCAACGAAATAGGCCAGGATATGAACATCTTTTTCCCCCATCGCGGCACTCAATTCGAGTCCCGAGATTACTTCAACACCCACACTCCTGCCATATTCGACCGCTTCATCGAGGCCCCCTACATTGTCATGATCGGTTATTGAAATCGTGAAAATACCCGCTGCACGTGCCTTGTCGACTATTTCACGCGGCGCATGGACACCGTCTGAATATGCAGTGTGTAAATGAAGGTCTGCTCGAATACTCTCGGAAGGGGATGTGCCTTTTCCTTGCTCCTTCTCCGCCATCTCAGACATCACGTTTTTCTATTCCTCTCGTCCAACGATTTCCTCGGCACCAGGATCAATACAAGGCACTATAAGTGCGTCTTCCGGAATGCTTCGTAGTCGTTAATGGTCAGCTTGTTCCCCTTCAGGTGGATGGATCCTTCCCGGACGAATTCATGCAGCATCCGGGATACGGTCTCACGTGATGTCCCCGCCATATTCGCCACATCTTGTTGAAGGGGCAAATCGTCTATCTCGACTTTACCCTTGCGGAAAACTCCGACATCATCAGCCAAAATGAGTAAAACGTTTGCGACTCGTCCCGCAGCATCTTTCAATGAAAGGCTCTTTATTTGCATATCTGCTTTTCTTAGTCTCATGGCCATTTCAGCGAGGAGGGCTATCGCAATCGCAGGAAACTGATGCAGCGATTCGAGGAAATCCCTCCTATGGATCATGAACAACTCTGACTTCGAGATTGCCACAACACTTGCAGACCGTGCCAAACCGTCGAGCAGAGACATCTCGCCAAAGAATTCACCCGGACCGAACATTGAGAGGATCACTTCCCGACCTTCCTCATCGGTTCGGACGACTTTTACTTTGCCCGAAATGATGACAAACAGGGCCGCACCGCTTTCTTTTTCCAACACGACAATGTTGCCCTTTTTGTACTTCTGCCGTGTGCCGAGCTTCGCAATTTTTTCGAGTTCTTTGTCTTCCAAATCGGCAAAGATGGGCACATTACGAAGGAAATTGTATTCTTCTGATGACATCTTCTTGGCGGAATCGCGTGAGGAAACTGTTGAATGGTATCTGCTAACAATTTTGCAGGTAAATATATCGTCCGTAACGCTGAAATGCAAGACAATAATCAGGTAAGACGGAATCGCACACTTGGTTTTGGGAAGATATTCTCAAAAATGATTTTCTCATTCCGAGAGAAGGAGATATGTCAGGACTCCGAAGCTGATCTCACTGATGAACAAAGAAACCCCGGCCCACGTGTCGAGCCGGCGTACCCTGGAAAGAAGATTCGGGTCGCGGTTCGCGACATATGCGTTGAAATCGTTGTCGGAATTCGTCTTCAGGTAAGCAGAAATAGCTCCAGATACAATCATCGTCGCGCCTGCAGCGTACCTAATCCATTCCCTGGTGCTCGTGCTGTTTCGTGAGGCAAAGACTGCATCGGGATCCCACTCAGATGTTTCAGTATTGCTCCTGAAGATTCTGTGATCAGCAACGACACCGAAACGAACCATACGTGTAGTCCGCTGACGAGGAATCACTGCAACAGTATCAATCGCTGAGACGGGATTCCAAAAGCGTGCCGTAGGATAGAACAGTCTGAGCACATGGTTCCCTTCACGAACGGACACGCTGTCGATCGGCGTCACTCCGATTAACTTCGACCCATCATAGACCTCCGCACCCTCGGGGTCGCTGTGCACTGAGAGCCAGCCGCCATTCTTCGCTCCGGCTGAAGAGTCCGGCTTCGAAACGAATCTGGTGGAATCAACTACTCCTTGCCCGAATCCAATCGAATGGATGCAGACTGCAAGCCAGAGAACAAGAAGTTTCTTCACCTCAAACTCCTCATCTAAACGCAGTAACATAGTTGTCTTCAGAGGTCACGAGCAACGTCCCATTCCAAATGACGGGGGATACTTTGATCCTCCCCTCCGCCTCGTATCTCCATATTTCCTTCCCAGTCCAGATGTCAATTACATAAAGATTCTTATCGAGAGAACCGACATACAGGAGGTTCTTCGTCACGAGTGGGGCAGAGTTGATGACACTCTTTGCGTTGAATTTCCAGACTACAGATCCGTTCTCGAGGTCGAGAGCATAGCAGTGTCCATCAGTTGTCCCAACGAAAGCGAGTGTGTCGTTTGAGGATGCCGCACCGAAGACTCTGGACTTTGTATCGAAAGACCAGTAGAGTCTGCCGGTTCGGAGTTCGAGGCAGTACACTTTGCCATCGAGCGAACCGAACACCACGCGCCCCCTCGCTATGACCGGTGTTGCAAAGATACTCTCACCTGTCTTGAACTTCCACATTTGAATTCCGGTGGCTCGTTCTATTGCGTACAAAATTCCGTCATCACATCCAAAGACGACCACGCTGCTATCAGACGCAGGTGAAGATCGGATCGGTTTTCGCTCGTCATCGGTAGCTGTTTGGAACTTCCAGATTTCATCCCCATTCGTGACATTGAGACAATAGAGGACGCCATTGAGCGATGTAACATAAAGACGTCTGTCATACAGAAGTGGTGATGATTCAGACTGACCCAATTTGACTCTCCAGTTTCTTGTGCCGTCGTGAACATTTATCGATTCTATTGTCTCATCCTCCGTCGAGATCGGAATACAGACGGCTGTCCCACTCCAAACGGGAGTCCCGGTCGCGGCTCCATCGAGTGTAAGGTAGCCAATCCGTTTGCCGGACTGAAGATCGACCGCGTGGAGTTCTCCTTTGAGCGTACAAATGATGACAACATTGTCCCGGACCAACGGAGTGGCTGTAATACCGCTGCCGGCGTCGTACTGCCAGACTTGTCGCAGAGGTGGCATCATTGACGAAGCACACTGATTGGTACGTGTTGGAGATCCCCCGAACGTTCCCCAGTCTGCCGGCGAGGACTTAATTTGACGATCGATCTGCAATCCTTCACAACTGCAAAGGACTCCTGCCAACAGAATTGCAGTCAGCACGCTGGTAACTTTTTTCTCTATCTCCGGATCAAGTCGTTTCATCGTTGAGGCTGCTCGAGCTGGTGAATGAACGGAATACGAGCTGCGAATGTCAAAAGTCCCACCCAAAAAAGAACTGATAGAAAAGTCCTTTTTGAAATCTGGTCATATTGTCTTCAATACGTTTACCAATATCATACCGCAACACGAGGACACCGCCCAGATTCCAGCGAAACCCGAACCCAACGTCTCCCTTTGTGTCGGTGTACTGATCGTCCCACGCCCCCCCGAAATCAGCAAAGACTGCCGAGCGGATGGATCCGAGGGACAATCCGCCGATGGGAAACCTGACGCCCAATTGATCAATCAACGGGAAGCGAAGTTCTTCGCTGACAATCCAGATCTTTTTTCCGCGAATGGACCACAGATCCCATCCGCGAAGATCCCAACTGCCACCCATAAAGAACCTGCGGGCTTCGAGGCCGTCGTTATACCAAAGATTGACTCGTGATGCGAGAGCGCTCCGATTGGACAGTCGGAAGTAATGGCGATAATCCGCGATCACTGTGTAGTAGTCAACATTGGAATAGAGCACATCGGTGGTATATGCGAGTTCCAGCTTCATTCGGTTACCATCCATAGGACCGCTTGGACCCCACAGCGATGTGTCCCACACGTACGAAATCGAATTGGACATGAGCAACGCTTTCCTGGGCAGCAAGGTCGTATAGTTGTTCTTGTCAGAATTGGTAACGATAAGCCCTGCCTCAATCCGGTTGAATTTCGAGAGTGGATAGCTCAGGACGCAGTAGCCTCCGAACGCCTGCTCATAGTAGAAGAGGTCAGGGTCGGTCAAATCGTAGCGATTCCCTGCGAACCGAAAAATACCGTACGCGCTGTTGGCGCGTTGTCCGTAAGAATACCGTGAGATGGCGAAATTGAAGCTATTAAGAAGGTCGTCCCGAGTCTGGGCGGTGTTGAATATCAGGAAATCGTACTCATCGTTTCCCAGGATATCACTCATCGCCACTGCAGCACCACCTGTCGTACCAAAAACGGGATCCGTCGAGACGACGCTTTGAGCGATATCGAGCGTGTACCTTCTCGTGTAGGGTTGCGTTTCGAAGACATCGCTCGATTGAATTTCCTTCGCGACCCACGGGTTGCCTTGCGTAGTGTAGTCAATCGTTTCTCCCGTTCTTGAAGAATCGTACAGCGCAACGGCATCGTCAATTTTCTTGATCTGAAAACTGTAGTTCTCAAACGCTGTGAAGATGAGCTGATCGTTTTCGCCCCACGTTGGATCAAACGCTGCCGTGACGAAGTCGGTGACCTGGCGTGTCGTTCGCTGTTGGTCGCTTTGCGACGTGTCCTTCATATTCATCATCCATACGTTCTGCGAAATCCCCTTGTCCGAAGTAAACACAAGCCATTTGCCGTCCGTCGACCATGCCGGCGAGCCATAGCTTTCATCGCCGAGCGTGAGGTATTCGATGGACGAATCGCTGAGCCTGAAGAAGAAGAGATTGTATTTCCCCGCATCACCGTACGACGTTCTGTCCGAACTGAATACGATCACCCTGCCATCAGGGGACCAGGAAGGGTCCTTGTCATCGTAGAAGTCGTTCGTCAAACGTGTCAATGATCTCGGTGAAAGATTGAGTATGTACAGATCGGATGCGCCGGATTTGTCCACTGCCGAAAACACTATTCGTTTTCCATCCGGAGACCACGAAGGCGATCCAAGCATCACAAGATTGCTGAAGCGAAGTGTGTCCGTGATCTTCTCTTCCTTGACATCATAGAGATGAAATACATCGTTCTCTCCACTCTTCGTGACAAACACGAGCATACCTTCTTTCGAAATGTCAATTCTACTCTGGAAGAGATGGAAGGCCTCAAACTCATTCGAACGTTCGCCCGCAACGACAACTTCCGGTTCGGCCTTTTTCTTGTCCAGGTCAACTCGGTACAAATCCGTATATCCCGTGTGGTTGCCGATGAAATAGATGTAGTTCTTATCGCCCAGTTTGAAATAGGCAGGCTTTCCATTGAAGCCGATATCGACCACGTTCCTGGTCACCCTGCTCGGAAGGTCTTCCGCCTTCATCGCGGGATAGTATTTCTTCTTCAAAAAGTAGAGCCACTCCTGATCGAATTCCTTGTAATCGTCTCCCAGTGTTACGCGGAAATCGCCTTCGAAGTTCTTTTCCTTCCAAAAATTTTCCATCAACAGCAGTATTTTTTCTTTGCCGTACCTTGCTGCAATAAAATCGAGGATTGCTTGCCCCTCTTTGTACATGAGAAACGAACCATAGATGCGATCCATCTCGCCGAGCGGTACAACATAGTTGTTGAGAACTGCGTCGCGGAGGACCATTTCTGCCTGAGTATCCCACGTGCTCGACCAATATTCCGCCAGTCCTTCGGTGAACCACAACGGCGGAGACAAGTCCGTGTTTTGGCGGTGATCCCGCGTTACCCTCCCAATCTTACTCGTCATGAACACGTGGACGAGTTCGTGCTGAATGACGTGACGAAAATGATCGGCGGAACCATCATAGGGAATGACGACCCTTCCTTTGAGGAACTCAAAAAAACCGCCGACTCCTTCGGAGACAATTCCGGGTGTCGTGTTTGTCTGTTCAAAGTGCAAATGGGTGCTATAGAAGATGAGAGGGATCCTGTGCAAAATTGACATATTGAATCTCTCTTGAAGAATACCGTAGCTTCGTTCAGCGAGATACGCACCCTGCCTGGCCAGCGTGTCCATCCCTTCGTAGAAATAGATTTCGAAATGTTCGGTTCGCATAACCTTCCAGTCGAAATCAGTGTAATGGACTTTGTTTCTGCCGAAATAGTAGAACTGCGCGGTTGCGGAGGAACCCAGGAGAACGAAGAGGAGACAATATCGCAGGATGGTTTTCACTTTGGAGGATACATCCCCGGCTTGCCTGACGGAGTTCGACACTCGAATACTCTCATTCGCATGTTCCATTACTTCCCGGCAGGAGTCAGGCTGGATTTCTATTTGATTCTGGCTAGCTCACTCTTGAGGTAATCGATGGCCTTGACAGGCGTCGGATCCTGGTTGTTGAGTATTGCAAGATAGAAGCTCACCCAGTCACCGAATTGTATCAGCGAGAACATGCGCGCAAGCAGTGATGTTCCGTTGCTCCGCACATCGCTGACACCCGACGCATATTCTGAAACAATTTTCTTCGTGATTTCTTCCCGGACCGAAACTCTCGGGTGCTCACCGTTGTCTCTGAGAAAAACGACATAGGCATTCTCCAGCAATTCTTTCAGCATATTCCATCCCACCAGCTCATTATGGTTCATTTCGGGCAGAAGATTCCCATACGCAAGTTGCTTGGCATTCTCTTCGATCTGTCCACGCCAACGCAAATTAATCGCGTCCAATTGATGAGAAGAAGAGTAGATGATAGGGAGCTTTCCCTTGAGCTTGGCCGCGAGTTCCAGCGAAGGATTGTCTTTTGAATCCGGATTTCCATATTCCAGCGCTTTCATCCTGAGGAGAGTAATTGTCTCTTTGATATCCTTGTCTTTCGGTTTGATGAAACCCGATTTTGCTAGTGCCACAAGCAATGGGAAAAATGAGTACCCGAGCGCCGCCCGGGGTTGAAGACCTCCCGGGATTTTGATGCATGGCTGCTTGTGCTTCGATGCAAATTCGGTTACTTCGCCTCCAGTGCTGATGCAAAGGATTTTTGCCTTTCTCCTCGTCGCCTCCTTGTGGGCAGATACTGTTTCTTCTGTGTTCCCGGAATAACTGGAGACAATGACCAGCGTTTTTTTGCCAACAAATTCCGGGAGCAAATAGTGCCGATTGACCGTGATGGGAACGAGAATTTCATCGGTCAAGTAGGCACGAAGCAAATCACCACCAATGGCAGAGCCACCCAGTCCCGTGATAACAATCGATGTCACACCCCGGGATTTGACGGGGACGTTGGCGGTTTTGCCAATCTTGAAGGCTTCTTCGACTTGTTTTGGAAAATCGAGCACGCACTTATACATTCCATCGGGATCAACGCGGTGAATTTCTTCGAGGGTCATATGATCTGTGTTCTTTCTGTTAGGGAAAAGGATTTGATGTTGACCGTGCGAATCGAATAGCGGGTTGCATCATTCGAGCGGAATGTCCGGGAACTTGAGCTTCATGACTTCTTTCATGTAGCTCTCGATCTCGTCCTCTGTCTCCATGGTAAGCACCTTCTCAGCAAGATGTTTCGCCTCAGAATAGTGGACGGAGCGGATAATCTTCTTGATTTCGGGTAACACATGCGGAACAACGCTAAACTCATCCAGACCGAGACCCAGCAAAAGCATTGTTGCGAGAGGGTCACCGGCCATTTCGCCGCACATCCCCACCCACACATTTTCACTCTTGCCACGCTCGATGATTCGGCGGAGAAATCGTATCACCGCCGGATGGAATTCCTGGAATAGATCGGAAACAATTTCGTTCCCGCGATCCACCGCAAGGAGATACTGGATCAAGTCATTGGTGCCGATACTAAGGAAACTCACTTCGCGCGCCAGGTCGTCGGCGATGACAGCCGCTGCCGGCACTTCAATCATGATGCCAACCTGGATATCAGGATCGAAGGGAATCTTCCTCTCGGCAAGCTGGCTTTTGGCAACCTCAAGCAATTCCTTGGCTTTGCGAACCTCCTTCAAGTGCGATACCATGGGAAACATGATGGAAATATTCTTTTTTGCACTGGCCCTCAGAATTGCACGCAGCTGATGGAGGAAGATATTCGGCATGTCGAGCATGACCCGAATGCCCCGCCAACCAAGAAACGGGTTGTTCTCCTTGACCGCCTGGGCCATCAATTTGTCGCCACCGATGTCAAATGTCCTGATAATCACGTGCTTCGGAAAAGCACCTTCCGCTATATTCTTGTAGTGTTTGAACTGCTCCTCTTCGGCAGGAAACACCTCTTTACCCAGCAGCAGCGTCTCGCTTCTGTACAATCCTATCCCGTCAGCCCCTTGACGTTTGACAAACCCAAGTTCTTCCTCGAGCTCGACATTTGCCGAGAGTTGGACTCTATGGCCATCCAGTGTCTCCGCAGGAAGGTCGCGTAACGCAGTGAGATGACCCTCAAATTCTCTGTGTTCCTCACGCTTCTCTTCGAACTTCTTTCTTGTCTCTGCTGATGGATTGATAACAAGGGTGCCATTGTAGCCGTCAAATACAATGACGTCATCTTTATGAATCATGGTACTGATGTTGTGGAGACCGACGATAGCAGGAATATTCAGCGCACGCGCAAGGAGCACCATATGTGAGGTTGCGCCTCCGATCTCCGTTACGTAGCCGAGGACATCATTGCGACTGAGGACAAGGGCATCGGCAGCAGCCAGGTTTTTCGACACAATGATATGCGATCCCTCGATTTTCGATACGAGTCTCTGCTCCTGGAGATTGCGGAGAATGCGGTTTTGAACGTCTTCGACATCATTCGCACGCTCGCGCGTGTACTCATCTTTCGATGCCTGCATGAGAGTGTGATACTTGCCAATCTCCTCACGAACGATGAATTCGACATTCTTGAGCTCCTTGCGCACTCTTTTCCGGATCGAATCGAAAAGGACCGAATCGTCAAGAATCATAAGCTGCGCCTCGAAGATCTTGGCCTGCCTGCTTCCAAGCTGTTTCTCCGCAAACTCCACAATCTTTTCAAGTTCTTTTCCCGCATGTGCAAGAGCGCTCGTGAGTTTCTTGAGCTCTTGTTCCACATCCTGTTCATTGATGGAGCGTTCCAGCACGACTGGGCCGTCTTTGTGGAAGACGTACGCGGGACCGATTGCGATTCCCGGTGACGCAGGAATCCCTTTCAGCGTTATCTCATCCCGATTTTGATCCTTGTCCGTCATCAAGAAGTTCCTGTCTTCGGGGATCTATTCATCGAATCCCCGGTCGATCAACCCAACAATTTCTTTCTTCGCTGCCTCTTCATCTTCGCCGTCGAACCTCAAGAGGAGTTTTGATCCTTGTTCCGCTGCAAGCGTCATGACACCAATGATACTCTTCCCGTTGATTTCGAGACCATCTTTTTCGATAAAGAATTCCGCTTTGAATTTCGCTGCCGTCTTGACCAGCGCAGCTGCCGGACGGGTATGCATTCCTGCCCGGTTCTTAATAGTCACCTCTTGTTCAATCATTCTGGACTTACAATCCTTCCGCTTACGATTTTCTGCTGAGGAGCATATCGGCGAACCAGGAGAGCATATGGGTCGACTCGGAGTCATTCAACACTTTTAATTGTTCCTTCGCCTTCGCAATATCGTTTGCGATCTGAATCTCTGCCGCCTCCACCGCTCCCGTTGAAAGGAATATTCGCCGGATGCGGTCAACTTTTCGCTTGGATACCCCACCCTCCTGGACAAGCTTCTGCAACAGGCGCTTGTCTTCTCCCTTGGCGCGCTGAAGTGCCGTGATCAAAAGGAAAGTTTTTTTCCCTTCGACGATGTCTCCTCCGATCGCCTTGCCAAATTGTTTTTCATCGGCAACGACATCCAGCAAGTCGTCCTGAACCTGGAAGGCCTCGCCGACCAGCTCGCCGTACGATTTGAGGGCCGCACGTTGGCCGGCCGAGCCGTTTCCGAGGATTGCGCCTACTTCCATCGCGACCGCCACCATGGTCCCTGTCTTCTTTCGTATCATCAACAGGTATTCATCGAGGGACACGCGTCTGCGCGTCTCGAATTCCTTGTCGTATGCCTGACCTTCGCAGACTTCGATAACGCCTTCCGTAAATATGCTGCTGAGTTCCTGGATGGATGCGGTATTCGACTGGAGCAATGCACGATACGCAAGACCGAGGAGTACATCGCCTGCCAGGATGGCAACGCTCGCATCCCATTTTGTATGGACAGTCGGTCTGCCACGTCGGGCTGCTGCATGGTCCATGATATCATCGTGGATGAGCGTGAAATTGTGAAGGATCTCCAACCCGGCAGCTGCATGCACGGCGTCTTCCTTCTTTCCCCCGACCGCCTCACACGCGCAAAGAACGAGAACGGGGCGTATCCGCTTGCCCCCTGCCTCGAGTATATAGTTCGCCGGTTCGTACAGACTTCTGGGAATTGTTCTCTTGATGAACGTCGAAAGGTGTTCATCAATAAATGATCCGTATTGTTTGTACCGCTGGAGGAATTCCATTCTGCTGTGGTTATAGTTTCAAGATGAGTTGTTGTCGCTGCAAGTCAACGAGTGATCTGGAGCCGGTGAGGAACATGGCCCCCTTCAGTTCCATATCAATCTTGCCAATGAGTCTATCCAGCGCCTGAACTCCGCCGGATTCAAGTGCGATAAGCATAGGTCTTGCCATTCCTGCGAGATCCGCCCCGAACGCAACGGACTTTGCGATATCCAGTCCATTTTGGATGCCCCCCGACGCCATCACTTTGAGTGAAGGATGTTGATCTTTGAGACTGCACACTTGTCTCAAAGCGTCCACGGTCGGGATGCCCCAATCCCAAAATTGCGTCGAAAAATCATCGACAATTCCCGCTTTCGAAGTATGTTTGCCGGAAGTCCCCTTCTTCCGCCGAAGGATTTCAACGCCCGCCCAGCTCGTCCCTCCCGCTCCTGCAACATCGATCATAGTGACCCCTGCACTGAGGAGACGTCGTGCTACATTCACAGATATGCCGGCACCAATTTCTTTAACGATGATGGGCAAGCGAAGATTGTTCACAAGCAATTCAATACCCCGCAAGACCCCCGCAAAATCCGGGCTTCCTTCGGGTTGAAGCAACTCCTGCAACGGATTCAGATGGACTGCAAATGCGTCTGCCCGGATCATTTCACTCAACTTAAGGACTCCAGAGACGTCACGGAGACGGGCGACCTCGGCGGCGCCGATATTGCCGATGATGGGAATATCCGGCGCTACTTCCCGGACGACGCTGTAGGACCGGTGGAAATCGGTATTCTCGAGGGCCTGACGCTGACTTCCCACACCCATCCCGATTTTTCTATCGCGACACACCTCGGCCAGCTTCCGGTTGATTCTGGCGGCATCGCCATATCCTCCGGTCATACTCGAAATGATGAGCGGAAGTGCCATCTTCTTTCCAAGGAACGTGAGAGAAGGATCGACTTCGGAAAAATTCAGCTCCGGAAGTGCGTTGTGAAGAAATTCCCACCGCTCAAAGCCTGCGGTCTTGGTTCGAAAGTTGACATCCCGCGTCACCGTCAGTTCAACATGTTGCTGCTTGCGTGATGACGTCTTTTTTTTCACAACGATCACTCTCAATTTTGATGAATTATACAGAAATGAGCCGCGAGAATCAAGGAAATGACCAGGGAGGCTTCGAAAAGCATTGTTGTTTGTTTGTCTTCCAATACTTCATTATCTTAAACAGTATTTTTCCTGAGAACCAAAGAATCAAACACCCTATGAGAGCAATCATACCGGTCGCTGGCGTCGGCAGTCGTCTGCGGCCTTTCACCTACACGTTGCCAAAAGTCCTTCTCAACGTCGGCGGCAAGCCGATCATTGGCCACATTCTCGATAGCGTCATCGAAAATGGATTCACCGAAGCCACCATCATCATCGGTTACCTTGGCGAAATGATCAAGGAATACGTGCTCAAGCACTACACGATCAAGGTGGATTTTGTGGAACAAGAAGAGCGGTTGGGACTTGGCCACGCGATCTATCTCTCACGCCACACATTTTCCAGAGATCCGATACTCATCATCCTCGGCGATACCATCTTCGACGTTGAATTGAAAAAAATGATTTCGAGCTCGCATACAGCGATTGGCGTAAAGAAAGTGGAAGATCCCCGGCGATTCGGGGTGGCAGAGACATCCAACGGGTTTATTTCGCGATTGATCGAAAAACCCGAGAATCCAACGAGCAATCTTGCCATGGTCGGCCTCTATTATATAAAACAGCCACAACAACTCGTCGAATCTCTGAAGGAAATGATTAAATCCAACACACGGACCAAGGGCGAATTCCAGCTTACCGACGCTCTTCAGATTATGATCGAACACGGCGAACAAATGCAGACATTCGACGTCGATGGCTGGTACGATTGCGGAAAGCCCGAGACACTTCTTTCAACGAACCAGCACATTCTCAGTTTGCTTCCCATTCCCGCTCCTATCGAAGGAGTCGTAACATTGCCTCCGGTGTTTATTTCTCCCGAGGCCAGCGTGAGGAACTCCATCATCGGACCGAACACGACCATTGCAGAGGGAGCCACCGTGGAAAACTCGGTCATCCGTAACTCGATCGTCAGCGAGAGCGCGACGGTTTCAGATGCTCTCTTGCAGGATTCGATTGTGGGCAACAATGCGGTTGTGCGGGGAACCTACAAAAGGATCAATATTGGCGATTCCTCAGAGCTCGAATTTTACTAACCATTCCATTTTCACTCTACAATACGGAGATGTGATGAAATATCTATTTACCTCGGAATCTGTTTCCGAAGGACACCCGGACAAAGTGTGCGACCAAATTTCGGATTCCGTCCTTGACTCTTTGCTTGAACAGGATAAAACTTCACGTGTCGCGGTGGAGAGTTTTGTCACAACGGGACTTGCTCTCGTCGGCGGTGAAGTGACGACGAAGGGATACGTCGATGTGCAGAAGATCGTCCGCAACATTATCCGCGAAATCGGATACACAGAAGCTGGCGTCGGATTCGATGCCGATTCCTGCTCGGTTCTTTCCGCGCTTCACTCCCAATCTCCGGATATCGCCCTTGGTGTCGATACAGGCGGAGCCGGGGACCAGGGTATGATGTTCGGCTATGCCAGCACCGAAACGCCCGAATTGATGCCCATGCCGATCATGTACGCACACAAATTGGTCAAACGGCTTGCGGATGTTCGAAAGAAGAAAAGCAACCTTATGCCGTATCTACGTCCGGATGCAAAATCTCAGGTGACGGTAGAGTACAACGGGAAAAAGCCAGTTCGAGTAACCACCATCGTCATATCAACACAACACGCCCATGCGGTAAATCAGGGCACGATTCGCGAAGACGTCATCGAACATATTATTAAACCTGCCATCCCGGAAGAGATGCTTGATAAGAAAACGAAAATCTTCGTCAACCCGACGGGAAGATTTGAAGTGGGAGGACCTCACGGCGACACCGGTGTGACGGGACGAAAGATTATCGTCGACACCTACGGCGGACGCGCCCCTCACGGTGGCGGAGCATTTTCGGGAAAAGATCCCACTAAAGTTGATCGAAGCGCAGCGTATGCGGCCCGACATCTTGCGAAAAACATTGTCGCCGCAGGACTTGCGACGGAATGTCTCATTCAGGTGGCGTACGCAATCGGTATTGCTGAACCGGTTTCCATCTTCGCTCAAACGTACGGAACCGGCGCTGTGCCCGACCACGAGCTCGATCAGATCCTTCACAAGCATTCTGTTGCGGGCGGACCATTTGACTTGACCCCCCGTGGAATCATTGAACGCCTCAATCTTCGTCGCCCCATCTATAAAAAGACGGCAGCGTACGGTCATTTCGGCAGGGACGACAAGGAATTCACCTGGGAACAGCTCGACCTGGTGAAAACACTGAAGAAACTCGTGAAGTAGAGAACCGGTGAGTGCAGAAATGGTTAGTGGTGAATGGCGAGTAAAGGGTCACGAAGCTTGATTAACCGTCTTGCATCGTTGCAACGGACCATCTTCCGACCGACCAATCAAGACCTTCTGGAAAAGGGTCTTACAGCTTTGAAGATCTGGAGCTCTACAAACTAGCAAGAAACTTTCGGAAGGCGATCTTCAATCTTATCAAGGCACTCCCCCGGAGGAAAAATTCAACCTTGCTTCTCAAATGCGTCGTGCCGCGACTTCGATTACCAACAATATTGCTGAAGGACATGGCCGACACCATTACCAGGAAAACATTCAGTTTATAAGGCAGGCCAGAGGATCACTTGAAGAGATCCTCGATGACGTCAATATCTGTTTGGACGAACATTACTGCGCATCGGATTTACTGGAGTCGTTGAAAACTGAAGGTTTTGACCTTGTCCATCGAATGAACGGTTACATCGTCTATCTGAGAAAAATGAAACAAGGTGAACATTCCCCTGAGCTCAAGACAAGTCATCAATCAACAAATTGACCAATCACCAATAACATACTAACAAGTCATACACTATGGATCATAAACAAGGTATCTATAAAGTAAAAGATCTTTCTCTCGCAAAGGAAGGAAAACTCCGAATCGAATGGGCCGAGTCACGCATGCCGGTTCTGATGGCACTCCGCGAAAAGTACCGAAAGACGAAGCCGCTTAAGGGCTACAGAATCGCCGGCTGCCTGCACGTCACAAAAGAGACAGCCGTTCTCGTCAAGACTTTCGTCGAAGCAGGTGCCCAAGTCAGCTGGAGTGGCTGCAACCCGCTTTCGACACAGGATGACATCGCCGCTGCTCTTGCGGCAGAAGGAACCTCCATCTACGCATGGCACGGTATGAACGTGGAAGAATTCTATTGGTGCATAGAAGAGTCGCTGAAGTTCAAGCCCAACCTCACGCTCGACGACGGCGCCGATTTGATCTTCACGGTGCACAACAAGCATCAGGAGCTGATTCCACACATCATCGGCGGCACGGAAGAAACGACGACGGGTGTTCACCGTCTGCGCGCGATGGCAAAGGACGGGGCACTGAAGTACCCGGTCATTGCCGTCAACGATGCGGAGACGAAATGGGATTTTGACAATGTGTTCGGCACCGGCCAATCGACACTCGATGGCATTCTCCGGGCCACCAGTGTTCTTCTCGCGGGAAAGAACTTCGTCGTCGCCGGCTTCGGCCACTGTGGAAGAGGGGTCGCCACACGCGCCAAGGGGCTCGGTGCCAATGTCATTGTCACCGAAGTGAAAGCAACAGCAGCACTCAAAGCAACGCTCGATGGCCTCCGAGTGATGAAGATGGATGAGGCTGCCAGGATTGGCGATATATTTGTGACCGCAACAGGTATCAAGGATATCATAGTCGACCGCCATTTTAAAGTCATGAAAGAAGGTGCAATTGTCTGCAACACAGGACACTATGATTGTGAGATAAATCTGGTTCACCTCAACAAGATCAAGAAGAGCGTCCGAACCGTTCGCGCCAACAACCAGGAATATCTCCTGAAGAACGGCAAAAAGATCTATGTCCTGGCCGAAGGCCGATTGGTCAATCTTGCCGCCGCTGAAGGACATCCCTCTGAAGTCATGGATATGTCTTTCGCAAATCAGTTCATGTCGCAGCTACGACTTGCCGGGGAACACAAGAAGGGCAACCGACTCGAAAACAAAGTCTACGATATTTCGACAGCTCAGGACCAGGAAATTGCCACTGTGAAGCTCGCGACTCAAGGACTCTCCATTGACAAGCTGACACCTGAACAGGTCAAATATCAGGACGATTATTCGGCCGGGACTTAAGACTACCGCCTGACCTTGTCAAGGTCAGGCTTGAAACCTCCAGAAGGTTTCACTTGAGATTGCCCGGTGAACCTTCTGAGGGTATCTGGTTTTCCAAAACCAATCTATCGGGAATGTAATCCAAAAGGAGAGGGTCCATGAATACAAGAGCACTCGTCGCCGAATTCATCGGGACATTCACACTCATCTTCATCGGTGTTGGTGCAATCGCTTGTGACCTGATGACAAATCATATGCTCGGTTTGACTGGAATTGCACTCGCTCACGGTTTGGCAATCGGCGTCATGGTGAGCGCTACCGCTGCAGTCAGCGGCGGACATTTGAATCCGGCAGTAACATTCGGTGCACTCGTTGCAAAAAAGATCGACATACTCAACGGCATCGCGTACATCGTCGCTCAGTGCCTTGGCGGCATTGCTGCTGCGTATGTCCTCAAGCTGGCGATCCCTGAACAAGTGCTCGTCGCAGCGAGTTATGGAGTCCCTGTCGTTACCAAGGGAGTCACAATTGCACAGGCCTTTGCCACCGAGACCGTGCTTACGTTCTTCCTCGTGTTCGTCGTTTTCGGAACGGCCATCGACAAACGTGCCCCCAGGGTTGGCGGCCTCTTCATCGGGCTCGCCGTTGCGATGGGCGTTATGATGGGCGCAGCAATCAGCGGTGGTTCCATGAATCCTGCACGGTTTCTCGGTCCCGCCGTTGCGGGAGGTGGATTCGAAAACACCTGGCTCTATTGGGTCGCACCTCTGGTTGGAGGCGGCCTGGCAGCGCTGATT
>JADGQA010000208.1 GCA_017882185.1 Bacteroidota bacterium
CCCAAAATTGTAATTTCAGGAGGAAGTTGTATGGATGAACAATCTTCCAGCTCAAACAAGCTGCAATGGAAATGGGTTGCGATCACATTTGTCTTTTATCTCGTGTTTTACTTGCTGCCGTTAGCCACAATAGCATACTTAACGCGAGGTACATCGTCGGGGCTTGGTACTTATTTCATTGGTGCCTGGATGTTTGGGGGCCTTATAATCGTAGCTGCTGTGGCTGCATACGTCTCCACCGGGATTACAATCTTTGAACCGGCAATAGCCGGCGCTACGATGGTCATTTTGTGGGTCATTATCTTTTCGTTATTCGTTCCGTACGCGAGATTCGACGTCAGCCGGGACGCGCTTCCTGCACTCGGTATTATCAGTCTTGTGTTCATCCTGTCATTGGGAGGTGCGTGGCTCGGAGAGCGTGCGCAGAGACTCTGGAGAACTCCAGATGAACATTGAATTGCATTCTTTGCCCAACTCGACTGCGGACAGAGTATAGTACAAGAAGGTTATTGAACGGCGGAAGCGAACGAGGGGTAGTGTCCTAATTTCGGAACACAGCATGTGGTATCGGGAGTTTCCTCCCGACACAAAACATGGTTACTGTCGGGACGTAAGTCCCGACAGCACTATTTAGGACATTACCGACGGGGGGAGATGTATTTGCTGAGAGGCGAAATCTGCGAAGTAAGTTATGCTACCCACCTATCTGTGACATTGAGCGGGCGGGACGGACAAATCCAGGGCGGTTGATGAGATGGCCTTCCTCTTTCTTCCATACTGCTTCGACAATTGCCGTGCGGATGGCTTCGTCATCGGCGTTGCCGCGAAGGAGGCTCTTTAAATCGGTCTCCACGAGTGAGAACAAGCATGTGCGGAGCTTCCCATCGGAAGTTAAGCGAACACGGTTACAGTGACTGCAAAAGGGCTCACTCACAGAGCTGATGAGTCCGATTTCGCCGATCCCATCTTCGAAGACAAAACGGTCTGCAGGCTGAGCACCTCTCATCTCCACCGGCTTCAAACGCTTGCCAACGGCCTTTTCCATTCCGACGATAATTTCTTTTCCTGTTACGACTTTTTCCGGTGACCATCCGTCATCAGAGCCGATAGGCATGAATTCAATGAACCTGATCACGAATGACCTGGACCTGGCGAGGTCTGCGAATTTCGGAATTTCATCCTCATTCATTCCCCGAATGAGAACGACGTTGAGTTTGATGGGGCGGATGCCGAGGCGGTCAACCGCTTCAATGCCTTCCCAGACTCTGTGAAAATGGTCGCGACGGGTCATTTCTGTGAACTTGACCGGGTCCAGTGAATCCAGGCTGATATTGATTCGATGGAGACCAGCCCTGACAAGATCCGCTGCTTGTTCTGCGAGGAAATAGCCGTTGGTGGTCATCGCTATGTCCTGAATTCCGGGAACTCCCGAGATTTGCTTGACAAGCACGTGGAGGTCTTTTCGCATCAATGGCTCGCCTCCCGTCAGCCGGATGTGTTTCACTCCAAGACTTGCGAAAATCCTGCTGAGTCGCGTCAGTTCTTCGAACGAGAGGAGCTCCGACCTTGCCATCCATTGCATTCCCTCCTCCGGCATGCAATAGCGGCAGCGGAAATTGCACCGGTCAGTGACGGAGATGCGAAGATTATTGACGGTCCTGCCAAAGGAATCCTTCAAGTCGGCAACGTCCCGCTGTACTGTCTCGATATGTCCGTCCCCGTGCATTAGGAATTACGGGTGAGCTTGAGGGCTTTCATGGGTAACTGGTTGCTCGTGAGTCTGCATTGACCATTCAACGCTCCCGTCTGCAAAATATTCGCGTTTCCAGATGGGCACGACCAGTTTCAATTGGTCGATGAGGAAACGGCACGCCTGGAACGCATCATCCCGGTGTGCCGAAGAAACGGCGATGACGACGCTTGGTTCTCCGACAGCGACTTTTCCTATCCGATGAACGATATTGATTTCGTGAAGGTTCCAACGTTGTCTCGCCTTATTTTCCAGCTCAGTCATGCTTTTCATTGCCATTGGAACATATGCTTCATACTCCAGGCTGACGACTTTTTTCCCCTTGGAATGGTCTCGGGTTGTGCCGATGAATATATCAATTCCACCGGCGGCATGTGCCTTGACCGAATCCACGACGGCCAACACGTCAATGGGATCTGGGGTAATGTCATTCATACTCTGACCGTCTCACCCGCCGCTGACCGGAGGAATAACGGCGACTTCATCCCCATCGTGCAGAAGATGTTGACTATCGACATATTCCATGTTGACGGCAATCCTAAGACTTGTCCTCCAGCGCTCGAACAATGGATTGTGCTTCGCAAGATAAATCAAAACGGCTTCTGATTTGGAATCGGGAGGGATATCAACCAACCGCTCATCGAACCCTGCCAGATCTTTTGCGGACGAGAACAGCTTCAACCGGATAGTTATGCGCTTACTCTCCACATTCAATGCCCCGCCTTGTGATAGTCCGATTTTCCGCCTGTCTTCTTCAGCAAACTGATGCTCTCGATCTCGATGGCAGTGTCGACCATTTTCAACATATCATAAATCGTCAGCGCGGCAACGGAAGCCGCAGTGAGAGCTTCCATTTCCACACCTGTCTTGTAGGTTGCTTTCACTTCAGTCGTAATCTCAATCGTGTCTTTTCCGACGGAAAACCTGCAATCGGCGAAGTCAATAGGCAGAGGATGACAATAGGGGATGAGCTGGCTTGTATTCTTGGCTGCGTATACAGCCGCGATTTTTGCGACCGGAAGTGGATCGCCCTTGGGAATCTTGTTCTGGCGAACCATATCGATCGTGCTCTCGCTTGCGCGCACGATCGCACGCGCCGTTGCAGTGCGCTGTGTCGTTTTTTTCTCGGAGATGTCTCGCATCGACATACTATCGCCCTTCGCTGTTCACTGTCAAATAAGAGAAAAATTGAGACATTATCAAGTTGACTCGAATTCATTAGAGTCTTACTTTGTTCGCGGATCAATGAAGTGTAGAGACCCTTCCAAGCTTCATTGGTGCTTTCTATAAACAAACTGTAAAGACAACGGCGACTACGATGGATTCGAACGATACAGGCAAACAATTGACAACAGAAGAGTTGAAGCGTTATGCTAGACATTTCGTCTTGCCGGAAGTTGGGATGGAGGGCCAGAAGAAACTGAAATCCTCAAGCGTATTGATCGTGGGGGTTGGGGGACTTGGCTCGATCGCATCGATGTATCTGGCGGCCGCAGGTATCGGCAGGCTTGGCCTCGTGGATTTTGATGAGGTAGATCATTCGAATCTTCATCGTCAGCCGTTGTATGGAACCTCTGACGTTGGGAAATCGAAAGTTGCGATTGCGCAAAAGAAGATCGTGGAGATTAATCCCAATGTCGCGATCATCCAGCACCACGTGCGTTTGGATTCTCAAAATGCTCTGGACATACTCTTATCGTACGATGTGATACTCGATTGCAGCGATAACCTGCCGGCGCGGTATCTCGTGAATGATGCGTGCGTAATTCTTGGAAAACCAAACGTGTACGGGGCGGTGTTCCAGTTTGAAGGGCAGTCATCGGTTTTCTGCACGAAAGACGGGCCTTGTTATCGGTGTCTCTTTCCCGAGCCACCTCCCCCGGAGCTCGTTCAATCTTGCGCAGAGAGCGGGGTGCTCGGGATGGTGCCTGCAATCATTGGAAGCATCCAGTCCGTTGAAGCAGTGAAACTCATTGTCGGTATTGGCAAATCGCTGGCCGGAAGGCTTGTCCTCTTCGATGCCTCGACGATGGACTTCCGGGAATTGAAAATCGAAAGGGTGGCTTCTTGTCCGATGTGCGGCAAAAGTCCGACAATTCACGGACTCATTGACTATCAGGAGTTCTGCGGGATGAAAAAGGAAAGGAATGCGGAGGAATACGGCAGTCTGGAGGTGTCAGTCCAGGAACTTAAGACGCGATTGGACAAGGGTGAAGCGTTGTTTCTTTTGGATGTTCGAGAGCAATTCGAATATGAAATGGTCCATCTGGATGCAAAACTCATTCCCCTGAATACGTTACCTGACCGGCTTTCGGAGTTGGATCGAGAACGAGAGATCATCGTGTACTGTCATTCGGGAGTACGGAGCGCCAGCGCAGCTGAATACCTCAGATCAAACGGATTCAAATATGCGAAGAATCTGACGGGAGGGATTGATGAATGGGTGCGGAAGGTCGACCCCACGATGTCCCGTTACTGAGTCGCGTGCCTCATCATACCGTACAACAAAAAATCCTGGCAATGACCAGGATTTCTATTTGTAGCGGGGGAGGGACTCGAACCCACGACCTACGGATTATGATTCCGACGCTCTAACCAGCTGAGCTACCCCGCCAGAGAATTGCAGATTGACGATTGCAGAATGTTGAATGTGAAAGAACTCGAACCCACGCCCGCCCGCCATGTTTCATCTTTTGGCGGGACCGTAGTCTATCCCGCCGTTTTGTGGCGGGAGATTATGATTCCGATTTAGCCCGACGTTTTCTGTCGGGCCGCTCTAACCAGTCCCGTCCCGAACAAAGTTCAGGACGAGGATTCTCGTGACGCCAAAGGCGTCACGGAACTGAGCTACCCCGCCAGAGAATTGCAGATTGACGAATGTCGAATTGTAAAAGAACCTGTCCTTATACGCCTTTGGGAATGCCGATTGATGATTGCAGAATGCTGAATTGAAAATGACCTCTTTGTTTGAACCGCGATGAACGAAGAGGACAAACTCACCGTCTGAAACAAAAATTGACCAACGAATGGTCAATTTTCCCTCACGCACAATCTAAAGATACACGATAATGGTTCGAAATGCAAGGTGGATAAAGACGCGCGATTGGTGATTCCACACGCCAATACCAGGTCTATTCTCGGTTACGGTTTGAATTGCCTCGTCCGAAACGTCTGGACAGCTGTCAGCTCCACAGGATTGATCTGCAGTCAAAATCAAATTTGACCACCCCATGTAATCTTGTTATATTGAATTCCGGAACAACACTAATGCGGAGTACCAACCAATGAAAATTCGGATAGCTGTTCTCTTCCTCATTGCACTTTTGACAGGATGCGCGTCGTTCAAAGAACTCGAACCTGTTCCCCCGGTTCAGTCCGGCGAACGTGGATTCATCGAGCTTCGCAACGACAAGGAAAATTTCCAGCTCAAGATAGGCGACAAGTATTTTATCAGATTCCTTCGTCCTCTTGATATGCACTACTACCTGGTCTTGCAGACAAGCGCGAAGCGGAACGTGCACAACTATCTTACGGCAACGTTTCACGACGGTGAACCACCTATTGTGCCAATTGCTGACGAAGTCTCAGATCAAGACAGCACCAGCGTGTTTCCGGTTGATTCAACGAACGTTTCCTACTTCTGGGTCATCGATACTGTGCATCAGGATCTTCAACTGACGCTGCGATATCGTTACGTGCCACAATGGCGCTATACGGTCGAAACAAAATACGATTTGTACCGGAGCGTCCTCGAGAAAAATCGTTTTGACAGACACACCTATGAGGTAATGGGTCCCCAGTTTGACTTTTCCACGTTCAACGCCTCGTCGGAACAACAGAAGCTTCGGGGGAACAATAAACAACTGGCGAGCATGAACGATGAGTTGATGAAGCTCGAGCAGGTGTTCCCGGCAAATATTGCCTCTTCGAACGATACCATGTATCTGCGGTATGTTGGACTGAGAGACGACGCAAAGGCTGAACTGGCATTCCAATCAGACTATGATGCCATACTTACAATCCTGCAACGAGAGAGCGAGACAAAGGGAGATTTCGCCGCGTTCATGGAACGGGCGCCTGAGTTTGAAAATATTCTGATTCAAAAAGATCGTTTTCGTGCACCGATCCTCGAGTATCTGAAAGGCGTCTATCTTCATCGTCTGGCGGAAGCCCTTCCCTATTACGATGCCCAGCTTCAGAAGAGAGATGACCTCTCAAGCATTGAGCTTAAGCCGTCGTTTGCGGGTGTTGAAAAATTGTACCAATCATGTGATCAGGAAATGCCGGGCGAACTGAAAAACGTCCGTGATTATGTGAAGGAATTCAACGGTCTGGCCCAGAAGGTGAAAAACGCGGAAAGTACTTATGAGACGGCATATTCGGCGAAGGAGCGAAAGGCGCCGTGGCCTGAAGATACCTACTACACTGATCTGATCTCGAAACTTGACAATGCCAAATTCGAAAGCCCCACTGCGCGCGGCTCAAGAGTGGCAGTGGGAGGCCACATTTCGCCCAGAGAGAGACCCGCTAGAGGGCAATTTCTGCCGCATACTAGGCAATATGATCCCAGGGTCGGGTATAGCCTAGCTAAGAAAGAAACACTCCAGCAGCAAAGGAATCGCTCGAACGACTA
>JADGQA010000209.1 GCA_017882185.1 Bacteroidota bacterium
ACAGGTGACCGGATCAAACCGATATCGGGCAGAAGTGGTTCTCGGCAGTTCCCGTCCGGTCTATGTCGGCAACGATGTGTCGGATAAGGTTACGCAAGTACTTCGCATTAAAGACTCTCAATGGGAATTCCCGTATGTACCCAATCAACGGATTTACTTCGATGAATTCAACTTCGATCCACTCACCGATTTTCTTGATTATTATGCATTTGTAATCATTGGCCTTGACCTCGACACGTACAAGCCACTGGACGGATCCCGTATGTTTCAAAAGGCTCTCAACACTGCAACCGCAGCCCTCGCATCATCATCCATGGCGGACTGGCAATCAACGTCGGGGTACAGTCGCCACGGACTCGCGGAGGAACTCAACAATCCCAGGAATCAGCCGCTCCTTCAGGCGCTCTATTCCTACCATTTTGAAGGCATTGATCTTCTTGCGACTGAGAACCGGAAGGGATTGGACAACATTCTGACTGCGCTCGAATCCGTATGGAAAGTGCGTCAGCAAAATGCTATGAGTCTGCTTGCTAGGATGGTGTTCGACGCGAAGCATAAGGAAATCGCGGATATTTTTCTTAACTACCCCGACGCATCGGTGTTCGACAAACTAGCGACGTACGACCCTGAACATCGAACCGATTACATGGATGCCAAGAACAAAGGACAGTAGAATCTGGAACAACGATCACTGTCATTTATTTTTCTCTCACCTGAGCTCTGCACTTAAGATTCTATCCCCTACCTGTATTCTGTCCACCACTTCCATCCCAGACGTAACCGTAGCAAAGAGTGTGTAACGTCCGTCCAAATGAGGAGTTGGTACATGCGTAATGAAAAATTGACAGCCTTCGGTATCCTTACCTGAGCTCGCCATTCCAACAGATCCACCTTCAAAGTCAATCAGGGACCATTCGGATCGAATAGTGAATCCGGCCCCCCCCCAACCATCGCCACGCGGGTCTCCCCCCTGGATCACAAAATCCGGAACGACCCGATGAAACGTAAGCCCGTTATAAAACTTTTGCTTCACAAGCTTGAGGAAGGCGAGAACAGTGAAAGGAGCATCTTCCTTGTGAAGTCGAACAGTGAACGTTCCTTTGGTTGTTCTGAATGAGACTCTTTGGCTTGGCTTGATCGATTCAAGCATCTTCCAGTCATTGTCCGTCCTTTGTATGACTGAAGGATTCGGAAGCCTTGTGGCGTACTTCCTTCCAGTAATTCTGGTTAGTGCAGTCACCGCACTGAGAGCCACAGTGCGATTTGGATCAATGAGGGTTTTTTCTAACACGGGTACTACCGATGTGTCACGCAGCCGTACGAACGTCTGCTGGATAGACATCATAGCTTCGGCGTCATCCGCTGAAGAGAGATTTGAGTAAGTCAACGTAAAGGCACCGACGATTTTGTTGTCATAGCCTGCGCGTTCGCACATTTCGAGAATGGAAGTATCGGCAAACAAGTTCGCCACCAACGTAGTAATGGCAAGATCTTTTCTTTTGAGTCCGCTCTCCATGCGATCAACCATGATGGTAGGGATAGAGTCCGCGTATGATTTGTCGATCCTTTGACCTTCAAGAACCCGGGGTTGTATCATCCTTATCAAGAAATCCCAGGCCGCCATGGCAACCCTGATGGAATCATCGTCAAGACATCCGACAACGTATTGAATGTTCTCCTGTGAAGGAGTGTAACTCAAAGCTTCGATATATTTCGAGCGTAATAGACTCTCTGCCGCTCTTTTGTCAAAGGAAGGCTTGATTACAGACAACTCTTTGGGAAATAATCTGCCCAATGTCACGAATGCCTCTCCTTGCACAAGAGGCGCCTCCTTAGATGGCGAAGCGGCAAGGCTCTTGAGCGTCGTAAGGAGTTTTTCTTTGTACTCAGATGAGGCCACAACACCAGAATCCAGGGAGGCCATCGTCATCAGGGAGGTGATCCTGACGTGATCGTTTCGCGAGTCCAAATAGGGCAGGAGGAGTTCAATGAGACTTGGATCTATTTTCGCCAATAACCCAACAGACCGGGCAAGTTGGACCTCAACTCTCCAATCGGGCGATTGACTTTCGACCTGCTGAAACATTTTGATGAGCCTGGGTGCCTCTTCGGACTTTGTCTTGCCAAGAAGCGTGGCAAGATTGATCCTGACGTCCGCCTCTTTGTCGCTCATCAGTTTTACGAGAAGGTACGCTCGGTTCGAGATTTCGAGATCGATTACCCCTCGTGGGGCAGAACGCCAAAGAGCATAGAGTGCTGCGGAACGCGTTTCCGAATGATTGTCTTTCAACAAATCAAAACACAACCAAACCCCTCGCTCGGAGGTAATTTTCCGAATAGCAAACCTTGCTATACTCAACGCCTGATCGCGTTTTACTGCGATGTTTTTGGCGGAGGGGATGAATGCTATGACTGAGTTTAAGGCTTCCGAATCTCCGCATTTTCCAAGTGCTTCAAATACACGCGGCAATACTTGGATATCCTGTTCCGGAGTGAGCGCGCCGATAAGAGATTTTTCACCTGGGATCATTCCGATTTGTCCCAGTGCAAACACCGCAGCTGCGCGGATTTGCACGTCTTCATCCTGCACTAAGGGTAGCAGATCTCCGACGGTTGAGGTATCCTGCAAATTGGCAAGTGCAATTGCAGCCCGATATCGTAAATCTTTGTTTTTGTTCCGTAGATACGAAAGAAGCTTGCCGTCACCAAGCGACCGACCGTCTTGCATTTCCAAAATCTCCTTCTGCTCTTTTGACAGCGTTTGCGCTCGTGAGGCAGGAATGGAGATCAGGAGCAGAACAACTATTGTCAAGATTCTCTTTGAAGCTATCATTGCAGTTTGAGGGTTTCGTAATGGGGTGTGCATGCACAACAAGATTCCTGGTAAGATCGTCTATTCACAACATGTCTGCCGCCTTGATCCTGGATACTTAGACTGTATTTTCGAGTCAACGTCACTCTAAATTTGATGTTCGAGGTAGATGAAATTGCTGATGTTTAAGTTATGAATTTTTTCCTGGAACAACCTGAAAAACATACGGAGGACATTGTTACAACTTAGTAACTCCGGCACACCGGAGATGGTGAGCCAGTTATGTCAATCTCACATATGACGGAGATCCCCCAGGCTGAAGAGTTTCCTTGCATTCAAAGATGTCACCCTGGCAATTTCGGCTTCAGACAAGCCAAGAAATTCAGAGATTTTCTTACCTATATAGGCAATATGCGCAGGCTCATTCCTTTTGCCTCGCAATGGAACTGGTGCCATATAGGGTGAATCCGTCTCGAGCAGGATGTTCTCGCAACCAATCTGACGGAGAGTATCTGTTACCGGAGAATTCTTGAAGGTGACTATCCCTGGATATGATACAAAAAATCCTCTATTGAAAAGATGGGCAGCCTCGCTTGCAGTACCTGTAAAACAATGAAATACTCCGCGCCCGGAATTTCCGGCTTTCAATGCCACTCCTTCCCCACTTCTCCAATGAGGTTGATCTAGCATACACTGTTCGACGACCTCAAACGTGTCGTTAAGCGACTCCCGGGTGTGCACGACAATAGGGAGGTTCTTTCGAATGGCGAGCCATATCTGTTCTCTGAATACAGCAATTTGTCTATCCCGAGGAGAAAAATCGTAATGATAGTCGAGACCGATTTCACCTATCGCAACAACCTTCGGATGATCTGACATGGTTTCAATTTCTGCAAGGAGTCCATCGGTGAGTTTCATAGCATCGTGGGGATGGAACCCGACACATGCATAAATGAACTCATGTTGCTCAGCCAACTCAAGTGCCTCCCTACTTGTCTTGTTGTCTGTCCCCGGCACGACAATGCAGTCTATTCCGGCGTCTCGAGCACGATGAAGTACATCGTTCAAATCGTTAGCGAAATCTTCGTTAAACAGATGCGCGTGCGAATCTATGTACATAGAAAGCCTGATTCAACGTAAATCTCAGAAAAGGCCATCCACTGTGAGCGTGACCATGCGGACAGGGGCTAGATTTCCGATCAGTTCGACATAATGATAATTGAATATATTTGTAATGTTTAAACCGACGCGCACCGGGAGCCCTGCTCCCGACAATTCATAAAACGCTCTAATGTCCGCGACTTTAATAGGAACTCTTTGATCCCCGTCTACCATAGGCGCGAACCGAACCAAGTTCTCGTCGATCGCTTCGACTCGACTCATGTACCGATAGTCGCCTTCAACCGTTAAGTGTTCAATATTCAACTGCATCGAGCCATAGAGAGTGTTGCGAGGTCGAAACTTCAGCACTTCACCTGTCGACAAATCTTTTGAATCTATGTAAGTGTAACCCAGTTCTCCGTGGAGCAACTTGTCCACGACGTTGAACCGAAGGTCAACCTCCGTTCCACGGATTCTCGCCTTAGTGACATTCGTGAATTGGATTGCGATCGGTTTTGATGTCGTATCGACGCCAGGCTCTATCAAATCTCTGAAATCATTTTCAAACAGGGCCCAATCCAGCAGCAACTGATCCGAAATTGCGTGAGAAATCCCCACCTCATATGATATGCTGCTTTCTGCGTGGAGGTTGGGGTTGGGCACAATATTCAACACGCTCACGCCCGTGCTTACGCTGGTATAAAGTTCGCTGATCGCCGGATATCGGAAGCCGGTCCCTATTGAAGCGCGTAGGGAAGTTGCATCATCCAACGAATATACAGAACCGAGTTTGGGATTCAATTGTGAGCCGCTGTTCAGCAAAGATACCTTCTGCCAATCGTACCTTGCACCGGCGGTCAGTTTCATCGCGCTGCTCAAGGTCCATTCATCTTGAGCAAAGATCGCTGCTCCAACTCCAGGGTGTGTGCCAAAAAGATTGGAGGTTACCCTATCATAGTTGACTGCGAACCCTGCAGTGAGCATGTTCGTCACAGCAATCGCATAGGTGGCCTCGGCTTCAGAGTAGAAAGAATGAGATGCAGAGACATTATTGGTTCGTCCCGCGCTATCATCCCGCCAGAAATTGCCGTAATAGATCCCTTTTACGTTGTAGAAAAGCTTGTCTGATACGAATTCTTTATAGGCAAAGCTCACATTGCCCCGATCTGACCATACCTCACCGTTGAGCTGAGAATCGGCTGGTTTTGTCGCTTCGCGCAGACTTTTCCACCAGAAGAAATTTCCGTGTGTCCGCAAGTTGAGATTGCCAACCAACGCCAAACTTCGTGTCGGTGTTAAATCATAGATAGTTTTCAGATAAAGGTCCCATCGATGATAAGCATCATTTTCTCGATAGCTTTCATCCACACTCCGTGATACACTCATGAGATATCGCAACGATCCAATCTTATCGGAAAAACTGACATATCCGCCTGAATTGAAACGAGACTTCGATGACCAGTCCCATTCTGCATATCCAGGATTGCTGTAGATTCCCGAATACAGTCGGAATCCAACCTGAGGCTTATCCGGTATGTCCTTTGTTATGACATTGATGACTCCGCCGAGAGCACTCGAACCGTACAATGCGGATCCAGCCCCCTTCACGACCTCGATTTGGGCTATCTGAAAAACCGGAATGGTCTCCCACGTAATTTCGCCCGTATCACCTGTAAGGTACGGCAGCCCGTCAAAGAGCAAGAGCACCCTCGTTCCAACACCTCTGCTATAGCCGCTCGAACCCCGAATGTTCACCTGATCATACATGAGATTTACGCCTGGGACGTAACGCAGAGCATCGTCGAGGGTCGTGGGAACTCGAAGAGAAAGGGCCTTTGCGGAGACAGTAGAAATACTCACCGGTACATCCTGTATGCTTTGCTCCCTCCGGCTGGCAGTAACCACGACTTGTTGGGTCTCTACTTCTTGCGGAATGAGGTGTACCTCAAGAACTGCTGGAGTTTCCGCACGTACCAGTATGTTTGTAATGGAAGCGCGTGCATAGCCAACCATCGAAACCACGACCGTGTGTTGCCCCGATGAAACTCCTTTGATGTGAAAATTGCCGGCAGTATCTGTTGTCGTTCCCAGGAAAGTTCCCTGGACGAGCACATTGGCGCCCGCCAAGGGTTGTCTTGAGCCGGCGTCATCAACCTTTCCGTTCAACATTCCGACTTCGTTCTGCGCCACCAAAGCAACAGGCAGCACCACGATCATCATCAATATGAAAAAACTGTAAGTCAAAAAGGTTGAGGAGGAGGGGAATAAAAATCGACATTGATGTTAATGCCTGACCTGATGGAGCCATCAATGACTTGTGATCGTAAAGGTAATGCAGGGTCGGCAGGATCTTTTGCGAAACCAACGACACGCAAACTGCGGATGGAGTTGAAATCCGGAGCAATGTGTTGAATAACACCTATGTATTTGTAGGTCCCCACGGGCAATGGGAAGAAGTACTGAA
>JADGQA010000210.1 GCA_017882185.1 Bacteroidota bacterium
ATGAACATGTTAAGAAGGAGTTTGCTAAGCGATTTTTTGACCCAGACAAAATCAACTCAGGGCCCAATTACGATCCAAATGAAGCAACACGCTTTGGTGATTATGAAAAGATGACTCAACAGAATCTGCTAGTGCAAATGACCATAAATGATTTGATCAGCAAAATTCCGTGCAATTGAAAAAAGGAAAACATGCAATGCCCAGATACCGATTCTACTTCGCTATAGCAATGTTGGTTGTTCTGTCGCAAATTTGCATTTCGCAAGTACCGACGTCGGAAGAGCGGGCACGAATCATCAAAGACCTTAGCGATCCAGACGCATCTGTTCAATCAGTGGCCATCGATAGCGCCATATTCTTCCAAATGACGGAAATTGTCCCGCTAGTTCAGCCAACACTCTGGAATGAAGGCAGATTTTATCAGCTGTTGAGGGTGCTTGAATTGCTCCATTCCGACCAAACTTGTTCCACCGCCCGTGCAGTTGCAGATTCGGCCCATGGTCTTGCATCCCGGTCGAACTCGAGTTCTTATCTTGAATTGCGAGTACTGGCGGCGACGTATCTTTTCAAGTGTGGAGACTTTTCCTTGACGTCAGACGTACTTGCCGGATTTGCCGCTACAAACGTAAGTGCGGAAGCTCGTGACGAACGGCTTTTGAGGGCTATTGTCGAACATGTCCCTGTTTTCGCAGACTCTGCAAAAAGTGTTCTCAAACGCCTCACCCGTGAAGGTGAATTGCCAGTCGACCGTATCAACGCGCTGAGAGATCTTGTCGACCTTTATGGCACAGAAATGTTTCCTGAGCTCGTGAATATGGCTTCCAACGATCCGGATGCGGGAGGCAGCAATCGTCTCTGGGCGCTAGAGAAGCTCTTTGAGCTTGATTACCTGCAACTGCATTCTTTCCTTGAGGAAAGGCTCACGAGAGAGATGGGCTGGCCATATAGAACACGGATTGCTGACTCATTGCTAAACCGGTACGGTACCCCCACCGATTTTGAATTCGTCAAAGCTTATCAATCAAAAGCACCAGAGCCAACTGAAAAAAATCTCATCGGAAAAGCTCTTCAGGCGTTTAGTCCACCGGTTCCTTCGGCTGCTTTATCGACATCAAATATGCTTGATACTCTAATCTCCTACATGCAGCAATGTGTTGGCATCGGCTGGATCGCAGATGCGAATTTCGTGAACGAACTCGAGAATGGCTTGGCGAACGCCCGCAAGCACTTGATGCGCGGTGATTCGACAAACTGCGCGAAGGAGATCAAGAAGTTTCAGGACAAAGTGAATAAGCAATACCAGACAACTTTGGACTACGAGAAAAAGAATAAGCCCCGCGACAAGCGCTTCGTGACGGTTGAGGGGTGGAAGTTCCTGTTCTACAACGCGCAATACATACTTGACCGACTCCCGGCGCCAAAATAGATCAATATCTCTACCTGCGGATTGCACACGTACCGTGAACTGGCGTGAAATTGGCAGGAAAACAAGGCTGAGGGGAAAAGAAGACTGCAGTTGAAAGTGCGTGGTGCACGCAATTATGGATCTCACATCAGGGCTGGCACAGTGAGCAGGGATGAGCCTGCTCCTTTGCTTTGGTATCGCGTGGATGGAAAGCAGATGAAGTACACGAAAGTGGCGGATCTGACAACAGATGAGCAGGTTTGGAAGGAAGCCTTCCACAGGTATCGCGGCGGAGTTCACTGGAGGTGGGTAGCCCAAGACCCTGAAGATGAGAATTCCAACGGGAGTTGGGTAGCTAGCCCAACGAATGACCACAGCCGGGGAACGGACGCGTGGAATCTGTACTCGAATGTGCTCGGAGGTAGCCCCCCAACAGGTTGGAATAGTAGTCAATAGAAGGAGCGAACAATGTTTAGCGTATCGAAGTGGATGAGATTCTTGCTGACAATAAGTTTCATACTGTCGTTGGGATTCGACATGACATTCTGCCAGCCTTATTACTTCTTCACAAAACCGGTCGATGATCGTGGAAATTTGAACGTCTTCAGGCAGGATCTAAGAACCGGTTCCACGGAGCTGTTTGTGAGCGATACCTTACGGGCGGCGGATTTGGATTGGGATGCTGGACAAAACTGGCTCTACATTTTCCAAGGTTACGGCCCGGTGATGGTGGTGAACATTACTGATCGCTCGATACGGGGGGAACTACCCGACGAGCCGGCAACTGAGCAGGTCTATGGTGTGCTCTTCGTTCCCAACCTCAATGTATTCTATGTGTCGTGGACGCCGCAATTGGGGAGCGCGGTTACGAGGGCAGCAGTCTACGATACAAGGACGTTCAAGAGGATTAGCGATGTCTCTGACTTTCGAATGTTTACCAGCCACTCGATCCTTTCAGACGATGAATCGGCCATATATATGTCAACACTGGATACGCTGACCGGTATTTCGTATGTGGAGGCATTTTCAACATCTTCAAATACAGTGATCGCAAAGAAACGGGAGATCGACTTTGGCCCCCCGATTCAAAATAAATTTGCGGATGACGGCAGAAAAGGGAAGCTTCTCTATGGTTACGACTATCCAACTACTGAAATGAAAGATCAACAGTATCAACTGTATGATGCGGAAAAGGGGTCGACTATGCCTGCGATTCCTTTCCCTTGGCGATCGCAGGGACATCTGAGCCCGGATGCGAGATTTGTTATCCTGGAGCAGGTTGACTATGACACGGCACAACCCGGAGGTGAATATCGTCCCGGAAATGTCTTCATCTTCGATGCTGCTACCAGCAAGCTAACCCAATACTTGGCGCTACCCCCTCAAGGCAAGATCCTGTTGTTCGACAACTATCCGCAAACGATCTATTACTTCAACCCAGTCACGCTGCAGTCGATTTCTGTGAGCGACACGACCGTTATGCCGACGTCTGGTCTGGTCGACACCCTGATTGCAATGAAGCATCGAGCAAGCGACCGAGGCTGGTTGGCAGACGACAAGTTCGTCAACGAGCTTGATAACGGTTTAGCAAATGCCCAGAAACACCTGGCGCGAGGTGATTCCGCCAATTGTGCCCGGGAGGTCAAAACATTTCAGGACAAGGTGAATAAGCAATACCAGACAACTCTGGACAACGAGAAAAAGAACAAGCGCCGCGACAAGCGCTTCGTGACTGTCGAGGGATGGAAGTTCCTGTTCTACAACGCGCAATACATACTTGACCGACTCCCGGCGCCAAAATAGATCAATATCTCTACCTGCAGATTGCACACGTACCGTGAACTGGCGTGAAAGGATTACCATGAAGACATTTCTTGCATTCATCCTTACACTGAGTTTTGCCTTGGCCCAGGAACCGTACAAGATTCCGTTTGCTTCCAAGGGAAACACGCTGGAGTTGACCGTCGCCAATACCTCTCCCATCACAACCACACAGGTATCCGTCGAGGCGACCGGATTGCCATCATGGGTCAGTTATAGCCAGAAAACAGTGACGATCGATCAGCTCAGGGCCAAGGAAGAGAAGGCGGCGGTGTTCTCGTTTGCCATCGACAAGCTGGCTCCCGTGAACAAGGAAGAGTCTCTCACCTTTGCTATCAGATCGAAGACGGGTGAGACATGGACCAAGGAAATCAAGATCCAGGTCTCTCCTCCTGAGAAGTTCGAGCTATTGCAGAACTATCCCAATCCGTTCAATCCGACGACAACGATCTGCTATCAGCTCACCCGGGACAGCAAGGTGCAACTGAAGGTCTACAATTTACTTGGGCAGCAGGTTGCTACGCTTGTGGACGGGGAGAAGCAGGCGGGATATCACCAGGAAATATTCGACGCGAGTCGCTATGCCTCGGGGATGTACATCTACCGCATCGTCTACATCAACGAATCGGGCAAACAGTCATCCGACAGAAAGACAATGATGGTGGTGAAGTGATCGCGTTTTTTGCGATCATCCCGACGATTTGTGTCGGCATCTGAGTAATCCCGCAGATAGCGCGAGATACAAGGAACGTGAATGGAAAAAGTATTATGACATTCGACAAGAGCACCAGCCCCGATCGATTATCTCCTTCGTAGCACCCTTCCTCATCGCCTTCATCGCAAGATAGCGCTTTTTGATGGGTCCCCCGACCAGCCACTGGGTCGATTCGCAAAAGATCCTCGGTTTGGCAAATGTGCCTGAGTCTGCTGGGTCAAATGCGCCTCTCCCAGGAATGAGAACACGTTGGACGAGTCAATCGGCGCCCCGTCTCACCTCATTACTTGATAGCATTTCCTAATTAAGCTACATTCAACAACGGCGACAATCAACAGATTCGGCTAATCTTCACAGTCTCATCGAAAATCTACAATGAAGAAAACCTCAACCGCTCTACGATCCGAAAAGAAACCCGCCGCACCCAGCGATACGGAACTGAAACGAATGCTCGGCGAGAGTTTTGCAGAATACCAGAATCTCCTGGAACTCACCGCACCCTATCCGCACGAATGGATGTTCTATGGTCCGAAGTACGGGTGGAAGATAAAAATTATCGGCAAGGGAAAAGTGCTCCTCTACCTCACCCCGCAGGAGAACTACTTCCGCCTGGGGTTCGCAGTCCGCGATGCTGAACGGGACGCCCTTTTGAAATCGAAGCTGCCCGATGTGAACAAAGAAGAACTCAAGTCGGCAAAACGGTATCCTGAAGGATATCCTCTCCTTCTTGGAGTGAGCAAGAAGGATGATATGAAAACAGTACGTCTCGTCGTTGAGACGTTGATGTCGATGCGATCATAACACACAAGCAACGCACACCACAGAAAATTCCCCGGCATGGCAAACAAGTACATAGTTTCGCACGACATGGGAACGAGCTCGGACAAAGCCGTTCTCGTTACCGTTACAGGTGACATCCTCGAGACGGCCAGTCGCCACTATCCCATGCTTCACCCGCTCCCCGGATATGCCGAAGCCGATCCGCTCGATTGGTGGAAGGCTGTCTGCGAGACAACGCGGGAAGTTGTCGCGAACGCCGGAGTGAGCCCGGCCGATGTCGTCGGAATGACCTTTTCCACGCTGACGCAATGTCTCGTTCCGGTAGACAGACAGGGGAATCCACTACGCCCATCCATGACGTGGCTGGACGGACGAAGCGCCGATATCATGAATGAAGAGCTTTGGACTCCCCCGCGCGTCAAAGGGTTCAATATCTTCCGCCTGATAAAATTTCTGCGCATCACAGGGGGCGCACCGGGACATACGGGAAAAGATCAGATCGGAAAAATCCTCTGGCTGGAACGCCACGAGCCGGAGGTCTTTGCGAAGACATACAAATATCTCGACGCCAAGGATTTTATCATCTTCAAACTGACCGGGGCGATGGTCACGTCCGTTGACCTCGCCGTCATCTGGTGGTTCCTCGATACACGGAAGAACAAAAACGAATGGTCGCCGGAGTTGTGCAGGATGGCACATATCAGGCCCGACCAGCTTGCCGAAGTGAAAGAGAGCGGCGCGATTGCAGGTACGTTAACACCCGAGGCAGCCGATCTCACAGGACTCCGTCCGGGCACGCCGATCATCAACGGCGGCGGCGACCTGACGGTGGCGGCGCTTGGATCCGGCTCTATCGGCGACGGCGAATTGCACATCTCGCTTGGAACGAGCGGCTGGGTGGCGGGACACGTGACGAAACGAAAAATCGATCTGCCCCACTACACCGGTTGCATCGGAAGTACGTATCCAAAAAAATACTTCCTGGTGATGGCACACCAGGAAACGGCGGGGATTTGCCTGGAATGGCTCAAGAACAAGGTCCTTTACCACGAGGAACAGTTGAAGGCCGAAGCACACGTGCCGAATATTTATGAACTCCTCGATACGCTGGCGGAACAGGCGGGACCCGGAGCGGGGGGACTGATCTTTACGCCGTGGATGTACGGCGAACGGTCTCCGCTCGACGATGACACCGTGCGAGCCGGATTGTTCAACGTGGGGCTCAATCATTCGCGCGAGCACATCATCCGGGCTGTCTTCGAAGGAATTGCGTTCAATACGCGCTGGGCGATGGAAACGGTCGAGAACCTGTACCGCCCGGTTCGGGAACTGGGGATCGTCGGCGGTGGGGCGAAAAGCCCGGTGTGGTGCCAGATTATGGCCGATATCACGAACCGGACGATCAATCAAGTAGAGCGGCCGCAGCTGGCGGGAGCGAAAGGGATTGCCCTGCTTGCGAGCATGGCATTGGGGTACATCCCATCGTTCGAAGACATCAAAAAATACGTTAGGATTGAAAACAAGTTCGTCCCGAATCCGCAGAACCGCAAATTGTACGACGATCGATTTCGAGAGTTCAAGA
>JADGQA010000211.1 GCA_017882185.1 Bacteroidota bacterium
TTTGGCCCTGGTTGGAAGAAGGTTCGAGAAGAGGCTGGAATCTCAGAGAGTGAAGCGAGATCGACTCATGAGAACATTCCAATGGCACTTCTCGGATGGGTAACGGGCTGCACCGTCATATGGTCTGCGCTCTTTGCATTGGGTAATTTTCTCTACGGCCGGCTGAATTACGCATTCATGCTTACCGGAATTTTTGTGGTGAGCGGATCGGTCCTTGTGTATGTCGTCAACAGACTTTGGAACCGAGGTCCAGAGGCGACTCAGGATGCCGCTTCTCGCTGATTGCAATTTCTTGCTATCCCGTCTGTGATGAAAGGGAAGAGAGGGAGATGGAGTTTTGTGAACGCAAAGTGACCATTTCAACGCCCGGGAGAATCTGTCTCTTTGGGGAACACCAGGACTATCTACACCTTCCTGTTATCGCTGCCGCGATATCCCGACGTATTTACATCGAGGGCACTGCTCGGTTCGATCGAAAAGTTAATATCGATCTGCCGGACATACGGAAGCGGGAATCGTTTGAAATCGTCGACCAAATTCCTTACATCCGCGAACGTGATTACTTCCGTAGTGTCATCAACGTTTTCCAAAGACGAGGAGTCCATTTTTCGCACGGTTTTGACTGCGAGGTTCAAGGAAACATCCCTATCAATGCCGGTACGGCGAGTTCATCGGCACTCATCGTAGGTTGGGCAAACTTCCTTTCAAGGATGAGCGATTCGCCGCGGCCCATGATGCCCGAAGAAATTGCTGAGATTGCATATGAGGCAGAGGTGCTTGAATTCTCGGAGCCGGGTGGCATGATGGATCAATATTCGACGGCAAAGGGAGGACTCATCTGGTTGGAGTCTTTTCCCGCGACAAAAATGTCTCCGATCAATGCCGGGCTGAAATCGTTCGTTCTCGGCAATTCGCATCAACCAAAGGACACGAGGTTCGTCCTCGCAAATGTCAAAAACAAATTGCTGGAAATTGTCAAGAACCTGAGTGAAAAGCATCCAGAATTCTCACTCCATTCGATCATCAGGGACAATCTGGAACGATACCGTGCCGACCTGGGTGAGGATCGATTCCATCTGCTCGAAGGAACAATCCGGAATCGAGATATATCATTCGAGGCGAAGGAAGTGCTGGAACGAGTCCCGCTGGATCACACGAGAATTGGCGAACTCCTCAATCAGCATCAAACCGTATTGCGCGATGCTTTGGGAATATCAACCACAAAGATCGATAAAATGATCGATGCCGCACTGAAATCAGGAGCTTATGGCGCGAAGATCAATGGATCAGGAGGCGGTGGATGTATGTTTGCCTACGCATCCGAGAATCCTGATGCCGTCGTTGAAGCAGTACGAACAGTCAGCGAGGCCACTCTCGTGAACGTCGACGAAGGATCACGGGAGGAATCGAGCATACCCGTCCTATGAATGACCCCACCCTGATGATTCTTGCAGGCGGAGTATCCTCACGAATGAAACGGTCGCTTCTTTCGAGAGTCGGTCTCGATCCCAAGCTCATGAACGAGGCGCAATCGAAATCGAAAGCAATGCTGACGATCGGCGAAGGAAAGCGTCCCTTCCTGGATTACTTATTGCTTAATGCACGCGAGGCCGGCTATGAGGATGTGCTCATTGTGATTTCGGAGAAAGACACATCCATTCGAGAATACTACGGGGCGAAGGAGATGGGGAATGAGTTCAATGGTCTTCGCATTTCCTACGCTGTTCAGAGGATTCCTGCTGGAAGAACCAAGCCTCTCGGAACCGCAGACGCAGTCCTCCAAGGGATGAATGGCCGACAGGATTGGCAAGGGAGGAAATTCACCGTTTGCAACGGCGACAATCTCTATTCAAGAAAGGCACTTCTCACTTTGCTAGAAAGCAGATATCCCAATGCGATGATTGACTATGATCGCGAAGCACTTGGGTTTGACGAATCGCGCATCCTCAAATTCGCCATCACACAAAAGGATGATGAGGGATTCCTGACCGCAATTATTGAGAAACCTACCGACAAAGAAATCGAACGGTCCAAAGGGAAGAACGGTACAATCGGTGTTAGCATGAATATTTTCAGACTTGATTACAATGATGCTATTCCTTACATACTTGCGGTTCCTCTCCATCCGATACGCGAGGAGAAAGAATTGCCGACAGCGATTTCGATGATGCTTCAACAGCATCCGAGATCCGTATACGCATTTCCTCTTGCGGAACGGGTGCCCGACATGACGAGCATAGATGACTTCGTAACTGTGGGGGACTACCTTTCAAAGGAGTTTGGCAAGTTCGCTTGGTAGGCGGTATGCGTTTCGGATTCCACAACATTTCCAACTATTTGACGTCTCCATTGAAAGGTTGGCGGGCATGAAAACCACTAAGAGCTCTCGACTTCCAAATTCATCAATCTTGGGCATCTTCTTGACCGGGCTTCTTCTCTTTTGTACGCCTCGCTCCGATGCCCAGAGTGCAGTTCAGTATCCTTTCCAGGATCCGAAACTCTCCAACGAGAAAAGAGTGGATGATTTGATTCCCCGGTTAACCTTGGAAGAGAAAGTCAGTCAAATGCAGAATCGTGCGGCTGCGATCCCACGCCTGAATATCCCCGAATACAATTGGTGGGGTGAATGCCTGCACGGAGTTGCACGGAATGGAATTGCAACTGTCTTTCCCCAGGCCATCGGAATGGCGGCGACGTGGGACCCTGACCTTATTCATGAGGAGGCTGACGTTATATCCACGGAAGCAAGAGCGAAGCACAATGAGGACCTGCGGCATAATCAAAGAGGCATTTATCAAGGGCTAACATTTTGGTCTCCCAACATCAACATATTCCGCGATCCGAGATGGGGGCGCGGCCAGGAAACTTACGGAGAAGATCCGTACTTGACATCCCGCATTGCCGTTGGATTCGTGGAAGGCTTGCAAGGGGACAATCCAAAATACCTGAAGGTAGTCTCAACACCGAAACACTATGCTGTACACAGCGGCCCCGAGCCGCTTCGGCATTCCTTTGATGCAGAGATTTCTAGAAGGGATTTGTTTGATACCTACCTGCCGGCATTCGAGGCATGCATCACGGAAGCGGGGGCGTGGTCCGTGATGGGTGCCTATAACAGGACGCTGGGTGTTCCGTGCTGTGCAAGCGATTTGTTGCTGAATCAAATTCTTCGCAAGCGATGGGGTTTCCAAGGATACGTTGTTTCTGACTGCGGTGCGATAAGGGACATCTATGCCGGCCACAACTATGCAAAGGATGTTGCGGAAGCTTCTGCAGTTGCCGTAAAGGCTGGATGCGACCTTTCATGCGGCGGAGAATACCAATCTTTGATCGACGCCGTCAAGAATGGCATGATCGATGAAAAGGAAATTGACAATTCTGTCCGTCGCCTGATGATGGCAAGGTTCAAGCTCGGCATGTTCGACCCACCGACGATGGATCCTTATGCTCAGATTCCGATGAGCGTGAACGACACGCCGGAGCACGACCGGCTCTCAAAAAAGGTCGCACAGGAAAGCATCGTCCTTCTGAAGAATGACAAAAACACCTTGCCGCTGAGCAAACAATTACGATCGATCGCGGTCGTCGGACCATATGCAGATAATGTCGAGGTCCTCCTCGGCAATTACAACGGTGTTCCATCACATCCAGTAACGATTCTTCAAGGGATCCGCAACCAAGTCGGCTCTTCGGTACAGGTCAACTACGTTCAGGGTGCAGCACCGATTGAGCAGTCAACAGTGCTCCATTACATCAGTGCAGAATATCTGAGACCTCCGAAAGGCTTTCCTGGAGTGGGATTGCTGGGCGAATATTTTGACAATCCAAAAATGCAAGGCAAACCTGTCTTCACGCGGATAGACACTCTTTCCCGCTACTACTGGGATCTTGGCTCACCAGGTCCCGGAATCCCGAATGATCATTTTTCTGTCAGGTGGACGGGGAAACTCATTCCGCCTTCGACCGGAACATATCGGATCGGTCTCACGACCGATGACAGAGGTCGGTTGTATGTCGATGGAAAGATTCTGATCGACAACTGGGAACCGTATGAGATGAATGAGATGAAGACGGGTGAATTGTTCCTGGAACGGGGAAAAGAATACGACATTCGAATAGAATATGCCGAAGAGACCGAATACGCGGGGATTTCATTTCGATGGCTTAAGAAACAGGATGAATCCGAAATGGCCCGGGGAGTGGTCGATGCAGTCGCCGCGGCGACACACTCCGATGCGATGATCGTTGTTGCGGGGATTTCTCCGCAACTTGAAGGCGAAGAAATGTCTGTTGAGCTACCAGGATTTAAAGGGGGCGACAGGACGAGTCTGGATCTCCCTGCATACGAACAGACGTTGATACGATCCCTTCAAGCAACCGGCAAACCATTGGTTCTGGTTTTGACAAACGGAAGCGCGCTGGCTGTCAATTGGGAAAATGACAACGTGGGCGCGATTCTGGATGCGTGGTATCCTGGCCAGGAAGGGGGCAACGCTGTCGCAGATGTGATTTTTGGTGACTACAATCCCGGCGGGAGGCTGCCTGTAACGTTCTACAAGTCGGCAAAAGATTTACCGCCGTTCGAAGACTACAATATGAAAGGACGCACATATCGATACTTCGAAGGAAAACCACTCTATGCATTTGGTTATGGGTTGAGCTATACACAATTCGACTACAAAGGAGTGACCGTCAACAAGTCTGTTGTAACAAGCCAGGATACGGTTCTTGTCGATGTTGGGGTAAGCAATACCGGAAACTACGACGGTGACGAGGTAGTTCAGGTCTACGTTCGTCAAAGCGATACATCGAAAGATTTGCCGTTGAAATCCCTCAAAGGATTCAAGCGGGTGCATTTTCAGAAGGGACAATCCGCAACGGTTCGAATACCTCTGCCTGTTCGTGAATTGCGCGCATACAGCGATCAGAAGAACGACTATGTCGTGGTCCCGGGTAATTATCGGCTTCAAATCGGTTCATCTTCATCCGACATACGGCTGACAAGCTCCATTCAGGTCAAATGATGATCAATACGCGGGTATTGTCCCTAACTATTATCTTGGGTCTCTGTTCTTACTTGTCATCTCCATCGCAGGAAAGAACTGTCAACGCAGAGTTGATTAGACAGGAATTCCTTCACGCGTGGAACGGCTACAGACAATGCGCGTGGGGTCACGATGCTTTGAAGCCTCTTAGCAAGGCACCGCGGGATTGGTACAAGATTTCTCTCTGTATGACGCCGGTTGACGCGTTCGATACCATGGAGTTGATGGGCTTGAAGAAGGAAGCAGCAGAAGCGAAAAAGCTTATTCTTGATCGGCTGTCGTTCGATCAAGATATGGAAGTACAGACGTTTGAAATCACGATTCGATTGCTCGGCGGACTCCTGTCCGCTTACCAACTGGATGGAGATCGACGCTTACTGGAATTGGCGGAAGACTTGGGAAAGAGATTGTTGCCCGAATTCAATTCCGCAACGGGCATGCCGTATCGGTTCGTGAATCTGAAAACTGGGGCAATCCGCGATTCACTGAACAATCCGGCGGAAATAGGAACCTCGCTCATCGAATTCGGGACCTTGAGTAAACTGACCGGTAATCCCGTCTACTACGAGAAATCGAAAAATGCACTGGTGCAGTTGTTCAACCGACGCTCAAAACTCGGTCTTGTGGGCTCCGTCATCAATGTTGAGACTGGCGAATGGATCGACAAGACAAGCCATATCGGAGGCGGAATTGATTCGTATTATGAATATTTGCTGAAATGTTCGCTTTTGTTCGATGACAGCGACTGCAAAAATATGTGGAAGGAGAGCATCAAGGAGATCAATACCTACGTCGCCGACACCTCGACAGGCGAACTCTGGTACGGTCAGGCAGATATGAAAACCGGCAAGCGAACGGGGACCAGGTTCGGATCGTTGGAGGCATTTTTCCCTGCGGTCCTTTGTCTGGAGGGAGATGTGCCGCGAGCAGGACGACTTGAACACTCTTGCTTCAAAATGTGGAACCTTCACGGGATCGAACCGGAGGCGATTGACTACACGACAATGGCAGCAATAGATAAGCACTACGTTCTGAGACCGGAAATCATTGAGTCTGCCTACTATCTCCACTATTGTACAAAAGACCCTGCCTACAGAGGAATGGGAGAGGCGGTTTTCAGAAACATCATGGAGTACTGTCGCACTGAAACTGCCTATGCGGCGCTAAAGGATGTCACCACAAAAGAGAAAATGGACCAGATGGAAAGCTTCTTTTTCGCGGAAACGATGAAGTATCTCTATCT
>JADGQA010000212.1 GCA_017882185.1 Bacteroidota bacterium
CGTTTGAAGTAATCGCAGTACCAAAGGGCAATCGATGTACCGTTAGCATCGAACACTTCAAAGACCCGCACGTCCGGATTGTACACTGGAATATCCTTCCGCTCTTTGAACGAGAGGCCGAAGAGCTGGTTCGCGGCGTAGAAGACTCCGTCCTCGAGCACTCGATTCAACTCGAAGTAAGGCTTGATCTGAGCATCATCCAGCGCGTATTCCGCCATACGCACCTGTTCCGAATAATGCTGCCAATCCCACGGCTCAAGCTTGAATCCTCCCTTCTCACGGTCTACCAGGGCTTGCATACTGGAAGCCTCGTATCGGGCTTTCGCAATAACCGCCGGAACCAGATCGGTGAGGAGTTTGATTGCTGCGGCTGGAGTCTTGGCCATTCGATCCGAGAGCACGTAAGCGGCATAGGTTGGATAGCCCAGCAATTTTGCCTTCTCGATCCGCAGCGCTGCCAAACGGAGGACGAGTTGGCGTGTGTCATTACTGTCGCTGTGCACGGACCTCATGGTCGATGCCTGGAACAGTCGCTCCCGTACTGCGCGATCGCGCAAAGAAACCTGTGCAGGTTGCTGGGTGGTATTCTGAAGCGCCAACACCCACTTACCATCGAGTCCCCGTTGATGCGCAGCTTCGGCAGCAGCCGAGATCTCCGCTTCACTCAGTCCATCGAGCTCCTTCTTGTCGCCGATGACGAGCGCGCCGGCTTTCGTCCCTGCGAGAAGCTTGTTCTGAAAGCTGGTAGTCAACTTTGACTCTTCCTGATTGAGTTCACGAAGTTGTTTCTTATCCGATTCCGAAAGGAGTGCACCTGCCTTCACGAAATCTTTGTAGTACCGCTCGACCAGAAATTTCTGTACATCAGTAAGATGGAGAGCATTCCGCTGGTCGTACACTGCTTTGACGCGTTGAAACAACTTGTCATTCAGGTATATAGCATCGTTATGAGCAGCCAATCGGGGGGCTTCCTCTTCCTGCACTTTTTGGAGCGTATCGTCGGTATTGGACTGTACAACTGCAAAGAAGACCTTGGCAGCGCGGGTGAGAAGCGCGCCGGAACGTTCCATCGCAACGACGGTATTCTCAAACGTTGGTGAGGCAGCATCGGAAGCGATCTGATTGATCTCAGCAATTTGTTGCTTCATTCCTTCTTCGATCGCAGGCTGATAGTCAGTATCGTGAATCCGGTCGAATGGCGGCGCCTGATACGGGAGAGTACTGGTACTGGCAAAGGGATTTGCACCGGTAAATGCCTGGACGGCAGTATCCAGGCCAGGATTCGAATTCTGAGTTCGTTCGTTCACGGTGAGAACTGAAGGTTTATCAAGATTTGACTTTGTGAAAGCTTGTCCGATAAGGACAAACCAGCAGACGAATATGATTGTTGCCGCAAGGGCACGTCTGTAGACTCTTTTCATTATTCCTCCGGATTTGAGTTTGTTCGCTCGCTTTGATCATGGTGCAGATGTAATTTGGCAGGATCGGATAGAAGGCATCGACATTGCCCTACAAATTGTGCCGGATGTTCATTCTTGAGTTGAGTAAGCCGCAGCAAAAATCCTTTGAAAACTAATGGATAAGAACGTCATTAGCAACGGGGATTAACAACAGAGGCAGAATGGGAAGGAGACGAATCCCGTGCTTCAAAAGATCGTATCACGCTATGTTGAGGGAGGTAGTCTCGGAGTGCTTGGAGATGCGGATGCCTGATTAAGCGTCCGCACTCCTTGAGCTTGTCTAGTTGATTTTCAGCAGCCGCGCGTTGATCGCGACAACGATGGTACTGACAGACATCAGCGCTGCACCCATAGCCGGGCTGAGTAGTATGCCAATGCTATACAGCACTCCGGCAGCCAGCGGCATTGCTATCGCATTCTAGCCGGTTGCCCATGCAAGGTTCTGCACCATCTTTCTGTAAGTCGCTTTCGCAAGCCGGATCATGGTTACGACATCCTGGGGATTGCTCCTGACAAGTATGATGTCTGCAGTTTCGACCGCCACATCCGTACCTGCGCCAATGGCATACCAACATCGCCCTGTACCAACGCCACTGCGTTATTTATTCTTTACTGCCTGAAGCGACTTAGTTAAGTTTTGCCAAATCGTTTTCAAGGATCTTTTTCTTCTCATGGTATTCCTCGGTCGAGATTTGTCCTGAAGCGAATCGCTTCTGCAAAATATCAAGAGGAGAATCCTTCTTCTTTCGCTGACCGGGTATATTATAAGGCGTTGCAAAAATCCAAAACAGCAGTATTATCCAAACGAACCACCATACTAAATGCATTCCCCAGAAATGATAACCCTCGTAGAACATGACTTTTGACCTTTCATTATTAATGATTCGATTGTATTTCTCGTGAGCAGAGTCCCGAGGTGGGACTCTGCTGTGCGAGCTTTTTAGCACATTACTTTTTACCGATGTTGCTGCATTCGGCAGCACATTTTTTACATGCTTCTGCACACTTTTTGCAGCAATCGTGTGTTGAATGTTTCCCACATTCAGCAGCACAAGCATTACACACTTCTGCACAAAGTTTACACAGCGCATCACAGAATGATGAGTCTCTTGCCGCAAATCTGGCGCACAAGGAACAAATGTCTGCACAGTCACGACACAGTGCGATACATTTTAAATGGTCCTTGTTATTCATGTTGATGCAACAGGTTGCACAATCTTCACATTCAATTGCGCATGCTGAACATGCATCGATACAACTTTGGAATTTATGATGACTCATTGAATCCTCCTATAGTGTTGGTGAACAATGTGATTTCCCATTCCCGTTATTCAAGAACGGAAAATCGTTATTTAGCTTTGGAACATAGTGTCATGCTCTTAATAACCTCGCATTCACAGCGACAATGACGGTGCTCAAGGACATCAGTACAGCGCCCATTGCTGGGCTCAGCAGGATGCCGAAGCTATACAGCACACCCGCAGCCAGTGGCATTGCAATTGCATTATAGCCGGTTGCCCAGGCCAAATTTTGGACCATCTTACGGTACGTCGCCTTCGCAAGACTGATCATCGTAACGACATCTTGAGGATTGCTCCTGACGAGGATGATGTCTGCAGTCTCAACGGCCACATAAGTTCCTGCGCCAATGGCTATACCGACATCCGCTTGGGCCAATGCGGGTGCATCGTTGATCCCATCGCCGGTCATTGCCACAACCAGCCCCCTTGATTGGACTTCTTTGATTTTTGCTGCTTTTTCATTCGGGAGTACCTCGGCGAAATATTCATCCAAACCAAGTTCGTCAGAAACCCACTTCGCAACCTTCTTGTTGTCGCCCGTCAACATCATTGATTTAATACCCATCGTTTTGAGCATGGCTATCGCATTCTTGGATTCCGGCCGGACAATATCGGCGAGCGCAATTGCGCCGGAGACTTTGCCATCAATAAGAATCAGGACGACAGTTTTTCCTTGATCGCTGAGCTTCTCAATGCCGTCGGTACTTCCGGCGATGTTGTTCTCGCGCACATAGCCCGGACTCACGACCTTTACTTCTTTTCCATTCACTTTCCCCTCGGCACCTTTTCCCGGGATGGCCTTGAAGTTTTCGACTGGCATCAGTTCACCCGCTGAACGAACAATACCTTGTGCAATCGAATGTTCGGAATTGGCTTCGACCGAGCCAGCATACCGAACAAGTTCCTTCTCATCATACTCGGTGCCGAACTTCAAGACATCGGTCACTCCGAACTTGCCTTCGGTCAGCGTACCGGTCTTGTCGAAGATGACGGCTTGAATATTCCTTGCGATTTCGAATGCGGCCCGGTTGCGAATCAATAACCCATGCTTCGCAGAGAGCGCCGTCGATACGGCCACAACAAGTGGAATTGCCAGTCCGAGCGCATGAGGGCAGGCAATCACCATCACAGTCACCGTCCGTTCGAGTGCAAAGGCAAAGCTTTGGTTCATGACTGCAAGCCAAACCACCAATGTTATGACCCCGCCTGCAAGTGCGATGATCGTGAGCCATAGCGCCGCAGTGTTTGCCAGATCTTGCGTTCTGGATTTGCTCTCCTGTGCTTCCTTTACCAGTTCGATCACTTGCGAGAGGAACGATTCCTTTCCCGTTCTCTTGACTTCTACTGTGAGAGACCCTTCACCGTTGATCGCTCCGCCGATAACCTTCGCGCCGGGTTTCTTGTTCACGGGATTCGACTCGCCCGTCAGCATCGACTCGTTGACGGATGATTCACCACCGACAACATCACCGTCGGCAGGGATCTTTTCTCCCGGCTTCACGAGGACACGGTCGCCTGCCACAAGCTCGCCGAGCGGGATGTCCAGCGTATTTCCATCCGGCAATATCTTGTGAGCATCAGAAGGCATCAGCTTCGCCAGCTCTTGCAATGCTTTTGACGCTCCGAGCACTGATTTCATTTCAATCCAGTGACCCAGCAGCATGATATCGATCAGGGTCGCAGTCTCCCAGAAGAATACTTCCCCTTTAAGGCCAAACACAACGACGGCGCTATACACGTAGGCCGTGGAAATGGCAACGGCGATCAGTGTCATCATGCCGGGTCTTCGGGCAATCATCTCGTCGACGAAGCCTTTTAAAAAGGGGTAACCACCATAGAAGAATATCAGGGAGGAAAAAGCAAAGAGCAGGTACGCATCGCCGGAAAATCGGAGCGCATCGCCCAAGCCCGCCCAATGTTGAAGCATTGGAGAAAGAAGAACGATGGGCACAGTAATGACAAGCGATATCCAGAAGCGCTTTCGGAAGCCTTCTACCGAATGCCCTTCGTGTGCACCGTGGTGTTCTCCTTCGTGAGCTCCGTGCTCTCCGTGACTGTGAGGCTCGGGCTGGGTGACCGGAGACTCTTGACCATGCTTGTGGTCGTGAGCATCGTGTTGTCCGTGCACATCTTCCATTGGCGTATCTTCAACACGACCTTTCACATAGGATTCGGGATTGGAATCGAATTTGACTTTGTCTCCGGCAGAACAAAAATAGTAGGTGGTATCCTTGAATTTCGTTACATGTGGTGCCGACTTCTCGTCAACCTGCATGCCACATACCGGATCTTTAACCATGGCGTTGAGTCTTCACCTTTGATGAGTTCAATTGCTCACATTCACATACCCAAGCGAACATCAGGAAAGCCGCAAGGGAATGAACCCGCGGCTTGTGTGCTCAACCCTAGAGCTTCCTGTTCTTTCCGACTGGTTATCGATAGCAACTCTGGATTTTAGTAGCTTACAACGTCTGAGTGTTATCCGCAGCAGCTTCCAGACTTTTCCTCGACCTTGGCACCGGTGGGCTTGGAGAGAAATTCATGCCGACAGTGGTCGCTGCAAAAGTAAAACGTCTTTCCATCGCGTTCGGCGTGGAGAGCGGTTGCCTCATCGACGGTCATTCCACAGATGGGGTCTTTGGTCACGGATTTCAATTCTTTCATCGTACTATTCTCTTTAGGGTTGTTGGTTTCATGATTTGTTGATTTCGATTGTCACGTAGTGTCGTGTTAATCGGAAATGCTTCTTACTTCACCACGTAATCGAACGGCTTCGTCTTGGTGACTCCGCCAACGGTGACGTTTACGGTAAACTCATATTTTCCTTTTTCATTGAGCGTGAGGCCGCTTCCAAAATGACTCATCATAGGTTTGAGGTCAACCGAAGAGTGCTTCTTTGACCGAGACACATTCATGACCTTGACGCTGGCGTCAGAGATTTCCTTCCCTGTTGCCGCATCTGTGACGTCAAGCATGATGCAATGCGTGCCTGCCATCATCGCTTCCTTAGTCGCCTTGTCCATCCCCATGCCGTCATGTTTCATTCCCATCATATCTTTACCCATCCCCATGCTCGTGTCTTTCATCCCCATGTCATCGTGTTTCATACCCTTCATATCTTCGCCCATCATCATCCGACCCATCTTTCCCTTCATCATCTTTTTGTGCTGCTTCTGCGTCATGAGCCACACCTTCATGTGAAGCCCTTCGACAGTCGCATCCACTGTCGGCTTGCCCATCATGCTCGACATGTCATGTTTCTTCATATCGGTCTTGGTCTTAGCGCTGTGAGTATCTTGTCCGAACATCGGCAGTGTAAAAGCAATCGCTAGAATTGTCGAGAGAAATACATTTGTTGATTTCACGGTAAATCCTTTCTGATTTAGTTTGTGAGTTGTTTGAGTTGCATCCGGGTTAGCTCGATCACTCTTTCTTCCTAAAAATGGCTCAACCGAGCGCGACACCGAGACCGAGTGTAAGGAGGGTGGGAGTCCACATCCAACCCCGTTCATCCATCCATCCGCTT
>JADGQA010000213.1 GCA_017882185.1 Bacteroidota bacterium
GCCGCCAGTACAAGTCTGCGATCTTCTTCGAATACGCTCGCCGTCGCACTAATAATCTTCACTTCCTTTCCGCCAGCATCCGCGCGGATCCTGCGTATTGCCTCAAAACCATCCATGACCGGCATGCGCATATCCATGAAGATCAAGTGGGGCTTCCAGTTCTTAAATTCTTCGACGGCTTCTTTGCCATTTGTGACTTGTCGGGTCTTGAATCCAACCTGGGTGAGCAAATCAAAAAGAAGCGAACGGTTGTCTTCTTTATCATCAACAACCAGCACGCGATACAACGGTTGTCCATCCAGAAGTCTCAGAGCACGCCGTGAATCAGCTTTCTTCGTTACCGGTTGAATATCTCCTTCCCTTATGGGAACGTCAAACTTGAAGATGCTTCCTTTATCAATTTGACTGGTGACGGCGATCTCTCCTCCCATCATGTGGACAAACTCTTTGCTGATTGCCAAACCGAGCCCGGTACCAATACCTGCCTGGCGTCCTGTATGCGTTTGCTCAAAGTGACGAAAGAGTTGATCCATTTCGTCTACAGCGATCCCCGCACCCGAATCCTCAACTTCGACGAAGAGACGCGATGAAGACGGGTCTACAGATTGAACCCGAGTACGCAATGCAATGCCCCCCTTCTCCGTGAATTTTGTGGCATTCCAAAGAAGATTGATGAGCACCTGGCGCAGTTTCTTCTCGTCAGCGACGATGTATCGAGGGAGCTCGTCGATGCCGTCCACAATGAATTGCAGTCCTTTTTCATCGGTGCGGAAACGCAACATGGATTCCAAATCGTCAAACATCACACGGAGATCGAATGTTGTTGGTTCCAACTTCATCCGCCCCGCTTCGATCTTGGACATTTCCAAAATATCGTTGATCAATTCAAGAAGATGCTCACCACTCCGCTGAATCGTGCCGAGATGTTTTTTCTGCAGAGGCGCGAGCGCCGGATCGCGCAGCATCAACTGGGAAAAGCCGAGAATCGCATTCATCGGCGTGCGGATTTCGTGCGACATGTTGGCGAGGAAGGTGCTCTTGGCCCGGTTTGCATCGTCTGCCACAAGCTTGGCGGCGAGCAATTCGGCCTCCAGCCGCTTGCGCTCGGTAATATCCTCGATGGCAAGCAAGATGATTCGTTCTTTCCCAAACCCCCGTTGAATTTGTCGGGCATTCAAAAGCATGATGCGCCGGCCGATGGTAGAAAAGTCGTGTTCAACCTCGTAGTTATCGAAGGTTGCTTTTTCGGGCAGTATCGTTTCCAGTAGATCGCGCAATTTGGGAATATCCCACTGATGATTTCCGAGATCATAGATAAGCTGGCCGATGGTCTCTTCAGGTCTCACCTTAAAGACTTCATAGAAGGAACGGCTCGCTGTGACAACCCGTAAATCCTGATCCAGAGCAATTAAAGGTTCACGCACAGTGTTGATGATGCTGTCGGAGTATTCCAGCGCATCATCTGCTGATTTCTTAATGACCTCGAGTTCTTTTTCTATCTCCTTGCGTGCCGTGATATCCTCGATAGCAAGGAGAATGATTCGTTCTTTTCCCAACCCGCGTTGAATTTGTCGGGCATTCAAAAGCATGATGCGCTTGCCGATGGTGGAGAAATCGTGTTCGACCTCATAGTTGTCAAAGGACGCCTTTTCGGGCAGTATCGTCTCCAACAATTCTCGCAATTTGGGAATATCCCACTGATGATTTCCGAGATCATAGATGAGCTGACCGATAGTCTCTTCCGATTTTACCTTGAAGACTTCATAGAAGGAACGGCTCGCTGTGACCACTCGTAATTCTTGATTCAGAACGATTAAAGGTTCACGCACAGTGTTGATGATGCTGTCGGAGTATTCGAGGGCATCATCTGCTGATTTCTTAATCACCTCGAGTTCTTTTTCTATCTCCTTGCGCGCCGTGATATCGCGGATGTTGCACTGGATGACCTTTCGATGTCCAACAAGATAGACGTTGCTGACAAATTCCACCGGAATGGTTCTCCCATCTTTGGTCAGGAACGGGAGATTCTCGTAGCGTATGTATTCTTTTCGTTGAAGTTCTTGAAAAGCGGCCTTGCTCGTTGTAATGTCCGCGAATGCGCCAATCTCCCATAGTTGTTTATCGACCAGTTCTTCACGAGAATATCCGAGAAGGTTAATGAGAAAGGGATTCGCTTCGGTGATCGCGCCTGTGTCTGCATCGAGGAGCAGGACCCCATCTTGCGCAGTTTCGAAGATCCGGCGGTAACGGAGTTCAGTGTTCTGAAGTGCCTCCGTAACTTGCTCTAACCCGGAAGTGTCGTACTTGATACTGTTGTGAGATGATTTCATTGGCAGAGTCTTCACGATATGTGTATCCTATCCAGGAAGAATTTTTCAGGCACTGAATCAACAGTATTCTCAGGACACTCTTCTGGCATGATTTCCATTTCCTGGGTTTGATCCTGGGTCCGCTGCAAACCTATGTTATCCGTATCAGACATTGTCTCAGATATCCAGTGTTGTTTGTAGGGTGGTTTTCTGTGTTCCAATGCACCATCCTTATCCAAAATCCCGGTCCAGCTGTTGTTTATTCCTGCATCGACAACAAATTCCAGTATTCCGCATTGCAGCTCAACCGCCGACGTCCCCGATCTCGTTGTTCCAAAAACACTTTGGATCCAATCACCTACTTCACCATAACGGTGGCCAGCCCCAACAGTATCCCCATGCTCGCCACGTCTGTGACGGTGGTAAGGAAAATGCTGGAAGCAATGGCGGGATCGGCGCCGAGCCGCTTCAGGATGAGCGGCACGAGGGCGCCGGAGATGCCGCTGATGATGCAGCTGCCGATCATGGCGAGGAACACGACAACGCTGAGCATGAGGGCGCTGGGCGAATGCTGGAGGGTGGCGACCACATACATGCCGATTGCTGCCGCCAGCCCGATGAGCGCACCATTCAGTAAGCCGAGGAGAGCTTCTTTCCTGACCAGCGCTTTTACCTTGTCCGGTTTCAGATCACCCAAGACAATCCCGCGCAGAGTGATCGCCAGCGCCTGGCCACCTGTGTTAATCGACTGGCCAGCCAGCACCGGCAGGAATATGGTGAGCATCAACAGTCGGTTGATGGTTCCCTGGAACAGCCACACCACGGCGGCTGCTAAGAAGGCAGTGAATAGGTTGACCTGCAGCCAGGGGTAACGGAGCCTCAGGCTCCGGAGCCAGTGCGTGGTGAGGCGTTCCTCTTTTTCGACGCCCACCATGACGCCTGGGAGGGCGGTCAACTCGAACGACCGCTTCTGCTCCGCCACGATTTCATCGTAGAGGCGCTTGACCTCGTCACTTTGGCGACGGATCAGATCGCGACTGGCCTCCACTTCCTCGACCTTTTGTTCCAGCGCTTTGCTGTAGTTCTTCGATTCCCCGTGCAGCAGGCGTACTTCCAGCATGTTGCGAACGCGCACCAGCACTTCGGCCAGCTCAAACGGCTTGCTGACGAAATCCTTGGCGCCGGCCCGGAGCGCGCGTAACTTGTGGTCCGGTTGGGCGGTGATGACAAGTACCGGAAGGTAGCCGTCCGGTTCTATTTCCTTAAGCGCATCCATCACCTGGAATCCGTCCATACCGGGCATCAGAAGATCGAGCAGGATCAAGTCATAGCGGTTTTTGAGGTGAAGCGCACAGACCTCGCGCGGATCACTCGTAGACTCGACGGAGGTATAGCCTGCATTATGCAGCATTCCTTCCAGCAGACGCACATTGGCTTCCTTATCGTCAACAACCAGGATTCTGGCGTTCAGAATGTTGTCTGTGCTGATCAATTGCCTTCGTCCTTATTTGTTTTGCTTTGACCGTCCTTTTGTCCCACAAATTCCAACGCCGCGTTCAGCGCGTCCATTAACTCTTTGACCTTGATTGGTTTAGTGAGATAGCCGTAGAATCCTGCTTCCAGGCCCTTCTCAATGTCGCGTGGCATCGCATTGGCACTGAGGGCAACTATGGGGATGTGTGCCGTGGCCGGGTCTGAGCGCAGGATCTTCATGGCTTCGAAGCCGTTGATGCCGGGCAGATTGATGTCCATCAGGATCACGTCCGGCTTGGATGCGCTCGCAATCTCGATGCCGCTACTTCCGTCCACAGCGGCCAGGAGGCGAATATTGGGGTGGCGCGCGATGATTTTCTCGACCAACTCCAAGTTAGCAGGGTTGTCCTCGACATAGAGCACGGTCCTCAGCCGTGCGCCGGTCGGCAATTGTGGTGGGACAAGGGTCTCTGCTTCGCCGCTTTGGACTTCAGGTTGGGGCGCCGCAGCCGAGATCAGTTCGCACCAGAACACGCTTCCCACACCCACGGTGCTTTCCACGCCGAGAACACCCTCCATCAGTTCCACCAATCGCTTTGTCACAACCAGGCCGATGCCTGTACCAGCCACGCCGCCGGCCTCCTGGCCAAGTCGGTTGAACGGCTGGAACAGTTGCGCAAGCTTTTCCGGAGGCAACCCCTCACCGGTATCCGAGACGCTGATGCGAATGCGTTCCGGGCTGGTAGCCGTGCATTTCACATTGATCGTTCCTCGCTCCCTGTTATATTTGATCGCGTTGGAAAGCAGGTTGATGACAATCTGCTTCAAGCGGGTCCGATCGGCTTTGACAAAGATGGCATCGTCGAATTGCGAAAACGTCATCTGGATTCCACGCTTTAGCGCCTGCGGCTCCATCATGGCTTGGCACTCGGACATCACTTCAGACAAGGACACCGATTCCGGAGACAGGGATACTTTCCCAGACTCGATCACCGCGAGATCGAGAATCTCGTTGATCAGCTTCAGCAGATGCCATCCCGCCTGGAGAATCCGGGCAATGTTTTCCGCCTGTGCGGGTGTGGGGGGCGGAGAATCGGACTCCATCAACTGGGCGAACCCGAGGATAGCATTGAGCGGGCTGCGCAGCTCGTGACTCATGCTGGAAAGAAATTCAGATTTTGCAAGGTTGGCTATTTCCGCCACAGACCTGGCGCTCTCCAGTTCAACGTTCTTTTCCTGCAACACCTGATCCAGGCGCTTGCGTTCCGTAACGTCGCGCGCAGCGCCGAACACGCCCTGGAGCCTCCTATCCCGATCGTAGAACGTGGTCGCGTTGTAGGAGACGACGGTTTCCTTGCCGTCCCTAGCCCGTGCGGTAAGCTCATAGTTGGAGACCTTCTTTTCGCTCAACACCAGTTTGATGGACGCCTCGGCCCGATCCGGGTCGGTGAAGTACCTCTTGAACGGAGCGCCGATCAGCTCGTCACGAGTGCAGCCGGTGAGCACCTCCATTTGCTTATTGACATCAGTGATATTGCCTGACGGATCGGTGGTACTGATCGCGTCGATGTTGGACTCGATGAGCGAGCGGGTGTAAAACTGCTGGTCACGCAGCCGCTGATCGAGCACCTTCTGCTCTGCTTCGACCTGCTTGCGTGCCGTGTTGTCGGTGCCGATCAGCAAGTAGCCGATGATTGCGTTTTGAGCGTCGCGCAGGGCTGTCACCGATACGACCGCCGGGAAACGGCTGCCGTCTTTCCGGATGTAGGTCAATTCGTAGATGTCCTCGATACCGCGTGAGGCCTTGAACACCAATGCCTCAAAACCCGGCGTTATCGGCGTGGCAAGCTCGGCACTCAACGCTTTGGCACGCGCTATTACTTCCTGCGGATCGGAAATGTCAGCCGGCGTGATCTTGTTCATCACGTCGGCGGCCGTATAGCCCAGCATGCGTTCCGCGCCCACGTTGAAGATCTGAATGACACCCTTCGCGTCAGTGGCGATGCTCGAGAAATTGGCGCTGTTGAATATCGCCCTTTGCAGGGCTCCCGCCTTGAGCAGCGCTTCTTCTGCCTGCTTGCGTGCCGTGTTGTCGGTACCGATCAGCAAGTAGCCGATAATTGCGTCTTGAGCGTCGCGCAGGGCCGTGACCGACACGATGGCCGGAAAGCGACTCCCATCCTTGCGGATATAGGTCAATTCGTAGATGTCCTCGATCCCGCGCGAGGCCTTAAACACCAGTGCCTCAAAACCCGGCGTGATCGGCGTATCGAGCTCGACGCTCAACGCCTTGGCACGTGCAATCACTTCCTGTGGATCGGAAATATCAGCAGGCGTGATCTTGTTCATCACGTCGGCGGCCGTGTAGCCCAGCATGCGTTCCGCGCCCACGTTGAAGATCTGAATGACACCCTTTGCGTCAGTGGCGATACTCGAGAAATTGGCACTGTTGAAAATCGCGCTCTGTAGGGCTCCCGCCTTGAGCAGCGCCTCTTCCGCCAGC
>JADGQA010000049.1 GCA_017882185.1 Bacteroidota bacterium
GCCGGCCAAAGAAGTGAGCTTTGCGTCTTCCATAACAATGAACCGTCCGATCCAATCATTCAACTGTCCCCCCTTCTTCGACAAGCCAGCAAGAATGAGAGAATTGGCTGAGGCTCTGTACACCACGAGGACATCCAGGATTCGGCCCTTCTCGGTTGTGAGAACGCTCTCCGCGTGCTCCCCCACTTTGAGTTTTGACACATCATTCGTCGATATACGTTGGAGCAAATCCAATCCATCGGTTCCCTCCAGAGCCAACAGAGATCGGTCTGAGACATCGACATAGGACGCATGCCCGGTTGAAATAACCAATGGACTCACTTCTAAAGTAGAAATTGTTGTCTCTCCAACGGCATCAGCTGTTGGACAAGAATCTTTTCCGCAGAAAGTTCTTCAATTCCGCAAATGATTCGAACATCTCCGATGTGCACCCCAAGATCCATCCAGGAATGTTTGTTCGTTGAATGTTCGAGACCATGTAGACAGGCTTATTGAAGAAGCGCGCGATTGTCAGTTCGCCCTTCGTGCCGGCTCCGCGTTGTGCGCTTCTATCCCAATAACAAATTATGTAGTCGGATCGTTTCGCAATTTCTTCAGAATCGAGCTTCACAATTCCTCTGACAATTGATTGAAATTTGTCAATGTCGGAGAACTTAAGCTCTCGGAGACTGGCCTTCGGCAACTTTTTATTCAGATACCTCTCGCTTTCAACATTCGGATTGAATACTGAATGACCGAGCTCTTGAACAATCCACTTTTCCATCATACTTCTCCAATCTACACCCTCATTTCTCGCATATTCCATGCCTCCCGATAGATACGTTCGGATTTTCTTACTCACAACAAGCCCTTCGCAAGAATGTCGCGAGATGAAGTAGCTCGATGTTCATTCCTTCTTTGCGCAAGCCGTGTTCCAGTTGGACGAGGCAGCCCGGATTACTGGTCACGATGATGTCCGGATCGACCCTTCTTATGTTCTTGATTTTTCGATCTAGCAATTCCATGGCAGTATCGTAATGAGTGATATTGTAGACCCCAGCGCTTCCGCAACACCAGGTAGACTCCGGAAGCTCGACAAACTCGACGGATGGTATCGACTTGATTAATTTTCGCGGCTCTTCACTGATTTTTTGGCTGTGAACCAAATGGCATGCATCGTGATACGTCACGCGTTTGGATCCTCTCATTCGAGAAGAAAGTCTGTTGGCTCTAAGCCCAATTTCGCAAAGAAATTCCGAGATGTCTTTCACCTTTTTGGCAATCTCGGCAGCGGGAGCAGCATATTCGGCCTCATTCCGGAGTACCGAACCGTATTCCTTCATAAAAGCCCCACACCCGGCGGAATTCATAACGAGCGCATCAAGATTCAAGTCCGTGAAGGCCTCCACGTTCTGCCTGGCAAGGCTCCGAGCAGCATCCATTTCTCCGTTGTGCGCCTGTAGTGAACCACAACAGACTTGTGAAGGAGGAAATACTACCTCGCAACCGTGATGCACTAGCAATTCTACGGTGTCTACGTTCACGTCAGCAAAGGCCAAATCCATTATACAGCCTGTGAGAAATCCGACTCTATATCTAGGATTTTCAAGTGCTTTGTATTCTCTTTCTAATCTGGTTTTTGAGGACAACAATGAGATCTTGGGGGCGAGGAATTGAATCTGATCAAGTCGTTTTGAGAAGACACGCAACAGACCGGTTTTTTTCATCAGCCAATCGAAACCCGAGTCCTGATACAATCGTAACAAACGGGCAAACCATACAAGCCGTTCGGCCTTAGAAAAAAGTTTGTTGAGAAAAAGCCGCTTGATGAATCTTGTAGACCAGCCTTCATGATCACCCCAAGAAATCTGCGCTCTTGCGGACTCCACAAGTGAGCCATACTTGACACCTGCAGGGCACACAGTCTCGCAAGCCTGACAATCTAGACAGAAATTCATTTCTTCGATGAAACCGGTCGTTATCTCTAGTTCACGCTCGGCGACGGCCTTAATGAGACGAATTCGTCCTCTGGGGGACGATTTCTCCAGACCCGTTAGTACGTACGTCGGACATGTCGGCAGGCATAGTCCACAATGCATGCACTTCGCTATAAGGTCATCACTGGGAATATCTATTCTATCAGATAGAATGAGATTAGTCCTTGATTTATTGATGGTTATCGAAATTTTCGCATAGGTAGTATGAGGACAAGGCCAGCGACGAATCCCCCAATATGTGCCCACCACGCAATCGCTCCTGCCTCTGCGGTCTGATACCCGAGTGAGGCTAGCCCGCTGAATATCTGAAGCACGAACCAAAATCCCAAAACGATCAGAGCTGGAAGCTCGATAAACTGAAGAAAGATGAATATTGGAATCACTGTTAGGACGCGTGCCTTGGGGAACAACAGAAGGTATGCTCCCAGCACGCCTGATATTGCGCCACTGGCCCCAATTGTGGGCACCGTCGAATGGGGATCAACATAGATGTACAGGCATGATGAAATCAAACCACAGATCATGTAGAAAAAAATGTATCTCAAATGGCCGAGCTTGTCCTCGATGTTATCACCAAAAACCCAAAGATAGAGCATATTGCCGCCTAGATGCAGCCAACCGGCGTGTAGAAACATCGAGGTAAAGAGTCCTCGGAAAGGGACAATATTGATTCCGTAGCCTCCTAGAGCTCCTACGATATCATTAGGGATTACTGCGAAGCGGCGAATGAAGGATTCGAGCGCATCACCTTGAGACACTTCGAAAGCAAATACAACCACGTTGATAACAATAATTGTAATGTTGACAAAAGGTACCAATCGTGTTGGATTCTTGTCTTTTAGTGGAATCATCAGATTGACTCAACCATTTGTCCAGAATCTCCCTTTGCCAATCATGCTCAAGTGGCTTCGGTGAATAAGATTATCAGCCCCTATACAATGTAGCTTCGAAGATCAAACTGGGGGATTCCAATGAACAACGAGTGGCGACTTCAAAGTCTGAAACACTTGTTGAAGGCTTACACTTTTTCTGCTGAACGGTGATCCAAAATGCAACGTCAAACCAAATGCCTAGTGTGATTGTTGGATCTGCTGAAGAACACCGCCATCGGAGCAAGATATGTTCCTTCTGGGTATCGAGTTGCTGCCAATCAATCCGTTAAATGGATCGGCCGGCATTTTCGGGCACGCCAACAAGTCTCCTACTCTTCTTGATAGAATTGTTCAGAGGTTTGACATTCACTGGCCTCATTTTTCCAACCAAATTATTCTATGCAATTGAATCAAATGGATTATGGCAGCAAAGTGCGTCGGATTAACTTCAATACCGACGATCTTATATTCTGATTCATATAGATTTATCATGAATGTTATCATCTAATATATCAATATCGAAATTTCAATGTATCCGTTGCCTGAGTCGCCGTGGCGATTGATCGCTGAGGCATCGTTGACCAATCCATTCAGTTCTTGGAACGCGACCAATGATTGACCCCAAATGACATTTATTGGTCAGAGCTGGGCATTTTGGACATTGGGTCAAGATTTGCTCGATTCATTTCAGCCGAACACGCGCCACCTGTACAGGCCACATTCTTAGCTGTATGCTCCCATATCCAAATACTTCTTAATCTGTTCCTGAGTTCTCGGCATAGTCCCCTCACACTTTGGACTGAGTGAGAATATCTTACCAGGATTCAAGACTGCGTTGGGATCAATCACCCCTTTGATTTTGCGCATCATATCGATTTGAGCAGGTCCCGCAACCTTTTCAAAGAATTGTTTCTTCGCCAATCCTGTTCCGTGCTCTCCAGTAATTGTCCCTCCAAGATTAACTGCGGCATTAAATATTTCATCGAAGGCTTTTTCCGCCCGATGTATTTCATTTTTGTCCCGCTCGTCAGTAAGACACGTGGGATGCAGGTTTCCATCACCGGCATGCCCGAAGTTCCCGAAAAGTAAAGCGTGACTTGCAGCAATCCGATTGATAATGTCAAGCATCCTGGCGACCTCACTTCTTGGAACGGTAGCATCCTCCAGAATCGTCGTCGGCCGGACTCTCGCCAGTGCTGAAAAGGCAACTTTTCGGGCACTCCTGAGTTTCGATGCATCTTCATCGTCCACCGCTATTCTGATTTCGAGGGCTTTATGACGAGCACAAATAGACCTAATCGTGGCAATATCTTCGTCGACGACGGACGATCGCCCGTCAGCCTCGATCATCAGAAGGGACTCGATCGAAGTTGGTAGTCCAAGATGAGCGTATTCTTCGACGCATTTGATCGTCGTCCTATCCAGAAACTCAAGTGCGGCCGGGGTGATCTTTGAAGCAATGATGTCCGACACGGAATCCGCGGCATCTGATATTTTATCGTAATAGACTAGCATCGTTCTTGACGTGTCCGGTTTCGGAAGGAGCTTCAGCAAAATTCTTGTGAACACACCAAGAGTCCCTTCTGATCCAACAAAGAAATCCTTTAGATTGTAGCCGGCAACATCCTTGACAGATTTGCCTCCTGTCAATATCACTTCACCCGAAGGAAGGACCACTTCGATACCCATTACATAGTTCTTCGTTACCCCATATTTCAAACCGCGCAATCCACCCGCGTTTTCCGCCACATTCCCGCCTATCGTGCAAATTGTTGAACTCCCCGGATCCGGCGGATAGAAAAGTCCAACCTCCTCAACCGCTGAATGGATTTGCCCCGTAATTACTCCTGGCTCAACCCATGCAGTGAGATTGGCGCGATCAATTTCAAGAATCTTGTTCCAATGATTCGTAAGCAAGACAACGGAGTTTTCCACAGGAATTGAGCCACCGCTCAATCCCGAGCCTGAACCGCGCGGCACAACCGAAAACTTCTCTTCGTTCGCGAGCTTCAAAATCTGGGAAATGTGTGCGACACTTCGGGGTATGAGGATAGCTTCAGGAAGCTGTCGAAGAAGGGGCGTGCCATCATACGAATAAGCGATCTTGTCTTCAGGAGAGTCGAGATAGTTCCCAACTCCAACAATGTTTTTTAGCCTTGCAAGCGTGCGTTCTGGAATCATTTCTGGCAAGATAGCTCATCCGGCTACCAATTGCAATATAGACACTCAATGCAAAGCGAAATCTAATCATCTTGGATATGCAGCAATTTTCGATTAATTTGATTCGATCTCGTTCACAAATAATTGTCTCAGTTGTCACGAAGGACTATTCATGGAACAATCAAAGAAACGATCATGGGCCGAACCGTTCAAGATCAAAGTCGTCGAGCTTTTGAAGATGACAACGCCGGAAGAAAGGCAGAAGGCTCTTCTGGAGGCTGGATACAACACGTTCCTCCTTCGATCCGACGACGTCTACATTGATCTGTTGACTGACAGCGGCACAAACGCGATGAGCGACTACCAATGGGCTGGAATGATGCTCGGCGATGAAGCATACGCAGGAAGCAAGAATTTCTACAACCTCGAACACAACGTACAGAAATACTACGGTTACAAGTACCTGGTTCCGACACACCAGGGTCGAGGAGCCGAGCATATCATTTCGAAGATTCTCATAAAGCCCGGCCATTACATTCCAGGCAACATGTATTTTACGACGACCCGACTTCACCAGGAACTGGCAGGCGGCACGTTCGTCGACGTCATTATCGATGAGGCGCACGATCCCGAAAGTACGCATCCTTTCAAAGGAAATGTCGATCTTCAGAAATATGAGGATTTGATAAAAAAGGTTGGACCAAAGAATATCCCCTACATCACCGTTGCCCTGACAGTGAACATGGCGGGTGGGCAGCCGGTATCGGTCGAGAATTTGAAGCAAGTTCATGAAATGAGCAAGAAACACGGCATCCGTGTCGTCCTCGACGCAACGCGAGCAATAGAGAATGCATACTTTGTGAAAACGCGGGAAAAAGGATACGAAAACAAATCAATCGCGGATATTTTGCACGAACTTTGTTCATACTCCAATGCCTGCACGATGAGCGGAAAGAAGGACTTGCTCGTAAATATCGGCGGCTTCCTCGCTCTCAACGAGAGCGAGGTGTTCGAAGAGGCTCGTAACATGGTCGTTGTCTATGAAGGATTGCATACCTACGGCGGACTAGCTGGCCGGGATATGGAAGCAATGTCGCGAGGAATCGAGGAAGCTGTTCAAGAAGCCCATATTCGGGCAAGAATTGGGCAGGTAGAATACGTTGGTGAAAGGCTCACCGAACTGGGAATACCGATCGTTCACCCCACTGGCGGACACGCGATCTTTCTGAACGCAAAGAAATTTCTCCCCCATCTCAAACAAATCGAATTTCCAGCTCAGACGCTCGCAGCGGAATTGTATCTTGAATCCGGTATTAGATCGATGGAAAGAGGTATTGTCTCTGCGGGCAGGGACAAGCAAACAGGCGATCACTATTTTCCCAAGCTCGAACTTGTCAGACTCACTTTTCCGCGCCGAGTCTACACACAAGCTCATTGTGACGTAACGACTGAAGCTGTTGAGTCGGTATTCAACCGAAAAGACAAGATTAAAGGTCTGAAAATGGTTTACGAACCCAAATACCTCAGGTTCTTCCAGGCCCGGTTCGACAAATTGAGCTGATAGACCAGGTGACTGCCTTCCTCGAGGTGGCGGTCACTGTTCGCATTTTGCTACAACTCCAGCCTCGCCGCAGCTCCCTTCATGGCGTCGATAACGAAGCGAATGTGGTCATCCAAGGGCACTCCGAGTCCCTCTGCCCCCTTCTGAATATCGTCCCTGTTTACATTCCTGGCAAACGCTTTGTCCTTAAGCTTTTTCTTCACCGAAGAGACCTCCAAATCCGCAATCTTGTTCGGTCTGATGACGGCGCATGCGACGATGAATCCACAAAGTTCATCACAGGCATAGAGCGTTTTCGACATCTGAGTATCGCGTGGGACGTTCATGTAGTCCGCATGGCTGAGAATTGTCGTTCGCACTTCCTCGCTGTATCCGTGTTGCTTCAGTATCTCTGATCCCTTTGCCGGATGATCGGGCGCAGTCGGGTACATTTCGTAGTCAAAATCGTGCAGGATGCCAATGATGGCCCATAGCTCCTCGTCCTGACCAAACTTCTTAGCGTAGGCCCTCATAGCCGCTTCGACGGCATACATATGCTTCCGGAGCGAATCATTTTTTGTATACTCGTGCATCAGTTTGACTGCATCATCATAATTCATTGCGGCCTCGTTTTAGTGAAATGTTCGGATGGATGGCTGGAAATATCACCAACGAAGAACTATATTGGAAAGCCAATACAATAAGGAATTCAAGTGTTTACATCCCTCGCTTTTGCCTTCGTCATTCTTTTGCTGGTCGCCGTCTATTATGGCTACGGGATTGTTATAAGAAAGCCGCCCAGTGCAGAAGAACTCAATACCGAAACGTGCTCCTTGTGCAGTCGACGCGTCGAAAAGAGGCTCATGCTCGAGCGTCAAGTGGGCGACTCACGATTGTTCTACTTTTGTCCGGAGTGCATTCGGGACCTGTATTCGGAGCTCCAGCAATCAGCGATGACATCATCCTGATGTCCATCCTAGTTCTTCGAGAATTTTTTGACGGAGGGGCAATACGATTTGACGATGCATTCCGGGCAATTGGGTTTTCGTGCATCACACACGTTCCGGCCGTGAAGTATCATCATGTTGGAAAAGTCGTACCAAGTATCCTGAGGCACCAGGACCATGAGGTCTCTTTCAATCTTGATTGGGTCAAGTTGCTTCGTAAGGCCCATTCTGCCGGCTAAACGCATAACGTGCGTGTCCACAACAATTCCTGATTGTATTCCGAATGCTGCCCCAAGCACACAATTGGCTGTTTTTCTACCGACGCCCGGAAGTTCAATAAGCTGTTCCATGGTGTTCGGCACCCTACCGTTATGTTTCTCGACCAACTCCTGACAACACGCGATGATGTTCTTCGTCTTGTTCTTATAAAAGCCCGTTGAGTAAATATCGCGTTCAAATTCCTTTGGGTCCGCTTCTGCGAAGTCTTTTGCGCTACGGTATTTATTGAACAAGTGCGGTGTGACCTTGTTCACCTGTTCGTCAGTACACTGCGCAGAGAGAATCGTGGCAACCAAGAGTTGGAGCGGATCACCGAATTCGAGCGCTGTTGTTGCCTGCCGATACGATTTCTTGAGGTTCGCAATGATCTTTCGTACGCGAACGCGTGTCTGCTCTTTGGTTTCTTTCAATCGTATCTCAATTTTAGTAGGTTTGTTCCTTGAGAACAAGATGTCCGTTGCCTATCACCGGCTTGTAGATTGGATTCTTCTCGGCGCTTTTCGCAAAGGAAAGAATGAAATCCTTCAGCGTTTTGCGATCTCCTGCTCTCATCCTGATGTTAAATTCAGCCCCTGCCCCCAGCCCGAGCTTGCGCTGCCAGACTGAACAATGCGACAACTTCAAATCATTCTGGACATTATCCAGCAATTCAAATAATCCCTTTCGAAAAGGCGCATGTTGTGTCTTACCTTTTCCGAAATGGATGACAGCTTCATATTTCGAATCATCGGTTTCCAGAGACCCCTTCAGATATGCCAAATTATGCGCGGCGAATATAAACGGCTCAGTCTGCCGGGTGTGTTGTCCGTGCGCGGTTGCATAAATTCCCATCCTGTCCCGGACAATGTGTTCGATGATGTCAAGATTGAGCCCTCCTTCAACATAATAGTCCGACTCGAAGATGTACTGATCTTCATCTGAAATCTTGAATTTGAGTCTCTTCAGATAGTCTTTGCCTCGTTCCTGCAATGCCAAGAGGACAGCACCCTGTTCCCGTTCCCAAAGGACCTTTCCTTCTGAGCTTGTCATGACACCGACCTTCGACACTGGAAGAGTTTGTTTCAATAATTGTCCAATCTGATCTTCAAGAATCCTGTGAATTTCCTTAAGATCCGTGTCAAGGGGTAACGTGAGGAACTGGGACAGCGTGCCACGGGTTGTTTGGACAGATGAAGCGGTAACTTCGGCAAGATTGGTCTTCCAGACTTCCGCCACCTTTTCAGTTTCATCGTGAACCATGACGTGCATATCCCGGATAGTCTTTGTGTATTCCTTCTCTCCAACCCCTTTCTTCATTTGATGGAGTATCGAATACAGAATCACAGGTACATCTATCGAAAGTGCGGAATAAATACTCATAGTCGCTTTAGGCCAAAATGTGAATACATAGTCAATCTAAGCAATCTTGATGTCCCCAAATACTGATGATGCAATAATCGCTAATCGCTTGTCCGCGGTCGCGAAGCCGCTTGATCGAACCGCCACGTTCTGAAACAAGCCCCCACGACGATCACCCTTGACGTTTAAACCACCCGCGACAAGATTTACCTTCGCCGAGTATTCCAGATCCCCTGGCAACTCCACCCGTACAGTGCCAAACACGCTATTCAATCGCAACACTTGTTCCCCTGGAAGCAATTCGACCTGTGTCAAATCAAGTTTGATATCCCCGAACACAACTGAGCAATGCCCGCCGGCGAAGTTCTTCGATGAGAGCTGACGGTGAATTCTTCCGAAAACTTCTGATTCGGAGATATGATCTCCTGATGTCGCCGAAGCAGCCACCCCCGAAGACGCAGGAGCATCGGTGTGACTGTCGACGTAATGATTTTCGCGCCTTCTGGGCCTTTTGCCAATAAGTGCGATGCCACCAAGGATCAGCACAATTGGCCAGAAATTGTCCAGTATCCAATCAGAATCTAAATAGCCAAGGTTGTCGAGCAAAATGATCGCCCCGAAGAATACAAGAGCGCCACCAAATACGAAGGAAAATGAGTTTCGCATGATGAGATCCAAGGATAGAGTTCAGAATGGAAGGTTGTGCATCACCAGTTTACGATCTGATTGATGAAAAGAATGTCTCCACCTCTTTGACAGGCCAGCAATTGACGACATTCTTTGGTTCGAGCCAGCCTTTTCGAGCGATTCCAACGCCGAACCGCACGTCACTCAGCCCATCGGTGTTATGGGCATCCGGATTGATGCAAATTTTTACCCCCTTTTGCTTCGCATATTTCACAAGACGCCAGTCCAGATCAAGACGCAACGGATGAGCGTTTATCTCTATTGACTTTCCATAATCCGATGCGGCATTGATGACATCGTTGAGATTGAGCGGATATCCGTCACGAGAAAGGAGCAGCCTGCCTGTCGGGTGTCCGAGCATTGTTACATACTTGTTCTTCAATGCCCGTATGACTCTTGCTGTCGCCTCTGCCTCCGTCATTTTGAATTTGCTATGGATCGACGCAACGACATAGTCAAACGAGGAAAGCACCTTGTCGGTGAAATCGAGCGTTCCATCAGAGAGTATATCGACTTCAGTCCCTTTGAATATCCAGAATTTCTTCTTTGAGCTGTTCAGCCTGTCAATTTCCTTATGTTGAGCTTTCACTCTGTCCGGAGTCAATCCATTCGCATATACTGCGACTTTGCTGTGGTCCGCAATACCCAAATACTGCCAGCCAAGTTTCTCTGCCGCCTCCACCATTTCTTCCAACGAATTCGATCCATCGCTGGCGGTAGTGTGGCAATGGAATGTTCCTTTGAGATCTTTTTCTTCAATGAGGTGCGGAATCTTGTCGCGCTCGGCTGCCTCAAACTCGCCCGCGTTCTCTCGAAGTTCGGGGGGGACATAACTCAGACCCAGAGCCCCATAAATGTCCTGTTCCTCTTTGCATGCGGGGGGACGTTTGACATTCTTCTCCCCTTTTATCTTTGAGAATTCGTACTCATTGAGACTCCAGCCGACCTTGCGGGCGCGAGACCGCATCTCGACATTGTGTTCCTTGCTTCCGGTAAAGTAATTGAGTGCGAAAGCGTACTCAGCGTCACCGACGATCCTCATATCGCAATTGATGCCGCTATTGAGGACCACACTTGCTTTTGTTTCTCCCTGTCCGATAATCGATTCCACCGCCGGGTGCGTCACAAAAGCTTTGAATACTTTTTGCCGGTTCTTTTCTTCTGCGCTCACGACAATATCAATGTCTCCAATTATTTCCTTCTTACGACGCAGGCTCCCCGCCACTTCATATCGTTTCACTTCCTTCAGTCTGCCAAGAAGTTTCAAAATTTCGTCACCAGATTCCTTAGCAGCTGAATACAGATGTTTGTCGCTGACTCTCGTTCGGAGCTCGATTCCCTTGAGTATGTTCTCCTCAGTCTTCTCGCCGAAACCGTCCAATTGTGCAAGACGATGTTTCTCACAAGCCTCTTTCAATTCAGGGATCGATGTAATCTTGAGCTTCTCAAAGAGTATCTTGATTCGTTTTGGACCTAATCCCTGAATCTTTACCATCTCAAGCAATCCGGGGGGAAGCGAAGATTTCACCGATTCATAGCTTTTCGAAGTTCCTGTTGAGACAAGATCTTTGATCGTCTCTGCAAGTCCCGGTCCTATTCCTTTCACCTCTTTGATGCGATCTGATTTGACCAGTTCGGCAATATCTTGAGTGAGGGCTTCAACAACTCGGGCCCCGTTGTGGTAGGCTCGGCATTTGAATGGGTTCTCCCCTTTGATCTCAAAGAGAGTCCCCATTTCATCCAGAATTTCGGCGACCGCCTTCTTATCCATGAGTGCGACTAGGGAACAAGAGGTGTGGTGATCATGAGTTCTTCTTCGTGAGTGCGCCGGACGAAATCATTGAGGATTTCCGCGATCGGAGCCTTTTCCACGAATGGCATGAGAGAAATTCGTACCTTCGACGCATTCGGAAATCCCTTGAGGTACGCTGTGTAGTGCTTCCGGAACTCAATGACAGCCTTTCTTTCTCCCTTGTATTGGATCGCGTAGTCCATGTGCTCGAATAGCATGGCCATCTTCTCCTCGAGCGATGGTGACGGCAAGAGCTCTCCCGTGTTCAAATAATGTTTTGTCTGTTGAAAGATCCACGGATTATCAATTGCGCCACGTGCAATCATCACTCCATCGCACCCAGTCTCATCGAAAATTCTTTTGACATCCTGCGGTTCATTCGCTCCGCCGTTCACGATAATTGGAATCGATACCACCGCTTTGATTTTTGGGATCCATGAATAGTCCGGATCCCCCTTGTGTCCCTGTACACGGGTTCGGCAGTGGATTGTCAACGCGGCAGCGCCCGTTTGTTCAATCATTCTCGCAACGTCGACGATCTTGATCGATTCGCTATCCCAACCCAGCCGCGTCTTCACCGTCACCGGCAATTTCACTGATTTCACGACAGACGACACGAGCTGTTGCATCTTCGGCAGATCGCGCAGTAGTCCAGCGCCGGCCCCGTGACCCGCAACATTTTTCACCCAACATCCACAGTTGATATCGATGATATCCGGCTCCAGGCTTTCGGCGATTTGGGCAGCAGCGCCCATGGAAGCATCGCTGCCTCCATAGATTTGAATGCCGATAGGTCGCTCCTCAGGAATGAAGTGCATTTTGGCTCTGGTTTTGTTGGAATCGCGAACCAATCCTTCGGAATTCACGAACTCCGTATACACGATGTCAGCCCCCAGTCGTTTGCAGATGATGCGAAAGGACAGATCGGTGACATCCTCCATCGGTGCGAGAAGTATCGGATGGTTTATGTCTACGGTACCGAGTTTCATTCACTCTTCCTGTGGAAGTATGATCTCACAACGATGTTCAGACCGATAAGAATCAGGAATATCGGCCAGTATGTTCTCACGGCATGATGCAGATCTATATATCCCATGTTTCGTGCGAGAAACAAAACCCCAAAGATCACGAGCACGATTCCCCCGAAAATCCTATTTGAATGATCGCCCATTTTTGGATTCCTCACAATTCCGGCTTGGTGTTGTCCAAGCTCAAGACTTGCTCTTTTCTGAAATACAACAGCATGGAGTATTCTTCAGTTTTTTCCGAACGATTTTATCTTCTCTACAACAGTCTCAGCAAATTCCCTGGTGCCAACATACCGATTAGGCGAGAGATCTCTTGTTAACTTCTTCCCTTCTTTCAGTACCAACGCTACAGAATCTCTCACCCTTTTGGCTGCTTCAAGTTCACCGATATAATCCAGCATCATGGCACCGGCCAAAATCATCGCCGACGGATTGGCCAAATCCTTGCCTGCAATATCCGGCGCGCTTCCGTGGACAGCTTCGAAGATAGCGGCATCATAGCCGATATTCGCACCGGGGGCAAGACCAAGTCCACCAACGAGACCCGAGCAAAGGTCGGACAAGATATCTCCGAACAAGTTTGTCGTCACAATGAGATCAAATTGTTGCGGACGTGTAACGAGCTGCATTGCCATATTGTCGATGATTCTGTCATTGCATTCGATATCCGGAAACTCTCTCGCAACTTCCCTTCCCACATCCAGAAAGAGTCCGCTTGTATACTTCATGATGTTGGCTTTATGGACAATCGTGACCATTTTACGCTTGTGTTCTCGTGCATATTCGAATGCTGCACGCACGATTCGATCGCTGCCAGTTCGTGTCACAACGCCAATAGTTTCCGCCGCGCTTTTTTTTGCATCGATGTAATGTTCGATTCCCGCATAGAACTCCTCTGTATTTTCCCGGAACACTATCAAATCCACATCCTTGAACGCCGTATTGACGCCCTCTATAGACTTGGCTGGTCTGAGGTTGATATAGAGGTCAAACTCCTTCCTCAGCGCAACGTTGACGCTTCTGAAGCCCATTCCGACAGGAGTCGTCAGTGGACCCTTCAGCGCAACCTTGTTTTTGGCAATGGACTCGAGGGTTTCCTTGGGAAGCGGGTCTTTGAACTGGTCAATCCCGGCCATACCTGCCTGATGCACCTCCCAGTCAATTTTGGCCCCAGAGGCTTCTATTACTGATCGGGTCGATTCTGCAATACTGGGGCCAATCCCGTCGCCGGGTATGAGCGTTACTCGATGCACGAATCCACCTTATCAATTCTCAAGAACAAGAAAATATACGAAAACGACGAAGGAGTTACAAGGAACCATTCGTCTGACGACTGAGACTTCTCAACCGCGATTTCAAGAGAACTTCAGCATCGACTTCGCTACGGACAAACAAAAAGGCGACCATTAGGTCGCCCTTTCGATATCATATGAGATTGGAATTCTACCGTTACTCAACGAGCTTACTGATTTTTCGTATGAGCAGCAACTTGATCCCTCCCTTTTCATAGACTTTTCCGGTCACCTTCACCTTTTCCGCAACAAACGGAAGGAGCATTTCATTAGCACCCTTCATTGCGACTTTGGTCTGTCCGGCAACATATAACGTGTTGGTCTTATCCTCAAGGATTCCCAGTGGAATTCCTCCTTTTGCGCACGAAGTTGCGCAGTCCTTGTGTCCTGCTCCTTTGCCTGGTCCGTTCGCACCAGAGACATAGCACTGGATATCTACTACTTCCCCAACTACCGAAACCTCCTTCACACCTTTTTGTTGGGCAAAAAGAGAAACTGTGAATACAATCGTTAAGAGGACCAAGAGTGAATTCTTCATATGAATTTCTTTCCCTTCTGATGATGGTGGTTGTAGTCAATCAATGATGCTTTTGGTAAGCTTGGATGAATCAGCTTATGACTGGACGAAGCATGGATCAGTGATTGCTTTGTTGGTTCGATTTCCTCTTGTCAACTGTTCTGTAATCGTGCGTATTCCTAAGTTGCGTAGAAGGTTCTGTCAAGACTTCGGTACTGGATGGCTTCGCCCAAATGCTCAGGCATAATATCGGAACTGCCAGACAAATCCGCAATGGTTCTGGCAACTTTCAGAATCCGATCATAAGCGCGGGCTGATAAACCAAGCCGATTCATCGCCATCTTCAGGAGCTCGGCACCCTGACTGTCGATCTGACAGAATTCTTTGATTTCCTTCGATTCCATGTCAGCATTCGAAAAAAGACCTTTTCTCCCTTTGAATCTCTCTGCCTGTCGCGTCCTCGCTTCGACGACCCGTTGCCGGATCACGCTTGAGTTTTCTCCGCTCCTCTTCGAAGAGAGTTCAGCATACTTGACGGACTGAACCTCCACGTGAATGTCAATCCTGTCAAGCAAAGGACCTGATATTCTCCCTACGTATTTCTGGATTTGCAGCGGATTGCACGTGCACTCGTTGTCTTTGCTGCCAAAATTGCCGCATGGACACGGATTCATCGCACAGACAAGCATGAAATTCGCAGGATAGTCGACCGTCATCTTTGTCCTGCTGATCGTCACGTGACTGTCTTCCAACGGTTGGCGCATCACTTCGAGAACGCTGCGAGCAAATTCGGGAAGCTCGTCAAGGAACAAGACTCCGTGGTGAGAGAGAGATATCTCTCCCGGGCGGGGAATGGTCCCTCCTCCTACCAGCGCGGAATCCGATATCGTATGATGAGGAGATCGGAACGGTCGGACCGCAACTAACGCCGTATTGGGGGGCAAGATGCCAGCGACAGAATGAATCTTTGTTGTTTCGAGCGATTCTTCAAACGTCATTGGCGGAAGAATTGTCGGCAGCCGTTTTGCGAGCATTGTTTTTCCCGATCCTGGTGGACCGATCAGAAGAATGTTATGTCCGCCGGCTGCTGCGACTTCGAGAGAACGTTTGACGCTCTCCTGGCCTTTTACATCAGCAAAGTCGACCGTGTAATGCTGGTCCACCGAGAATATTGACTTGGCGTCAACTTTGAAGGGCTTGAGGAGCTGATATTCGCTCCTGAGAAATTCCACAGTTTCCCGAAATGTCTCCATCGGATAGACATCCAGTCCTTCAACCATCGCAGCTTCCTGGGCATTCTCTCGCGGCAAAATGATTCCGCGGAATCCTTGCGCCTTGGCCTCAATCGCGATGACGAGAGTTCCGTGCACCGGCCGGAGGGCCCCATCGAGAGCAAGCTCGCCCAGAACGACGAAATCTTTCAGAACCGGCGAAATGAGCTGTTCAGAACTGACCAGAATGCCAATGGCGATGGGGAGATCGTACGCCGAACCTTCTTTCTTGACGTCGGCGGGGGCAAGATTTATGGTGACCCGTTGACCGGGGAAATGATAATCGGAATTTCGGATGGCGGAGAAAACGCGGTGGTAGCTTTCCTTCACTGCATTGTCCGGAAGTCCAACCATGAAAAACCTTGGAACGCTTCCGTCAACGTTCGTCTCCACTTGCACCAGGTACGCGTTTACGCCATATGTTGCGGCGCTGGTAACCTGAGAAAACATGTGTCGACTTTAGAAATTGGAACTATCTGACCGATCGGCGTGGTCGTTCAGTACAGGCTAACGATGATTCCGCAAAAACTCGAGACGATCTTTGAGCTTTTCCGTGCTCATCAAGAGTTTGTCTTTCCCGAAGATCGCCTCTTGCTGACTCGAAAAGACAAGTTCATATTCCTTACTCATGACAATAGCTTCTTCCGGACAGACTTCCTCACAGAATCCGCAGAAAATGCAGCGCAGCATGTTGATTTCAAACTTGATCGGGTAGCGCTCCTTGTCAAGTTCCGTCTCAGATGCCTGAACCTCAATTGCCAATGCAGGACAGACCCGGGAGCAGAGTCCGCACGCAACGCACCGCTCAACTCCATTTTCCTCGACTAAGACCGGTCTTCCCCGGAACGAGGCTGGTGGAGTGAACTTCTGTTCCGGGTATTGGATCGTGAATTTTGGCTTGAACATTTGGGATATCGTGAGTCGCATCCCACGAAGAATTTCCGGGATATAGATCTTTTCCCAGAATCCCAAATCGCTCTTTCGAATCACCTTCCCATTAGTTCCCATATCACAACATTCCGAATTAGTTGAGCGCCAACAACAAACCTCCTGTGAGAAGAATATTTGCAATCGCGAGCGGTAGCATCACTTTCCAACCCAGATTCATGAGCTGATCATACCGGAACCGCGGAATTGTCCAACGAACCACGATGTAGAACATGAGCACCACGAATACTTTCACAACAAACGATCCTACTTGAAGGAGACTCATGGTCAACGGAGAAAGCGCCAGATTTTCCGCAAACGGGATGCTCCACCCCCCAAGGAAAAGCGTCGTAATGAGTGCACTCGACGTTATCATGTTCGCGTATTCAGAAAGAAAGAAGAGTCCGAACTTCATTCCCGAGTATTCGGTATGGTACCCCCCGACGAGCTCTGGTTCAGCTTCGGGCAAATCGAACGGCAGACGATTCGTTTCCGCAAACGATGCGACCATGAACGTTATGAACCCGACCGGTTGCAGAAAAATGTTCCACGCGGGCAACCAACCCCAGAGATAACGAGTTTGATGCACAACTACCTGATCCAACCTCAGCGTTCCGGCAACCATAATGACGCCGATGATCGAAAGACCCATCGACAATTCGTAGCTAATGAGTTGGGCTGATGATCTCAATCCTCCGAGAAGAGAGTACTTGCTGTTGGAGGACCACCCCGCAAGTGTGATCCCATACACTCCGACCGACGTGAGCGCAAGAATGTACAACATGCCGATGTTTACGTCGGCAATCATAAGTTTAACCGTTCTCCCAAACAATTCAATCGTGTTGCCGAAAGGGATAACGGCAAACGTGCAGAGGGCAATCGAGATCGAGAGTATCGGAGCCAAATCGTGTATGAAACGGTTCGCAGACTTGGGTACGATATCCTCCTTCATGACCAGTTTGACGACGTCCACAATTGGCTGGAGCCATCCCCTTGGGCCTACCCTGTTTGGGCCGATACGATTCTGGATGTAGGCGCTTATTTTTCTTTCAAGGAACACCATGACAGCCGCCCCGGTGATCAACGCGCCTATGACAATGACAATTTTAAAAAAAGCTTCGATCAAATCCATAGAAGTCTACGAATCAGGAGGCAGTCGAGTGAATGGCCGGGATGCGGGTTCGCAATTCGAGTTTCTTCCCGGACGATCCAATTTTGAGATACGTGAGACTCTTGAACGTTGGAACTTTCTCAGACATTTCTTTGAACACATCATCAGCCTGATTGTATTTCATTCTTGATCC
>JADGQA010000214.1 GCA_017882185.1 Bacteroidota bacterium
TGCCCAAGCTTCAGCCGTCAGCTTGAGCGACTTGTTAGCCAGCAGCACGTGATCGGAATTTAGGATTGCGAATATCGCGTTTGAGTTCTGAAAGCGAACTATATGGAACGCCAGTCAGATGATAGTCTCTCAAATGATCGAAAAGCGAGACCGCTGTTCGAGTATATTGCGCCGCAATATTCGGGTCTTGATACATCCTCAATAAGTCTCGCTTGAGATAATACTGCAACCATTGACCCGTTGGCTTTGGCGTCTTACAGAATTTCATGCATGCCTTGACGAAAGTATAAAAACGCTTTTCATCAGCGAAGTTCTCGAACAGTTTTGGACCATCAAGCCATGCTTGGTAGTAGTAACTAACTAGAGGCGACATTCTTCGAAATTTCATAGGCATTGATAAATAGCTGCTGGCTAACTATGATTAGACTGCGTGACGCAGTGTTGTACTCAAATCCGCGTGTTAGACTGCGCGACGCAGTCTAACATGCAAAACTGGCGCGATTTGATGTAACCCTGCGTGTAGCCTGAATTTGTGTGGCTGCGTCAGCACAGCTCGCTTGGGGAAGTAACATTGGAGGGAATCTTCGTTGGCTGCAATACCTCCGGTTTACCCCGATACCGGCGATCACTATGTTTTGACAGCCATTTCAAATCTAATCAGCGCTCGCACGAACGTCAAGTTAAAATTCGGAATGTCATTCTCAATCCTGACAATTGTATCTCGTTTGTCGAATACAATATTGGCACTAGAATGATTTTCGAGAGTTACAGCGGGCTTCAGCGAGGGTTTATTCAATAGAGGAGATGCTTGAGGACGTCCAGAAGAATAGGTGCCGATGTGAGGCAAGCGTTCCTTTTGCGCGTCCTTTCGTACGGACGTTCAATTGAACGTCCATACTGAGAGAAAATCCTAAGCTGATCCTAGCGACCGAGGGAAAGCTGGAAGGTGTTCTCGGTCTTCTTGTCCTTCACAATGGAAATCCTGTCTCCAAACCGCAACCCATCCCAGCGAATGAAGTAATGATCATGCGGGAACTGCGGACCGCGGCAGGTGCAATGGTATGATTCCACGCTGGCTTCTTTCTGCGTCTTGCCGGATTGGAGGTCAAATGGTTTTCCTGCGGGAGGGAAGAACGAGAGTCTGTCTTTGAGAACAAAGATATACCCCTTTTTCACTTCCTCTGCCGACAATTTTCTTGTAAAGACATCTGCGTTTGGCATGGTGGTCTTTCTCTATGACGGAATAGGATATGACACTGAGATTCAAAGAGTTAATTGCTGAGGCGGCCCGGATTTTCCATTCCTATTTGTCGAGTTTGTTCAGTCTTCGAAATACCCGGTCGTTCGGTTCCCAAAGCTCAATCTTGTTTCCTTCGGGATCCATAATCCAGCCGAACTTGCCGTACTCATATTCCTCGACCTTACCGACGATCTTTACACCTTCCTTCTTCAACTGTTTTAACAATGCCTTCAAGTTCCCTACGCGGTAGTTGAACATGAATTGCTTCTTGCCGGGACGAAAGTATTTTGTGTTCCTGGGAAAAGATGCCCATACGGTGCATGCAATGTTCTTCTTTCCTTTTTCTTTCCACTCGAATACTCCGAAGTCATCACCGACCATGGGAATACCCAGGTGTCGCTTGTACCATTTCGTGAGCTTTTTCGGATTATTGCACTTGAAAAACACTCCGCCAATGCCTGTTACTCGTTTCATGTTCCCAACTCATCAAGTTCAACCGTGGTGTTCTTTTTCATTTGGCAGAGAACAGTCGCGCAAATCCGGGATACGCTTTCAAGGGAATGACTTCAAACGTGATCAAACCTGCTTTGACCAACGGAAGCGTTTTGAGCATACTCTCCGCCTCATTCACGCTTGCGCATTCGAGGATCAGTACTGCCTCTTCACGGTCTGCCCTGAAATATGGCTCACGGATGATCCCGGATTGGTACAGTTCCCAGGCACGGGCCGCCTCCGCTTTCAAATACGGCTCGAATTGCTCGTCCGTCGCACCCTCTGTCTCTTTTTCGATTGCCAGTATCTTCATCGATGCTTTCGCTCTGATAATCGGATCAGTTGTACATTGCAGCATGTTGTTTTGCTTCCTCGGCTGCACGTTTGATGGCAAGGATAGTACTATCCTGCTCGCAATATCGCCATTCGAGGTGGCCCAGGAGAAGCATCATCACAACAAGCACACCGATCATAAGGGCGATCGTCCGGTCAACGACACTCGTGAAGTTTGTGTTGAAATACAACGGCACGCCGAATACTGCCAGGAGCAAACCACCGCGCAGAAGAATGTAGCGGGTCAGGATGAAGTACCACTTTCCGCGCTTCCGGAGCTCGAGCCAGATTTCGAGATGATGGTGATGCGATCGGACGTCGATGCTTCGCCAGAACAACCCGACGATGAGAATGGAGCCGGCGTAGAGGATTCTGCCGACCGTAACGGATAACCCCCTCTCGAGCGACTCGCCCAGGAGGAACCCGCAGAAGAATCCAAAGAAAATACAAATCAGAATATATGTCTTGTTATTCATGCAGATCGATCAAGACGCCGCCGGAACCGCTTTGACCAACGACTTGCTCACGGGTTCCCGGGAACGCGCCGTCTTCGCTAATTGAATAAATGATTGATCAAGATCGGTAACAGAAAATATGCCCAGCACATGCCGGCAAACACGAATCCTGCCAAAGCCACGAAGGACCAGAGGGCCATCTTGATTTCGCCCTCTTTCTTTTTTGCGTTCTTGACGGCAAAATAGATCGCGAAACTCGCCACGATGAGCGACAACGTTGAGAGGGTTCCAAAAATGAGAAGGAGAGTTGTGTCGGGCATCAGTGCTTATGACGGAAAACAATGTTGGTGATGAGAGACTTCCTGGTTAGCAATCTATCGAAACAGTGCGCGAGAATCAAGAAAGCAAGGTAGAGGCGGATTCGCAATCCGCCCTAAGGAGACGCACAAGACTTCCCAGAAATAAAAAAGCCGGCGTCTTGTTACAGACGCCGGCTTCATGGAATGGCTGTGACCCGGTATTAGTCCTAATCCGCCTCTGTCTTCTTCACCGCCTTCTTCACGTTCGCCTTCACGTCCTTTATGGACTCTACCTTTATCACGTCGCCATCCATCGTACCCCTGACGTCGACCCAGAAATCCTTTTCCTTTTTCGTCTTGTCGAAATATTCGGACGCCAGTTTGTTGCCATGTTCATCGAACTTAACCAACTTGCCTTTCATCATAAGGCCGTATCCGCTCGCCTTGCACGCATCCTGCGTTGCACAGTCTTTCGTGTGGCCCTTCGCTTTTTCCATCGCCTTGTCCTCGTCGAGCTTGGACATCTTCGTCCCACACGCCACGTCGAGAAGGTATCCTCCCATGGTGTGCTCACCCTTCATTTCCGACTTCTCCGCCTTCTCCTGAACGTCGTTGATGGACTCGACTTTCATGACATCTCCATCCATCGATCCTGAAACGTCGACCAGAAAATCCTTGTCCTTCTTGGACTGGTCGAAGTATGCCAGCGCAAGCTTGTCACCCTTTTCATCGAACTTGATGAATTTCCCGTTCGACACAAGCCCGTAGCCATCATCCTTGCACATGTCTTCAAGGGCACAGTCTTTCGAGTGTTTCATGGCCTTTTCGGTTGCCTTTGCCTCGTCGAGCTTGGTCATCTTCTGTCCGCACATCTTATCGACCAGATACCCCGTCATGATGTGCGAGCTCTTCGTATCCAACGTCAACGTCTTCACCTTCGCAAAGCCGAAGGAAAACACGACGAGCAACATCATTGCCACCGTGAATTTCTTCATACCATCCTCCTGATTATTGATTGAGATTTTTGTAATAGAAGATCAACAAGTTCGATTGAAAGCGGGCCTGCAAAACACCTGAAACAACGCACTGTCCACTTGCTCGATTCATAACACGAGCGAGCCGGTCTTAGTTCCGAACAGAGGAGGGAAAGAATTGGATGCTGATTGGTGTTCAGGCCGGCCACAGGTGAAACGAAACTGCGAATACCCTGCTGGAGCAAGCCCTTGGGACAGCCTGTTTTTCGCCTGCCGACTAAAACGCAGTCACAGATTTGAGCTTGTTCAAGAAGTCCTTGGGCGGGAGAAAGCCAACGACGCGTGATTCGGCGTGCTCATCCCCGTTGCTGTTGAGGAATACGATGGTCGGCACTCCCGAAATGTTGAATTTCTTTCTGAGCGCTTCGGCCTCGGGTGAATCGAAATGTGTAAGATCGACCTTTAGTCGAACGAACTTTCTTGCTTCTTTTGCCACATCGCCATTGGTGAAGGTGTTCCGGTCGAGTTCCATACACGGAATGCACCAATCGGCGTAGAAATCCATGATCACCGGCATGCCATCCGCCCTGGCATCGGCAAGCCTTTTCTCGGAATAGGACTCCCACGATATTCCGGGTTCCCGCATTCCATTGGCGAAGTACAGACCGAGGAGAATGCATGCTGCTCCGACAGCCCACTGGATTTTCTTCAACTTCGGACGATGCTTACCCGAATTGTCGATGAAACCAAGATAAATCCCGCCGACGAACAGTGTCAGTGGAACGACATACGCCGCGTACTTTGGTACGATAGCGAGAGAGAGATAGAACAGAGCCGCTCCCATGAGTACAACCCCGAAAATTCGCTCGACCCACACGAGCCACGCACCCGATTTTGGTATCTTTTTCAGAAGTCCCGAAAAGGTGCCGAGGATCATATACGGAAGCCCGAGTCCGAGCGACAGAACAAAGAATGCCCAGAAACCGAAGACAGGATCTCCTTTCGTGCCGACGAGTGTAAGCAGGGCGATGACCGGCGGACCGATGCACGGCGCAGCAAACACGCCGACGACGAGTCCGGAAATAAAAACACTGATGATGCCGGTGCCGGTCGTGCCGCCCAGTTTGCTTGTGAGCCAGTACGGCATTTGAATCTGGTACGCTCCGAACGAGCTCAGTGCCATCGCGAACAATAATGCAGCGATCATGCCGAGCACCCAGGGACTTTGCAGCCAGCTTCCGAAGAGACCGCCGCCCATGGCCGCCGTAACGCCGAGAACGCTGTACATGGAGGCGATGCCGAGTACATACACAACTGCCTTAAGGAATGCTTTTGCAGGATTTGTCTCCGTCTGCGCTCCGAAGAGGGAGACCGTGACAGAAAGCATCGGGTATACACAGGGTGTGAGATTCAATGCAAGACCGATCACGAAAATCGCAAGGAATGCAACCAAGGATCCCTTCGATTCAAAAAGGTCTGCAAGCTCGTTTCTCGGCTGCGTGAATCCTGAAACTGTTTCCGAGGAGGAAGTGAATTCATCCTGGTTGATCGAGTTCACTTTTTCGCTCGCGTCCACCACAATAAACGGGATCGTAACGGGAATCGACGAAGGAGCGATACAAATTTGATTGTTGCAGGCCTGAAGTTGCACGGTCCCGAAGAGCGTATCGACGGCAACCGCAAGCTTGTCGGATGCTTTGAATGAAACGAATATCGCGATGTCTCCTTCATACACATCCAGGGAGTCTTCGGCAAAATCGAATTTCAGCCGGTTTCCCTTTGGGTAGCGGATATCGGTGATGATGTAGCCTTCCTTGGGTTTGAGACTGAACACCGTCCCGATCAGGTAGTCGTGCGTCGGGGTATGTGAATTGACGTGCCAGCCGCTGGCGATACGGACTTTGATGACTGTCTGGAAATTCGATCCTCGTGTGACTTTGTCAACAGAGAGCTTTGCGCCGAGCTCAACGTGAGACGCGGTCGAGCCCATTTGGGCAAGAGCGAACGATGAGCTAAGAGTGAGAATCAGGAGTAAGCGGATCATGCGCATAGAACGTGAAGGCGAGATGTTCGGGACAATTTGACCACAGAACGGGGATCGTGGCACGGATTCTACTGCAATCAAATTCAGAACGGAGGATTAGAGGCTATTTCAAAAAACAAGTTGCCCGTCATTGCGATCCCGACTTTCGTCGGGATCGCAATGACTCTGTCAGGGATTTTTGAGATGAGCCCAGCTAAATTTCCTCATCAATCGGCAAAGATGCAAATCTCAGAAATAACTTTTTATCGCGTTTTCGAAATCTTCTTTTTTCATATACCCGATGTGTCGACTGACAATATTGCCATCTTTGTCGACGATGAAGGTCGTGGGGCTTGCATCGATGTTTCCGTATTGCTCTGCGACCCGTTCGTTGCCAA
>JADGQA010000050.1 GCA_017882185.1 Bacteroidota bacterium
GTTGTATCAACCAACGGAACAGTCTTGATCAGTAAGGATAGCACCGTTGTTGTGTGGCCCCCGCATATGCAAGACTTCCACATCAAGGTTCAACAGCAGGATTTCAAGCCCACTTCACATTTTGCGAACAAGTTCAGGGATCTGAAGAAAAAACAGAAGTGAATGCGAATCACTGGGATACCTTCTCCCAAAGCATTTCATTCTGAACAAGGCACGCCGACGATTGTCCATCTTCCCCTCACCACAGTGCCAATGATCGAATTTCAGGAGCCCGATTTCTGTTCCCAGAATCCGATGGCCAACATCAGCCAACCTGCGAGAAAGCACAATCCTCCGAACGGCGTCACAATTCCCAAATTGCGAATGCCCGTTAGTGCGAGAGCATAAAGGCTTCCTGAAAAGAGAATTACTCCGGCAACAAATAGCCACGCTGCATACTCGAATTTTCTGTTTTGCCTCGCCTGCAGAAACCAAGAGGCAACGAACAGTGCAAAAGCGTGGTACATTTGGTACCTGACGCCCGTCTCGAACACCGAGAACATTTCAGACGAGGTCGTCGTTCCAAGTGAGTGGGCTCCAAACGTTCCGAATGCCACACCTGTCAGTCCGAATGCCGCGGCAATCAACAGAAATCTTCGTGACGTATGCATCTCAGTCTTCTCTGATGATCATTCAGTACGATGCACGAGCATGGTTGATGCCTGCGAAGTAGGCATCATGACGATTTGAGCGAGTTGGACGTGAGGGGGGCGTGTTGCACAATAGAGCACCGCATCCGCAACATCGTCGGGAGTGAGCGGAGTCATGTGCAGGTACGCTTGCTTCGCACGTTGCGTGTCCCCGTGAAATCTGACGTTACTAAACTCGGTCTCGACAAGGCCCGGGTCGACAGTGCAAACACGCAGTGGGGTATCGACAAGTTCCATGCGCAACCCACGTGTGAGTGCATCGACAGCAAATTTCGATGCGCAGTAGACATTGCCGCGCGGGTAGACTTCTTGTCCCGCAATTGAACCGATATTGATGATGGTACCTTTTCCTCGGGCAACCATCCCTGGTAAAATTGCCCGGCTCACATACAATAGCCCTTTGACGTTTGTGTCGATCATTTCTTCCCAATCGTCGATCGAGCCTTCGTGAAGCTTATCCAAACCGCGGCTGAGCCCCGCATTGTTGACCAAAATGTCAATGGCCTGCCATTCCTGTGGGAGAGTCGACAATTTTTTCGCAACCTCTTCCCTTCTCCTAACATCCAATTCAATTACAAGAGATTCGGCTTGAAAGAGTTCTTTGAGTCTGTTAGCAACGCTCTTGATTTTGTCCAGTCGACGCGCGACGAGGATCAACCTTGCGCCGGCTTCGGCAAACTTGTTGGCACAAGACATACCGATGCCACTGCTCGCACCAGTAATGAGGACTGTGTATTTGGGGGACATTTTCATAGGGGTAATCTCAAAGTGTATTGATGATTTTGTTGAATTAGATACTATAAAGTTATCTTGCAAACTTTAGTCTGTTGGTGGAACCTGTAGCATTTACGTATTCATGCTGAAAAGCGATGCTCATACCCGCCCGCGCAATATTTTCCAGCGATCAACCACTTCATCTCCTCGAACAATATGGTATTCATCAAAATGCGCAACGGTTAAACAAGAATGATTCTCCAAAATCCTGACTTTCGCACCCACTGGGAATCTACTATTAATCTCAGACGCTTCATCGGCGACAACTTTGCCGTGTTCCTGAGACAACGTTTTCAATGCGAGGCGTTGGTGTAATCGCTTGCTGCTATAGTTGTCATAGAGAGCACCCATTGCACCATTCCCTCGGGGGTGTGATACTCCAGAGTCTTTGGAAAGGGCCAAGGCCCCGGCATCGACGACAAAATGCGACGCTCCGCGCTGGTGCGATATTACACTTGAAAGAACTGATACTGCACAATCCTCCGGACAACAAACGCCAAGTTCGATCATCGTCCGATCATAGAAGCAGTAATTCCCGGGGCGGACTTCCGTGACTCCGTCAAGATTCTCAATGACCGACATTGACGGCGTGGAACCGATGCTGACTCCAGGGACTGGAAGTCCCATACTGCGCATTCGTCCGGCAAATTCAACCATCACCATTCGCTCCTGATTCGCTACGTTCAATATCTCCTCGCGAGTTGTTCCGTAGTACGCATGTCCGGAATGGGAGAGAATCCCATCAAACAGCAGAGTCCTTGACCCCGCAAGGGCTCGGACCAGTTCTTCCGCGAGTTGAGAGGTTGGATCCACGCCCGCTCGATGGTATCCGCAATCTACCTTCAGCCATACATGAATGGATGCCCCGAGCGCTTTGCATGCTCTATCAAGATATTGCATTGCTTCCCGGCTGTCGATGACAACACGAAACGAAACACTTTTTGCGAGTTCTACAGCAGGCGCTGTATACACCGGCGGGATCGGGAATGCCCACGTGATGTCATTAAAGCCAGCCTTCGCGAACTGTTCCGCTTCATAGAACGTGGAAACCGTTATCCCTTTCGCACCTAGTTCTCGTTGCCTTTTGCCAATTTCAATGCACTTATGCGTCTTGATGTGAGGGCGTAATGCCACACCGAGCGCACCAACTTTCTTCTGCATCCGGGAGAGATTTCGTTCCAGGATGTCTGTGTCAAGTAAGAGTACTGGTGTGAAAAGTTCATCGATAAACATAGATATCGGACGCTGTTACTTACTATGCGAGGCTGGAACCTGGCCGCTCCGAAAACAGAACAGATGGGATATAGCGGTTCTATCTACAAGATAGAATTTTTTGTTCATTTCTCAATTGGTGTGTCGGAGAGTAATGAATCGTTATTGTGGTGGCCCAAAAATGAGAAGTCCGGCCTGTTGCACGGAATCTATCAGGCGAGGGGCGGACCTTTTTCCAACCTTGCAGTATTTATCGGGGGCGAATCAGCTTGCCGCGGAACCCTCCCTGAGTCGCTTTCTGGTGTAGGCAATGAGGCCGCCTGCGTTGATGATTTCCTGACGTGCGGAGGGAAGTGGCAGAATGGAAAACTTCCTGCCTGAGGTCTTGTCGAACACTTCGGATGACGTGATTTCCAATTCATCTCCTTCTGATGCAACGATGTCCGGACAAACGATCGTCTGAAGTCCGAGGTTGATGCCATTTTGCAGGAAAATTCTAGCGAAGTCCTTGGCTACAATCACAAGACCATGACCTTTCAGTGCAGACACTGCTTGCTCCCGCGATGAGCCACATCCGAAATTTTTTCCACCGAGAATGATACTTCCAGATGGGATGAGTCCGTCGTTCAGCTTCGCGTTGAACTGTTTATTGTCTGCAAAGGCATATTGCGGCGTTTCAGAAGGCAACACCGTCGCCATGTATCGACCCGGATAGATCACATCCGTTGATACATCGTTGCCCGTTGCGAATACTACTTTTGCCATGTTAATTCGCTCCTTTCGCGGGATCAGTAATAACACCAGTGATCGCCGAAGCTGCAGCGACAGCAGGTGAACAAAGAAACACCTCCGAATTTGGATTTCCCATGCGACCTTTGAAATTTCTGTTCGTCGTCGAAAGCGCGATTTCACCATCCCCCAACGCACCCTCGTGGACTCCGAGGCACGGTCCGCACCCGGGATTCATGATCACTGCTCCTGCCTTCATGAATTCTCCGATAATTCCCTTTTCGAGCGCTTGGGTATAGATCCGCGCCGAGGCCGGAAATACCAGCATCCGCGTGTTCTGTGCCACTCTTTTCCCCTTGAGGATCCGAGCGGCCACTTCCAAATCCTCCAGCCGACCGTTCGTGCACGAACCGATCACTACCTGGTGCACTTTGGTGCCCTTCACCTGCCGGACAGTTTTCACATTATCGACGGTGTGGGGACAAGCCACCTGGGACTCCAAATCCGATACGTCTAAATCGATGGTCTTCTCGTAAACGGCATCTTTGTCCGATTCGACGACGTTGATTCTTCCTTTTACACCCGCCTCATCGTGCAGGAATCTCCTCGTCTCTTCGTCCGCTGGGACGATGCCTGCGGTCGCTCCAGCCTCAACAGACATGTTGCAGATAACCAGGCGGCCCGAGGTTGACATTTTTTGAATAACCGGTCCGTGGAACTCGAGAACTTTGAAGTTCGCACCCTCCGCACTGATCTTGCCGATGAGAAAGAGAATCAAATCCTTCGGACCAACGAATTTCCTGAACTTCCCTCTGACATTTACTTTGATGGTGCCTGGAACTTCAACATTAAGTGCAGCACCAAGGGCCCATACACTCGCCATTTCTGTGGCGCCAATTCCGAACGAAAGCGCGCCGAGAGCCCCGTGACTTGTGGTATGAGAGTCAGTCCCAACCACAACAAATCCGGGCCGAACATAGCCGTTCTCCGGTAGGATTTGATGACAAATGCCACCGACATCGCCACGGATATCGTGGAATTTCGCTATTCCGTGTGCAGCGACGAATTCTCTGATCTTTTTTTGGTTGGATGCGGTTTTGGGAGACTCCGCAGGGACACGGTGGTCGAATATGATTGCCACTTTCGACGGATCCCATATCTTGGGTACGCGTGATATTCCCTCATAGATTTCCATGAATTGATTGATCACAAGCGCCGCGTTTTCATGCGACATAGCGAGATCGACTCTCGGCTCAACGACATCACCTGCCTTCAATGATGCTTTTCCTGAAGCTCGTGCCAGAATTTTTTCAACGATTGTCATTCCCATGTTTGTTTCCTTTCCTCATTGGCGGTTTTTGATCCGCCACGAATAGTTGCCGCATCTGAATATCTTCAAATGCTAACGCACCACTAGATAACCTGAGTCTGCTTCATCGCGCCAATTTCTTTTTCTGAATAGCCAAGTTCCCTCAAGAGTCCACACGTGTGCTCAGAGAGCTTCGGAGGCGGCAATTCGACGAACCCTGGTGTCTTCTCAAACTTCGCTGTCAGGTTGAATAGCGGCACCTCGCCGATGCCTTCTATGTGCAGAGTCTTCAATGTGTCGCGGTGTTGTGTCTGCTCCTGCTTCAAGGCATGTTCCAGGCTCAGGATTGCCCCCGATGGTATATCGTGCTTGTTCAATTCTTTGACCCAATCGGCGGTCGACCTTTCCTTGAGTTTCGCTTCAAGGAGCGGCGTGAGGAATCTACGATTCTTCTTGCGATTGTCGCGTTCCTGAAATCTTGGATCAGTCTTGAGTTCTGGCGTGCCAAGTACATCCGCAACTGCCTCCCACTGTTCCTGTTTGTTGGCCGCGATGTTGATATAACCGTCCTTCGTAGCAAAGGTTCCAGAAGGTGCCGCCGTGAAGTTGTCGTTTCCCATCAACACCGGTTGCTGACCACCAATGAGGAGGTTTGCGACAACCCAGCCCATAAGTGGCATAATCGAATCCAGGAGTGCGACGTCGATAGACTGTCCTTCGCCTGTTCGCTCGCGATGATAGAGCGCCGCCATAACGGCAAACGCTGCATTGAGTCCTCCCACCGTGTCACACACGGGGAATCCGGCACGCAAGGGATTGAGTCGTTCGTCGCCGTTGATCGCCATTTCGCCGCTGAGACCCTGAATGATCTGATCGTACGCAGGTTTCAATGCGTCGGGACCCGTTTGACCAAATCCGGAAATTGCACAATAGATCAATTTAGGATTGATCTCACGTAGCGCACTGTATGGTAACCCAAGCCGGGTCATTACATCGGGACGGAAATTCTCGACAACGACATCAGCAGTCTTCACAAGGTTTCGGAAAATCTCTTTTCCCTTTTGAGATTTGAGATTAAGTGTCATCGACTTCTTATTCGCGTTCTGCGCAAGGAAGCTCGTTCCCATCAACATCTGATTGTACTTCGGAACACAGCCTAGTTTGCGTGCGAGATCGCCATCCGTGGGATTTTCAATCTTGATTACCTCAGCACCAAGAAGTGCAAGATGCAGGGTTGCGAAAGGCCCCGATAGAACATTCGTCAAATCAAGGACTCGGACCCCCTCAAGAATCTTCATTTTCTTTGACTCCATAATTTTTCAATTGCAGAATTACAACGATGTCCTCTCTGCACCTCAGACGGTTCGTGGTGAAACCACAGGGTTTGTGACTCCGCCTGTTTTGTACACCATTCCAGGCATCTCACGATGGAAAAACCGGCCAAACTCGTTCGCGAGACCTACAAGTTTTGGCAGATCGATGTCGTTGCACAACCCCGACCGTTGCAGTGAATGCACAAAATCTTCTGTGCATACGTTGCCTGCAGCCACTTTCGTGAATGGACATCCGCCGAGACCCGCTATCGCGGATTCGAAACATTCCACTCCCACACGCATCGCTGCAAAACAGTTGGCCAGTCCCAATCCATACGTATTATGGAAATGACACGTGCATCGAATCGTCGGATCAAGCTTGAAGATTGCTTCGAACAAGGATGTTACCTGATCCGGGTATGCGTGTCCTGCCGTATCGGCGAGACTGATCGACTTCAATCCAGCCTTCAAGTATTTTTCGACAATGCCCAAGACGCGATCCATTGGAACGTATCCTTCGAACCCACATCCAAATGCGGATTGGACAGATACCTGGACACGCTTGCCCGCGGCAACAGCCTGCTTTGCTGCCGCCACAATTCGATCGGACGCCTCGACGGTCGACATTCCGGAATTCTTTTGACTGTGCGTTTCACTCGCCGACACACCCATGCAGTACATTTCCACACCGCATGCCTCGCCGCGCTCCAGTCCCTTTTCATTGAGCACCAATCCCGAAAGAACGACATTCTTGGGCTTGTGTCCAGCCTCATTGAAGTACTTGAACAGTGCATCCGTATCAGCCATCTGTGGAACTTTTGTCGGGTGAACGAACGATCCAAGTTGGATGATGTCAACACCCGATGCAATCAATGTTTCAATCCACCTGATTTTCTGCTCGGTAGGTACGATCTGCTTTTCCATCTGCAGACCATCCCGCAAACCTACTTCGTGAATGATGATTTGTTTCATGACCTACAGCGAATATTCATTTACATTTTGGCGGCGATTGCTTGTGCCATTTCCAGCGTTGTGGCCTTTCCTCCCATATCGTATGTCCGAACTCTTCCTTCCTTGATGATGTTCGCAACGGCTTTTTCCACCATACAACCTTTCTCACCTTCCCCAAGCCAGTCGAGCATCATTTTCACCGCCAGAATCGTAGCGATGGGATTGACTTTGTACTGGCCAGCGTACTTCGGAGCCGAACCGTGCGTGGGCTCGAAGACGGCAAGCTTATCGCCAATGTTGCCGGAACAGCCGAATCCCAATCCACCAACCATCTGGGCACAGAGGTCGGAAATAATGTCGCCGTAGAGATTAGGGGCAACGAGGACATCGTAATTGAAAGGATTCTTCAGCAACCACATGGTCATCGCGTCAACATTAGCGTCGTCAAACTGAATTTCTGGAAACGATTTGGAAACCTCCTTCGCAATTTCAAGGAATAGCCCGTCTGTCGCCCTGACAACATTTGCCTTATGGACGATCGTGACCTTCTTACGTTTGAACTTGCGTGCAAATTCGAAGGCGACACGGACAATCCGTTCCGAACCCTTTCTCGTATTGATCTTGCAGGACACGGCATATTGGTCCAGAGGGAGCGTGCTAAAGGGGATGAAAGGCTTGGACACTTTGGTGAGTATCTCAGCAAGGGCTGCAGGTACTGGATTGAATTCAACTCCAGAGTAGAGATCTTCGGTATTTTCTCTGAAAACCACGAGGTCAATGCCTTCCTTGTAGTTGAGAGGATTGCCGGGGTAGGCCTTGCACGGCCGGAGACAATTGTAGAGGCCAAACATTTGGCGCATCCGCACGATCGGCGAACGATAGGTTGGGCCAAGTTTCTGCAATTCGGGAGTGAGTTCTGCCTGAGCGGCTTTCCCCGGCTTCGAAGTGACCGCACCAAACATTGCTGCATCAACATTTTTTAGCAGATCGATAGTCCGCTCTGGAAACGCATCTCCTTCCTTGCACCAGAACTCCCAACCAATGTCTCCGTGGATGTATTCAGCATCAAGTCCAATTTTGTCGAGCACGATCTTCGCTGCTTCGAGGACATCGACGCCTATTCCGTCCCCCGGCAGCCACGCGATCTTGTACTTAGTCATGCGAATCCCTCGTTATCAATCCGGATTTATTAAGCCTGAACACGTTTGCAATTGACCCGTGCGTTGAAAAGACGCCATAGTGAAGCCACCAGTCCGCGGAATGACGAGGCAACGCCCGTGCCAAGAACTGTTACCTTAGACTGTCGTCAATCTCGATTGGATTTGAGTTTAAAGCGAGATTTGAGGGGCACTTGTTGAAGGCTTGCAAGGTAGTTCTCAAACATGAAATAGGCGGGTCAAGCGATTCTCAGGTTTGAGAGGTCAGATTTGATAACGGGGTGAGATGAAGAAACAGCATCCCGAACGAGTCGGAGAAGATTATTCAGCCGTGCTTCAAATGATGAAATCTGAAGCGATGGTGGGGTTGTTCCTGTGAAGGCAATTCAACTTTTTTCAGAACGCTGATAGAACCGTCGACCTCGAGAACGGCAACACCGACTTCCTCCACGCTGGAGACGCCGTGTTCGCGCAAGGCTTGGCGAACTTCGTCGGGTGTAATATGTTCGCTCGCAAGACTCTCGAGAACGAATTCTCCATCGCGTATGAGAATTGTCGGAGTACCTTCCACGAAACGTCGCAGTCTTCTGTTGCTGAAGAGGAGGTGCGAAACAATGAAATTCAGCAAGAGGAGTGTTGCTGCGGCAACAATTCCACCCGTTACGGAAGTATCCGGTCCGGTCATTGCATTCTGGACGGCGTTGGCAATGAGGATCAGGAGTACCAGATCAATCGGAGTCATTTGACCCACTTCGCGTTTCCCCGTCAATCGAAGACCTACCAGAACAGCAAGGTAAATGATTGCAGTGCGCGCAACTATTTCCAGCAGCCTGTAATCGAATATCCACATGGTTTATGAGTCTCCGGATCAGATTTTTAATGCTGACGATTCATAGTACGATTTATCAGCGAACTTGCCTCTTCTTCTAGGAACAATCTGTGCTTCGGCCAGACAGTCCGTTGATTCTTGATGATCCTCAGACCCCGCTCCCATTCGTACCGTATCACAACGGCCTGAGACCACCAGGGACCAAGCTTGTATCGTTCGAGCAGATGTTTCGCTGCAAGTCTGTGCCCCTTTTCCGCAACGTCAAACGCATCGAGAATTGAAAACCATTGCTTCCATGTCCTGCGCGTTTTCTCTTTCACTGCGTCGTCGCTAATTCTGTTGAACACTGTGGCTTTTGCAGGCAAGGTTTTGTCCTTCAATACATGAAGATCTTTCGTCCGATAAAGAAACGTATCACGACGGTTCGCGGTCCGATCATCGAATCGTTTTATCGAAACAGACCAAATTGTGCGACCAACATCGGTCCGAATTCTGTCTCCACGGTTCGCGTACCGAGCAGTTTCAATGAACCGTCATTGGTGAACCAGATACGGGTATGCGGATCTTTGTCATTTGCACTCTTCGCCGAGTCTGCAACGTCTTCGTACGGTCCCTTTTCCCGAATGCCGTCCGAATGTGGAAGATTTCCCGTCACGATCATCGGTTGATTTGGCAGGGCGATGCTTTTTTTCGCAATGATGCCGATGCAAGCGGACTCGTCTGATTCAGGCGCCTTTGAAGGCAGCATCGTACTGACAACAATAATATCTTTGACACCACCATCCACAGATGCCTGGAGTGCGGCTTCAAAGGTGGCAGATCGCACTCCATCAAATGCATCATTGTGCGTGTTGCGCATCGGATAGGCGCTGAAGATCCCGTTGCCCGATTGTCGCCCAGAACTGTTAAACATCTCGCCGAATGTATAACGCATTTCCGATTTCGCCACCAGCTCATTGACAAAATCTACTCTGCTTTCAACTCCCGGATACCGTGTAATGCCCTGCACGGAAAGAATATCGATTTGCTCTTTTCTGAGGGACTTCGAGAATTTGCTGATATCATTCTTTTCAAATCGCCTGTTGAATCCCGAAAGGTTGAGGCTTGCCACTTGAAGAGTCAGGTCTGGTTGCCGCGAGGCAGGACTTTTCGCCGTCTTTTCTGTTGACGGTGCGGAACATCCGGCAATAACCAACAGACCCAACAGACCGGTTGCCAGGTAGGAAGTAAACTTGTCCAAAGATTTCTCCATTGTTTGAATGGTGTGCAATTATACTCTTTTGTCAGATAAAATTCATCTGGAAACGTTCCCTCTATTGCTCTGTCGGGCTCTGCAATTCAACTGATGGATTGTTTGAGTCAACTAATGGAACGACGGATCCCCGACATGGAAGCAGACTATCGACGAATCGTCTTCCGAGTGCCGTAAGTACTCAAACAGAAAACTGGAGGTGGGGGAAGGCTTGCCTGGCAAACTGGTTGTCAGTGCCTGAGTCAACGAGATGCAAAGTATCCTTTGAGCGGCTCAAAAACGTGATCTGTCCATCCGCCGTGATGCTCTTTTCGTGCCTGTTCATTGGGAAAGCCGGAATGTTTGAGAACGATCTTTGTCCCACCTTTTGTGGCAGTGAATGCATACCGAACAATCGATGGCTCCGCTTTCTCATCCCAGTCGTCCGGATGCCAAGTATAGGACAGGGCTTTCCCTTTCTGGTACGCAAGCACTTTTCCCTTGACCCATCCATCGAACATTTCGAATTTGCCGCCGATCTGTGCTTCAACCTTTCCCCGCTGGCCGGACCACTCCAGAATGCTCTTCGAATTTGTAAGTGCTTGGAATACCTCTAATGGTCCTGCTTTGACAGTAACAACCATCGAGATGGATCGAGGTTTTGACATCGTGTTCTTTCCTTTCCAACGATTGATTCGAATCTGTCAGTGACTTTCTTCGTCCGGGGTTTGTTCTTGGAGTTTTTTCAGAATAGATGCAATAAGATGTTGTTGCTTGACCCAAGATACACCAACCATTGAAAGCACCATCAACGATAGTCCAATCACAAACCCCGGCACTGTCACCCACAAAGCTGTTTGATCATTCATTTTCCGCAATGTCAGGAATGCCGCAGTCACGAAGACAATCCCGCCTGCAACCAACAGCATCATGAAGAACCATCCCAGCCGCATTCTCATGCGATCGCGTTTCATTACTGCGTTGACATATTGCATTTCACGCTCATTCAGCATCGGTCTCATTGATCTGTCCTTTTGAATCCGATTCACACTCAAGCGGAATAGTTGCGCGGATCATTAACCCCATCGTCCAGGTATTTTCGTTGCACATTTGGGACATTGGTCATTCTTTAGATTGTTGCTCACTACGCGAAATCCATGGCGCTCCACGAGCATCGCCTCACAAGTCGGGCAGAAAGTGTTTTCGGTTTCACCGACTTCGCCCGGTCGATTTCCCGCGTACACGTAATGCAGTCCTTTGTCCAGCCCAATCTTCCTTGCTCTCATGAGAGTAGCAACGGAAGTATTCGCCGGGTCCATCATTTTGTAGTCTTGATGGAACGCGGTGACGTGCCAGGGAATATTGGGAGAAACAGACACGATGAACTTTGCAATCTCAGTCAATTCCTCAGTCGAATCATTGAAGCCAGGCACTATGAGCGTCACGATCTCGAGCCACATCCCGCGTGCATAGACGCTCTTGATGGTATCCAGAACGTTCATGAGGGAACCTCCAAGTTTCGAGTATTCCTTCTGGCTGAATCCTTTGAGGTCGATCTTATACAGATCTACCCAAGGCTGAATATAATCCAACACCTCAGGAGTTCCGTTGCCATTCGATACGTACGAGGTGACCAGACCGACACGTTTCGCAAGCTTGAAAATCTCGACTGCCCATTCGCTCGTAATCAGCGGTTCGTTATATGTGCTGGTAAGAATTTTAGCTTTGGACTTCAGCGCGAGATCGACCAATTCCTCCGGTGTTACGTGTTCCATCGACGAAATTGCCATCGGATCGCGAAGCGCCTGAGAGGTAACCCAATTCTGGCAATAAGCACAATGATAATCGCAACCGAGCATGCCGAAACTGAGCGCCTTCGAACCAGGGTATGCGTGGAAAAATGGTTTCTTTTCAACCGGATCAAGCTGGATACCTGCTGCATAGCCGTACGGCACGTAGAGTTTGCCATCCTGGTTGAATCGCACTTTGCAGATTCCATCCTTGCCCGGTGGTATTTTGCAACGATGACCGCACGAGAAACACCGAACCCAACCGTTTGGCATGGTAGTATAGAGTGTTCCCTCTCTGGTGTTCCGGTCAAGTGCTTCTTTCAATGTATTTTGCTCGATCATAGAATGCTCTTTGATACCAAGGTACACTGATTGGGAAAAGATGTCAAGAAGCCATGGATGGGCACGCAACAGGAACAAGGGAATTCGGTCTAATTGACATTTATTCCCCCTGCCTTGGTTTGATCAAACGCCTCAATACCTTCATATTCGCGATGTCCTCCTCCATATCGGGACCCTTCACAGTTTCCAGGATTTTCGGGATACTTCTGAAACGCTCGTCATTCATAAGCAATCTGAATCCGGCGAGGCCAATGTATCCTTTCCCGATGTGTTCGTGACGATCGACCCTGGATCCAAGCGGACGCTTGGAATCGTTCACATGAAAAGCGACGAGATTGGCAAGACCGATAATCGCGTCAAATTCATCAAATGTTTTTTCATAGCCGGCCTCGGTTGTGATGTCATATCCTGCTGCAAATACATGGCACGTGTCAACACAGACAGCCATACGTTCTTTTATTTCGACGGCATCGATGATGCTCCTGATTTGTTCGAATCTATAGCCGATTGCCGTCCCCTGTCCCGCCGTCGTCTCGATCACACTTTTCACGTGATAGCCCTTCGTTTGATCGTGAACAATGTCCAGTGATTCTGCAATCAACTTGATCCCTTCTGTTTCGCCGAGCCCAACGTGCGCACCAGGATGAAAGTTGAGATAGGCGACACCGAGTAACTCGCATCGATTGAGTTCATCTTTCAGTGCCGCACGCGATTTCCGCAGAATCGATTTGTCCTTCGCGCACAAATTGATGAGATACGTGTCATGAACGACGACAGGTCCGATGCTTGATTTCAAGAGAAGGTCTTTGTACGTTGCTCTATCGGTTTCTGCCAGCGGCTTACCCAGCCACTGATTGTTGTTCTTCACAAACATTTGAATCGTTGTACAGCCGATCCGGTTCCCGCGTTCGATCGCAGTATGGACGCCCCCTGCAATTGACATGTGAGCGCCAAGAAGAAGCCCGCCTCGGTCCGGATGTTTTGTCTGCACGTTGATCGTGATAAATCTTTGGAATACTGAAATATACTTCTTTGAATGTTCAATTGGGAGCGGTCATCGCGAACAAATCGGGGATTCCTCCGCCGCAACAGAGCGTTCCGGACAATCCCTCGCTGAAACTGCAGAAGTATGAAAAAAGTAAAACTCATTATCATCTTTACCGTTCTGGTCGATGTCATCGGATTCGGGATTGTTATTCCCATTTTACCGTTCTATGTGACAGGATTTGGTGCATCGGCCACGATTGTTACGCTCCTGTTCGCATCGTTCTCTTTTTTCGCATTCTTCAGTTCGCCGCTCTTGGGTGCCATATCGGACCGTATAGGCAGAAGACCGGTATTAATACTCAGCATCACCAGCACGGCCATTGGCTGGTTTGTCTTTGCCGGCGCCACTTCAATTCCAATCCTGTTTCTCGGTCGCATCATTGATGGCGCCGCGGCGGGGAATTTTTCGATTGCCCAGAGTTACCTGGTCGACATATCCGAGAACGAAGAAGATCGAACGGTCAATCTCGGTCTCATCGGAGCAATATTCGGCATTGGGTTTATGCTTGGCCCAATCATCGGAGGAGCACTCGCGACGATCTCACACGCAACTCCGTTCTGGTTTGCAGGCGGACTCGCCACCATCAACGCCATTACAGCATACTACTTCCTTCCGGAAACGAACAAGCGCAAAAACACCGAGATACGACTCAATCTTAACCCCCTTGTGCCTCTTCAACGGGCTATCCAGGATTTTGAGCTGCGCCCACTGTTTGTAACGTGGATGATGTTTGGACTTGCCAATGTGACATCTCAAACAGTGTTTTCATTGTTCGTCAGCAAGAATTTCGGTTTCAATGCATTTGTTACAGGTCTCACGTTTACTGGGATGGGCGTTGTTGTTGCGATTAATCAGGGTGTTCTTCTCAAACGGTTTTGGCTCAAACGCTTCAGCGAAGGTGCACTCGAGAAAATAATGCTCGGGGCATTAATCATCGGGGTAACACTGTTTGTCACGAGATCACTGTATCTTTTTATCGTGGCGACGCTCTTCATCGGCACAGGGCAATCTGTCCTGCGCGTCGTTTTGACGAGCCAGGTCGCAGGAGCTGCTAATCCGCAGTCAAAAGGAGAGAAGCTCGGCATGCTTTCTTCACTCATGTCGATGTGTATGGTGATCGGACCAATCATCTCCGGACCGTTGTTTGAAATCGATGACACATTTCCCTATTACCTTGCAGGCGTTTATCTCATCTTTGGACTCATGATGGCTATTCGACACGATCGGAATGCCACTCTAGGGTCAGGAAAGACAGCCTCCGGTCTTCCCATCAAGGGAGATGAACCGTAGTTCCCCCATCAAGCCAAGATGTTTGGACAATGAAAAAGCCCGGCGCACCATGTTCCGTACGCCGGGCTTTCTGATTTTTCGGGCGGTTTCTATTTGTCTTTGATTTGATCCAGAAGTTCCTTTGCCTCCTTCCGGAACTGGTCGTCGTCTTCATCCTCCTTTGCGAGTGCCGGAATGACGTTCAATTGTACCTTCGCTTTTGCGTAGTCATCATTCTCGACATAGGCACGCGCTGCATCCAAGTGGTACATAATGAAACTCGGCCGCAATGAGACTGCTTTTTCGTAATTCTTGATTGCATCATCGATGTTGCCCCATCCAAGTCCGAGAGGCCAGCGAATGATTCTTGGCTTTTCCACCAGTTTTGCGTGCGAGCGCCCCAAAACATAATACGCGGCAGCATTTGATGGATCGAGTTCGATGGCTTTCAGACAATCGTCGCGTGTCGCATTGACAAGGCCGCCGACACTGAAGACTCCCTTGAACAGAGCAACCCTCCCTGTTGCGATCGCCCTTCGGCAATAGGCCATCGAGTTCTTCGGATTCGCCGTCACAGCGTTGTTGGCGAAGTCCAGCGCTTTCTGATACGTTTCGAGTTGCTTTTCTTGTTCCTCGTCGTTGGTAGCGGGTAAATGTTCGCCGATATCGACATAGGTACGACTGATCCGCCAGAGAATCTCGTCATTATTCGGAGATAGAGCATCCGCCTGCAGATATTTGTCGAGCGCCTTTTGATTGTCAAATTGCTTCTCAGAGTAATCGTTCCCTTCAGCAATGAGTTGCGAAACACGATCGGGCTGTTGGACACAAATTGCCACGCTCCAGCCCGTGATCGCCACAATAGCTGTAAACCTCAGTCTTGAGCAAAGAGTATTCACAGAAATGACCTCCTTATGTTTGTATCTGACAAGGAAAGTGAGAGAGTGCGACGGTGATGACCTGTGGCAAGTCGGTTTCTACGAATTGCGGGCCTGAAGCTTCTTGATTTCGTCCCGAAGTTGAGCAGCTTTTTCATAGTCTTCTTTTTTTATGGCTTCGTCCAGCTGCTCCTGGAGCTGATCAAGTTTGGTGCCTTTGGGTTTCGATTTCGGTTTTTCCTCACTTGCGGCCGCTGTCGGGGTCGGTGTGATCTTTTCTTCTTCTTCATTTTGCGGAACAAATGAAGCCTCTTGCATCACCTCATCCGCAACGTAGATCGGCACGCCGTACCTTACCGCCAACGCAATGGCATCGCTGGGTCGCGAATCCACCTCCTGGCTATCGATGGTGAGCTTCGCGTAGAATGTTCCCTCTTTCAACTCGCTGATGATAACATCGTTCAGTCCTCCACCCAAAGTGTCGATGACGGATTTCAGCAAATCGTGCGTGAGCGGCCGCGGTGGTTTAATGCCCTCCATTTCAAGCGCAATGGATTGAGCTTCGAATGCCCCAATGATAATCGGAAGGCGGCGTGGACCGCTGACCTCCTTCAGGATGAGAGCATAGGCACCACCACTCGTCTGGCTGGTGGATAATCCCAAAATATCAACCTGAATTTTTTCCACTGATCTTGACCTTCATTCAATGAGCCCGGGTTTACTTACCGAGCAGTTTCTTTACTTCTTGCGTCAGAGCCGGAACAACCTCGAACGCATCTCCAACAATCCCATACGAGGCAATCTGAAAGATGGGAGCTTCTTTGTCTTTATTGATAGCTACAATATACTTTGAAGATGACATTCCCGCAAGGTGCTGAATCGCCCCGGACACTGCAACTGCAACATACAGGTTTGGAGAGACGGTCTTGCCGGTCTGGCCGACTTGTTCATCGTGGGGGCGCCACCCTGCATCTACTACGGCGCGTGAGGCACCAACGGCTCCTCCAAAGGCAGCCGCCAGTTCTTCAATCATTTTGAAATTCTCCGGACCCTTCAATCCTCTACCGCCCGTTACGATGATATCTGCTTCTGCAACATCGATTCTTCCGGAGGACTGCGTCACTTCCTTCACAGAAGTTCCGAAATCGCTGTCTGACATAAGGATTTCAACTTTTTCTGCCGTTGTTGTTGATGCACTCGGCGTACCGGCGGAAAAAACGTTTGGCCGCAGCGTAAAGACCTTCGTTGGAGATGTGATTCTGATTTCTGCCGTTACTTTTCCTGCATAGAGAGGCCTCATCGCAAGAATATCACCTCCCGACACTTTAAGTGCCGTGCAGTCGGCGGCAAGGCCAGCATCCAATTTCACTGCGACCCGGGGAGCGCAGTCTTTACCCATCGCCGTAGCAGCGAACATCACGATCGAAGCTTGTTCTTTCTTCGCTACCTCTGCGACGACTTTTGCATAGCCGGTCGTGGAATAGAGCTTCAATCTTGGATTGTCGACGACGACCACGCGATTCGCGCCATACCCTCCGAGCGCACCGGCAACACTCTGTGTGTTTTCGCCGATCACGAGGGCCACAACTTCTGCGGATAGCTGATCTGCTATCGTTCGTGCCGCTCTCGTCACCTCGAATGCGGTTTTCTTCAGCTTGTTATCTCGTTGTTCCGCTACCGCCAGGATCTTCATAAGTCAAAATATAAAAGTGAAAAGGAGAAAATCGGTCGTTCTATACGTTGCATTCCTGCATTACGAAATCGCAAACTCGAACTTCGAAATCTCATATTACCTTCGCTTCTTCGTGCAACAGTCGCACCAGCTCGGCAACTGCGGTCGCATCTGTCCCAACGATTTTTCCAGCGCTTTTTAACGGCGGGCGCTGCAAACCAAGCACTTCAACCTTTGCTGGAACTGGCACGGGTACTTTTTCTTCAATTGATTTGCTTTTCGCTGCCATGATTCCTTTTAGCGAAGGGTACCGAGGTTCATTCAGCCCCTTTTGAGCCGTAAAAACCGCCGGAAGTCTCGTTTCCACCTTTTCGTGCCCTCCTTCGATTTCGCGCTCCGCAATTACTTTTCCATCGGTGATCTCCAGTTTCACAACAACCGAAACAGAGGGCAGTTCCAGCATTTCGGCGACCATCGATCCAACTGCGGCATCGTCGCCGTCAATCGATTGTTTCCCAAAGAATACTGCATCGGGCGAAACTTCCTTGATGTAATCCGCAAGG
>JADGQA010000215.1 GCA_017882185.1 Bacteroidota bacterium
CACTAGCCAACGCATTTGTTGCACTGGCTGACAATCCATGGGCTGTCTCCTACAATCCGGCCGGATTGGTGCAAATTCGCACTCCCGAACTCGCTACCTTCTACGTTCCGCAACAATTTGGAATTCCTGAACTAAGAACAATCTCACTCTCCGCTGCATATGCTGTCAATCCCGGGACTGTCGGCGCATTTATCGAACAGTTCGGTTTTGATCTGTACCGGACTACGAACATCGGATTAGGCTATGGTGTCAATCTGGAGACCGGGGTCTCGGTTGGTGCGGCAATCAATGTGGAGCGCACAGCAATTGCGCGGTACGGGGTGTCCAATGACGTCACTCTTGATGTTGGCCTCCTTGGCAGACCTCTTGACAAGTTGACGATAGGATTTTGCCTCAAGAACATTACGGCAGTGCGGATTGGTCTAAATCATGAACGATTGCCGCAATACCTCGCGATTGGAACCTGCTATTCCCCGTTTAAGAATTTTTGTCTGGTAACGGAGGTGGAAAAAGACGTCCAATTTCCGCTTGTCGTCAAGGCCGGCATCGAAGAAACGTTCTTTGAATTTGTAAGCCTTCGATGTGGTGTCGCGAACAATCCAGACAAATTCAGTGCGGGAATTGCGATTCGATACGCCTCAATCGAATTCGGATATGCCGGGTACAGCCATTCGGATCTCGGATGGACCCACCAAATTGAAGTGGCGATACAATGGGGAAGCTAGGTTCAAAACGAGTCTTGCAGGCATTTGTTTGCGGGCTGGTCTTCGGATCGCACATGTTTAGCCAGACGATTCCGGATACTCTTGAAAATGATATCGAAGAGGTCGTCGAATCGGCATTGGAAAACGGAACACGCGATGTTGAAGATTCTCAGTTTGCGGAGAAGCTCATTCAATTGAGCGAGACACCGATTGATTTGAATGACGCGGCTGCAAGTGATCTCCAGCAAGTACCCGGAATCGATGCTATGCTCGCCTCTCGGATCGTGTCCTTTCGTCCGGAACACGGATTTAGTTCTGTTGACGAGCTACTTCACGTCGAAGGAATGGATCATACCCTGTTTCTGCAAATTCGAGGGTTTCTCGTCGTCAAGAAACAATCCATCAGCCAGGATGCGGCGGAAGGAGTGTCGGTCCGCTACACTGAACGAACGATTCGCCGGTTGCAGGATCAACGCGGATTTCTTGATGGAACATACTCCGGAAATCCCTACAAGATTTACAACAGAATCAAAGGGCGCTACATCCTCAATTCTGAATTCTCGTTGGAGGCAGGATGGCTATCAGAAAAAGATCAGGGGGAAAAAAACATTGCAGATTTTTCATCAGGATTCCTGAGTGTTTCGAATACGACAAAATCCTTGAGATGTATCGTAGGAGATTATGTGGTCGAGGCGGGCCAAGGCCTGGCGTTATGGCGTTCTACAGGGACAACAAAAGGGAGTGAAGTGATTTCGACCATAACAAAAAATCCACGTGGACTTCAGCCATATGCTTCATCAGATGAAAATGGTTTCCTGAGAGGAGCTGCGATCCAGGCTCGATTGGGTGGAGTCGTTGTGACGGGATTTATGTCCCGCAGAGCCATCAACGCGAATCTGAATGATCAAGGATCCATTTCAAGTTTTGATGCCTCCGGTTTATTCAGGACACAGTCAGAGTTACAGGCAAAGTCCTCCTCGTCTGAAAGAGTGATGGGTGTGAATGCTGAAGGTCGACTTTTTGACGGATTCAGGATGGGCATTCGAGCTTACACGACGAATTTTGATCATCTGGTTGCTCTTTCGGGAATCAATGGCTTTCATGGTCGGAACGCGTCGGTCGAGAGTATCGATTTCTCCTATGCTTCGAGCGCCTTCGGAACTTTCGCCGAGGTGGCAGTCGACCGTGCGAGATCAACCGCCGTAATAAGCGGAATTGTTCTTGAACCTATCTCTGCATTGGATGTCGCACTTGTCTTTCATTACTACCCCCAGCGATTTGTAAGCCTCCACGGATTTGGATTTGGCGAATCGGGGAGTAAACTCCAGAATGAAAAGGGAGTATACACTTCGGCGAGACTGCCCCTCTTCTCCTGGCTCGTTGTCTCAGCGTATTACGATCAATTCGCAACGGTCGGAGCAAGCACGTTGTCGTTGCTTCCAACGGATGGGAATGAATTCCTGAGTGTTGTCTGTCTGCAGTCGGGTGAAAACTCATCATTTGAGTTTCAAGTGAAACAAAAGAGTCAGGCAGACCAAGAAATCCTTTTTGATTCTTTTTCGAGGTCCACGACGGCCGTTGGCAGGAGGATCCAGGCAAACTACAGAGCATCATTCGAATGGAACCCGTCCACTGTGGTTCGATGGCGGACTCGGATGGAGCGTGTGCGAGTGGAATATTCTCTTGCAGGCCCTGCTGCGACCGGATTTTTGTTCTACCAAGATATGCGGCTGAGACCGAAGACACGACTCAGCATAGATGGAAGAGTGGTTGTGTTCGATACGGATTCTTACGATTCTCGTATCTATGAATATGAGAGTGAGTTGCACGGGACCTTCGTAAACCCAGCGCTTTTCGGGAAGGGAATTCGAATGTACGTCCTCACAAGGTATGAAACAGGTATTTTCGAAATTTCCGTTAAGTATTCGACCACGCTAAAGCCGGGAATGAAAAGTCTGGGCTCGGGCACAAATGAAATTCAGGGCGACACCGACAATCAACTTAGCCTGCAAATTGATGTAACCATCTAGGTCAATCATCTCTGTTTGAATGTGGTTGAGATACAACCTTGCTGCAATTTCTTCTCCAAAGATCGCTTCCATCTCCATAGAAACTCCCGTGACTTCAGGAGGACTCGCCGTCGCAACCATCTCTGTCTCTGTTCCCGTAACAAACGAAGAGCCGATCAATTATCACGATGCTGGTGCAGTTTTTGTGCACAAAATCGAGGTACGGTGGAATAAGAATTTGTGAAGGCGAACTATTTTCCTCCGTGCCTTGTTTAAAGACAATATCCGCCATCCTCAATGAAGCGTGTGGAACTGTGTTTGGGATCTCTCTCACAAAAACTGTTCATATGACAAGGAGAAAAACCATGAAGATCATCGCAGTCCTTTTTGGTGTCGTACTCATTTGTGGTTCCATGGTGAAGAATGAGCGTCCTGCCAAAGCTGATAACTTCACATTGGAGGACTATAATGGCGTGAAGCATTCTCTTACAGACTACAAGAATTCGAAGGCAATCGTACTCATGTTCATTGCAACACAATGTCCGGTTTCAAATTCATACAACGACCGGATGAATGGTTTATACATGGACTACAGCGACAAGCAGGTTGCATTCGTTGCAATCAATTCCAACAAGGGAGAGAGTGTAGAGGAGATCAAGAATCACGCCAAGGACAAGGGCTTCAGATTTCCAATTCTGAAGGATTGGAAGAACGTTATCGCTGATAGACTCGGTGCAACAGTGACTCCTGAAATTTATGTCTTGAACCCCGATCTCGAAATTCTCTATCACGGTCGTATTGACAATTCCTCGAGAGCAGACAAAGTGACATCAAATGATCTCCGATCTGCGCTCGATGAGGTTTTGAGATCAAAGCGCATTGCAGTCAGTTCCACAAAGGCTTTCGGTTGCACTATCAAAAAGGTGGAATGAAATGATTGCAGCGTTCGTCTTCTGTAGTGTTCTCAGCGCAAGTATTCCCTTTTCTGCTGGAAAGACCATTCCAGCGGACACTCATGCCTCGACAATCGAATCGAAGAATGTTCGGCATCTCGAACGGCTTAATGAATCAAAGCTGAAGAAACTCATCCAGTCGCGAAAGGGGAAAGCACTCTTCATCAATGTCTGGGCGACCTGGTGCGAGCCGTGCGTTGAGGAGTTTCCGGACATCGTACGGCTGTCGGATGAAATGAAGGGACAGAAGATTGAATTCGTGGGAGTCAGCGGAGATGATTGCGACGATGAATTGTCCAAGGTAATCCCATTCATTGCGAAAGAAAAAGCGCAGTTCAAGTTCTATATCGCAAAGATTGAAGCCGAAGATGAATTCATCGATGCATTCAATAAGCGATGGGGAGGAGGAATTCCGGCTACGTTTATTTATGATGCAAAAGGAAATATGAAAGCGTTTCTCGTCGGCAAACAGAGTTATCAAGAGCTCAAAGCCGCAATCGAAAAGGCTCTCCGCAACTAAACAAGGCCTGCATTCGGATGAATATGTAGCTATGACTCTACTAACAGGATCACTCCTGTCGCTTTTCTTCGTGTCGATTTATTCCGTATCTTAGACTCAAGTATGAACCTTAATTCCAACAACCAGACTGTTGTAGTGGGAATGAGTGGCGGCGTGGATTCTTCCGTCACCGCCGCGCTGCTTCTGGAGCAAGGCTATCGCGTTATCGGCGTGACGATGAAAACGTACGATTTCGACGAGGTGGGAGGAAATGTTGCCAACGAAACGAGCTGTTGCGGGTTGGGAGCAGTCAATGATGCCCGGCTTGTAGCTGCGAAGCTCGGTATACCCCACTACGTCGTAGACTTCCGTGAAGCGTTTGGCCGTGAAGTGATTTCAAATTTTGTTCAAGAATACATGAAAGGCAGGACCCCAAATCCTTGTGTTATTTGTAACAGGGAAATCAAATGGGGTCAGTTGCTGGCTAAAGCAGAAGCGTTGGGCGCAGATCTGATTGCTACTGGTCACTATGCACGCCTGCGTTTTGACGAACGAAGTCGGCGCTATGTTATTTCACGCGGGAAGTACGAGCAGAAAGATCAATCGTATGCCTTGTGGGCGGTCTCGCAGGTCGCGCTTAGCAAAACAATATTTCCACTTGGTAACCTGACAAAGCCCGAGGTCAGGGAAATAGCACGAAGGCTCGACTTGCGGAATGCCTCAAAGGATGAGAGCTACGAGATTTGCTTTGTGGCTGACAACAATTATGAACGATTCTTGAAGGAGCAAGTACCGGATCTTGAAACCCGAGTTTCTGGGGGCGAAGTGATCCATGAAAATGAGGTCGTTGGATCGCACAAGGGGTTCCCATTCTATACCATCGGGCAGCGAAAAGGGATCGGTGCGTTTGGTCGGAAGATGTATGTCACGGGTATCGACAGCCTGAAGAATAGAGTATCCATCGGATCAGCTGAACAACTCGATCATCGGGAGCTCATTGCATCAGGAGTGAACTGGAGCGGCTGCGAACGTCCGGTAGCAGAAATCAGAGTGACCGCAAAAGTCCGATACAAAGACAACGACACTCCGGCTTCGGCTCAGGGTTTGGAAGATGGTAAGATTCGAGTTACGTTCGACAATCCTAAGCGGGCAATCACGCCAGGCCAATCAGTCGTTCTTTATGATGGTGATGATTTGATTGGTGGGGGCATCGTCGAAATCGCGCTCAATTAGCCAACCATACGAGTGACCATAAGGGCCCATCCTTCCCATCCGAGGGTGGGCCTTTTAGTTGCCTCCTGGCGGATCGATTTTGAACAACTTACGTCTAATTTCCGAGCAACTTTGCAAACTGACCTTCGTTTATCACATTGAAAGACAGCAATCAGACAACTGAAGATTTCCGACTGGTAAAGGCATTCAAGGCAGGTGATCCGAAGTCATTCGAGGACCTTGTTCGGCGGTATCAGCGACAGGTCGCGAACATCATCTATCTGACGCTTGGTAGCAGGGAGGGAGTTCAAGATATTTCGCAGGAAGTCTTTGTTCGCGTCTATCGTTCAATTGACAAGTTCGAATTTGACGCGTCCTTCTTCTCCTGGATCTATCGGATCACGGTTAACCTGTGCATCGACGAACTCCGACGTAAGAAAATCAAAAGAGCACTCTCACTTGATTTTCTGACCGAAGGGACGCTGGAGAGGGAAAAGAAATCAAAAAAACAGCTCCTTGCATCGGATGGAGTTCTCGATGACGAAAAGAGGGAAATCATTCTCGGGGCGCTTCAGATGATTACGCAGGAACACCGACAAGTGATTATATTGCGGGAGTATGAAGACCTTACATACGCGGAAATTGCGGGCTACCTCGGGATCTCGATTCAAGCCGTCAAATCTCGGATTTTCAGAGCGCGGGAGGACTTGCGTGTACTGTTGAAAGACTATTTTGAGGAACGAACATGAACCACGAAGAGATGCAATTCTTGCTTTCCGCATTCATCGATGATGAAATT
>JADGQA010000051.1 GCA_017882185.1 Bacteroidota bacterium
CGGATCAAAAGAAACTGTTGGCGAGACTATCACTCCAGCAGGTCAAGATCAGCGAACTGGGAGGCGAAAAAATCCAGACTGTTCTAACCCACGCACCGGGCAACGGCGCGCCTATCGGAGGGTTGAAAGTGATGGCGGAGAGTGGGTGGTTCGCAGCACGTCCTTCCGGGACCGAAAATATTTACAAAATATATGCGGAGAGTTTCAAGAGTGCAGACCATCTTCATCGCATTCTCGAGGAAGCGCAAACAATTGTCAGCGATGCTCTTGCGGGAGGGACATCACCGGGAAATGGATAGAGAAAAGAACATTATGGAGCCGAAAATTTTGCACGAAATCGAATTACCGAAGGATTCGGCCAGAACAGTTGCTATTGAGTGGTTCCTCACGCTGGCTGAACAAGCGTCAGTATCTCCTGGAAGAAACTCACGTACAGGCTTATTATGTCAATCGATGCGAGACTACCTCGATAGTATTTAAATAAATCATTCATTCAATCAATCAATTCTTTACTAAAGGAGACACAAATGATGAACTCGTGGTTGTTATGGTGGATATTATTCATGGTACTTTTCTTTGCAACTCCAATTGGATATGGTTGGGGATATCGCAGATGGGGGGCCCCATACCCGAGATATATCCAGCGACGCCGCGGGTTAAAGGCAGCTGCCGACGGCAATTCTGCAACCTTTAACCACGAGTCCTGGAGGTGGGGTGGCGACTTGGTATGGGGGGCGTTTCTCATCGGGATAGTCTGGTTCGCCCTGGTGTTTTTGTGGCTCTGAGGTGAAACTGACTTACGTGATGACAAAGCGTGCAGGCTCAGCTGATTGGGCCGACCAGTGACGTACTGCTCTGGGGCCGGACGACGCCGACATATACTGTTGTGCGGCTCGATACGGCGCTATGAACGTCCAGATCGAGCAACGATAAGGATCGTGGTGCGTCAGTCCGGGAAGGAAAATATCTACAAGATCTACGTGGGGAGCTTCCTGGGAGCGGATCATCTGCTTCGCATTCTGGAGGAAGCTCTGAACATTGTGAACGCTTTTCTGAGCGTGGATTCTGCTGCGCCTGTTCCTTCGAAGAAAAACCTATGATCAAGCAAAAATGGATAGACACAAACCTAACATCGCTGATGGACATGCTGGCGAACAAGGATGGTGCGACCCGACAGAAAGCAAGGAAATCGTTGGTGGCTTTGGGTAAACCCGCTGTCTTTTCACTCATCCGGGCATTGCAGAATTCCAAGGTGGATCATGTTCGCTGGGAGGCAGTCAAGACCCTCGATGCAATCGGCGATATCCGAGCAATCCCGCAGTATGTGAATGCCCTCGAAGACACCGACTCTGACGTAGCCTGGCTGGCCGCCGAAGCATTGAGAAGGTTCAAAAAATTCGCATGGCTGCCATTATCACGCGCCCTAATCAAAAGTGGATCAGATTCTGCTGTGTTGCGTCAGGGAGCGCATCATATTTTGAAGAATCAGAAAGAGGATGGATTTGACGATTTGCTCGCAATTCTATCAAAGGCTTTAGAATCCAACTCCGCTGAGGAATCGACACCATTAGCTGCGTCTGACATCCTTAAGCGAATGAAGGCAAAACCATGAAAACTCCCACTCGCACGAGCAGGAAGGTTGGAGATTCTTTGCCCATCGAAATCGATGGGTTCGGTTCCTTGACTGAACTTGCCCTTGATATGCGTTCCTCATGGAATCACGCCACTGATCAGGTGTGGCGTCAGCTCGATCCTGTGTTGTGGGAGCTCACGCAAAACCCTTGGGTTGTCCTTCAGACGGTCTCGCGCGACCAGATCAAGCGTGTGTTGGCAGATCCCATATTTCGCAAAAACGTTGATGCCTTGGTCCAAACCAGGCGGCAAGCGGCGGAGGCGCCCGGGTGGTTTGAGAAAAATCATCCACAATCACCTCTGACTTGTGTTGCGTATTTCAGCATGGAATTCATGTTGAGCGAATCTTTGCCAATCTACTCGGGCGGGCTTGGGAATGTAGCCGGCGATCAACTCAAAGCGGCCAGCGACCTGGGCGTGCCAGTTGTCGGCGTGGGACTGCTGTACCAGCAAGGCTATTTTCGCCAGGTGATCGACATGGACGGTGCGCAACAAGCCTTGTACCCGTATAACGACCCCGGACAATTGCCGATTACGCCGTTGCGCCAGCCTAATGGCGAGTGGCTGCGATTGGAGATCGCTTTGCCTGGTTACTCGGTCTGGTTGCGAGCCTGGCAAGTCCAGGTCGGTAGAGTGAAGCTTTACTTGCTGGATAGCAATGACGCTGCGAACTTCCCCGCTCATCGAGGGATTACCAGCGAGCTGTATGGAGGTGGGCCGGAACTGCGCCTCAAGCAAGAACTGTTGCTCGGGATTGGGGGATGGCGGCTGCTTGCTGCGCTTGGCATCAAGCCGGAAGTCTGTCATCTGAATGAAGGGCATGCAGCCTTTGCTGTCCTGGAACGCGCCCGAAGTTTCATGGAAGAGAATGGGCAGCCATTCGAAGTCGCATTGGCCGCCACCCGGGCAGGGAACCTCTTTACCACTCACACGGCGGTGGCCGCCGGCTTTGACCGATTCGCTCCGTCCATCATCGAACAATACCTCGGCGGTTATGCGGAGAAGAAACTAAGTATTTCCCTCCATGATCTGCTGGCCCTGGGACGCGAGAACCCAAACGACTCGTCGGAAAGTTTCAACATGGCATATTTGGCGGTCCGCGGGAGCGGGGCGGTCAATGGTGTGAGTCGCTTGCACGGGAAGGTGAGCCGGCATCTCTTTGCGCCGCTCTTCCGCCACTGGCCGGAGGACGAAATGCCCATCGGACACGTGACCAACGGAGTCCACGTGCCGACCTGGGACTCGGCCCCAGCCGATGATCTTTGGACGGAAGCGTGTGGAAAGGATCGCTGGATGGGGACGACGGAAACTCTGGAGCAGGACATTCGCCGCGTCTCCGACGCCAGCCTTTGGCAATTTCGCACCGCCGCCAGCAAGTCTCTTGTTGAATACGCGCGCGAACGATTGTCCCGCCAATTGACCGCCGCAGGAGCGTCTCCCGAGGCGGTTGACGTGGCGAAACATCTATTTGATCCCAACGCATTGACCCTGGGCTTTGCGCGCCGCTTCGCGACCTACAAGCGACCGAACCTGCTGTTGCACGATCCGGACCGATTGCTTCATCTGTTAACCAACTCTCAGCACCCGGTGCAACTCATTATTGCGGGCAAAGCCCATCCGGCGGATGCGGCGGGTCAGGCCTTGATTCGGGAATGGATACACTTCGTTCACCGGCCTGACGTCCGACCCCACGTGATCTTTCTCAGTGACTATGACATGCTATTGACTGAGCACCTAGTGCAAGGTGTGGATGTCTGGATCAACACGCCAAGGCGACCATGGGAGGCGAGCGGAACAAGCGGTATGAAGGTGTTGGTGAACGGCGGTATTAATTTGTCGGAGTTGGACGGCTGGTGGGCGGAAGCATATGCGCCCGAATTGGGTTGGGCCTTAGGGGACGGACAGGAACATGGCGACGATCCGACCTGGGACGCCGCTGATGCCGAGCAACTATACCGCCTTCTTGAGGAAGAGGTTATTCCCGAATATTACAGGAGAGACTCCAATGGCATTCCACAATCCTGGGTGGCGCGGATGCGAGAAAGCATGGCGCAGTTGACACCGCGCTTCTGCGCGAACCGCACGGTACGCGAATACACCGAGCAACACTACCTCCCGGCTGCCTCGGCCTACCATATGCGCATTGCCGATAAATGCGCAAGCGGCAGAAAAATTGTCGATTGGCAAAACAGTCTGGAACAGAAATGGGCGACGCTCCAATTCGGCGAAGTGAAGGTTGAGACTCGTGGCGGGCAGCACGTATTTGAGTTTCAGGTCTATCTCAATGACCTCGATCCCAAGGCAGTGCGGGCAGAGATTTACGCCGACGGCGTAAATGGCGGTAGTCCTATGCGGCAGCCGATGATGCACCTTCGCCAATTGGCGGAAACGTCGGGCCGCTACGTTTACAGCGCTGCTGTGTCGGCGGCACGCCCCGCGGCGGACTATACGGCCCGACTGATACCGCACTGCGACGACGTTGCCATCCCGCTGGAGGAGGCACGAATCCTTTGGCAGCGATGAGCCGATCAAGAGGAGAAAAGACCATGAAGATGGCGACTGCAATCAATTGCCTGTTTCTGGATATCGGGGGCGTGCTGCTCACCGACGGATGGGATCATCACGCCCGCAAACGGGCGGCAACGAAATTCAAGCTGAATTTCGTTGAGATGGAAGATCGACATCATCTGACATTCGACACCTACGAGGAGGGCAAGCTTACGCTGGAAGAATACTTGGGTCGGGTGGTCTTCTATCTAAAGAGACCGTTCAGCCGGGCTCAGTTTCGGCGCTTCATGTTCGCGCAATCGAAACCACACCCCGAGATGATTGAGTTGGTACACAAGCTGAAGGGGAAATATGGGTTGAAGATTGTCGTGGTCAGCAACGAGGCGCGTGAACTGAACTCCCACCGGATTCGAACATTCAAGCTGGACGGGTTTGTGGATTCCTTTGTTTCGTCCTGCTTTGTCCACATTCGCAAACCGGATGCAGACATCTTTCGGCTTGCGTTGGAGATCGCCCAGACGCCAGCACGACGGGTACTCTATATCGAAAACACCCCGATGTTTGTCCAGGTTGCGGAAGGACTGGGGATTCGAAGCATTCTTCACAAGGACTACGAATCCACACGTGCAAAACTATCCGCACTTGGACTCAATGACGAAAGATTTATCGATGAAACCTGCTAACACACGCATCCTGACGATCAATGGCGGCTCGTCGAGCATCAAGTTCGCCCGGTTCGACACCGGTGGCATCATTCTTATCCTCGCTGGCGTTGTCCGCGGGTTGCCGGCGGTGGGCTAGGGCCTGCCGATTCCGAAATGAATCAGGCCCGCGCAACCGATTCAATGAATCAGTAGAAATGGAGAATTATGCAAACGGAAAACCTTTCCAAACCAAGAGGACTCTCAAGCGCCGAAGTCGCGATGGCAGCCGAGTTGGTGAACTATCAGGACGGCTCAATTGTCAGCCGCGAAATTGTCAAGAAGCCAATGGGCAATGTGACAATGTTCGCGTTTGACGAAGGACAAGGCCTGAGTGAACACACGTCGCCGTTCGATGCACTCGTGCATGTGCTCGATGGCGAAGCGGAAATCAGCATCGCTGGTAAACCGCATCGGTTGCAAAGCGGCGAGATGATTCTCATGCCAGCGCAACAACCGCACGCCCTCAAAGCCTTAAAGCGGTTCAAGATGATTCTCACGATGATTCGATCCTGAACCTGAATCATAAGAGATCATACCGATGAAAAAGGACTTTAAGGTTGGAGATCATGTAGATTGGAACTCGGAAGCAGGCCGGGTCCGTGGAACAATCAAGAAGAAGGTCACTTCGGTCACAAAGTTTAAGACCTATATCGTCCGTGCCTCGAAGGTAGAACCACAGTATTTGATCAAGAGCGACAAGACTGACCATCTGGCCATGCACAAGGGCTCGGCGCTCAAGAAACTCAGAAGGGAACAATGAGCGCGCTGAGAATCAAAAAAACTGCCGCTCGCGTGGACAAACACATGTCAAAGAAAGGACATTCACCGCTTGTAATGACCATTGGTCATTCCACGCGGACGCTTGAAGATTTCGTCCGACTTCTTCAAGTACACGGTGCGACTCGCGTCGTGGATGTGCGCACAGTGCCGCGTTCCTGGCACAACCCACAATTCAATAAGGATTCGCTACCAGGCTCATTGAAGAAAGCCGGATTGGGTTACGTTCATCTGCCGGGACTCGGCGGGCTTCGTCATGCAAAGCCTGATTCGCTCAACCTTGGCTGGCGCAATGCTTCCTTTCGAGGTTATGCGGATTATATGCAGACGCCGGAATTTGAGCAGAGCCTTGACGAATTGATCCAGTTGGCAAATAAGGAGCAAATCGCAATGATGTGCGCTGAAGCGGTGCCGTGGCGCTGTCATCGTTCGCTCATTGGAGATGCCTTGGCAGTTCGTGGAATTCGTACCGAGGATATTATGAGTGCAACTCGCCGTCAGGTTCACGCACTTACGCCCTTCGCCAAGGTTCGGGGCACCGCGATTGCATATCCGAGCGTTCTTTCAGAGGGCGCGCGAAAGAAACCATCCGCCAAACGTTCCCGGTCGCGGCCTGTCGCGAAGACCGCACTGAAAGAAGCCTGAACCATGAAAACCAATACACTCACCCCTGAATTGCTCAATAAGATGGATGCTTACTGGCGAGCCGCCAACTATCTGTCGGTCGGCCAAATTTATCTTTATGACAATCCGTTGCTGAAGGAGCCGCTGAAACTGTCTCACGTGAAGCCGACGCTGCTCGGACATTGGGGGACGACGCCCGGACAGAACTTCATCTACGTGCATTTGAACCGGGTCATCAAGAAGTATGATCTTGATATGATCTACATTTCCGGTCCCGGCCATGGCGGCCCTGCACTTGTAGGCAACACGTATCTCGAAGGCACCTACAGCGAAATATATCCAAACATCAGTCAGGATGTGGTCGGGCTGAAAAAACTGTTCACCCAATTTTCCTTTCCCGGAGGAATTCCCAGCCATGTCTCACCGGAGTGTCCGGGGTCGATTCACGAGGGGGGCGAGCTTGGGTATTCGCTCAGTCATGCCTTCGGCGCCGTGTTCGACAATCCGGAACTCGTCGTCGCCTGCGTTATCGGTGACGGTGAAGCCGAAACAGGTCCGTTGGCCGCGGCATGGCAATCCAACAAATTTCTCAATCCGATCACCGATGGAGCTGTGCTGCCTATCCTGCATCTCAACGGATATAAAATAGCCAATCCGACTGTTCTGGCCCGCATTGAGCATGAGGAATTGGAGCAATTTCTGCGAGGCTGCGGCTGGACGCCTTACTTTGTGGAAGGTCATGAGCCGGAAAAAATGCATCAACTCATGGCCGCTGCTACGGAAGAAGCCGTTGAGAAGATCCAGCAAATCCAAAGCAACGCACGGAGCATGAACGACACCACACGGCCGCGGTGGCCGATGATCGTCCTTAATTCACCCAAGGGCTGGACCGGACCAAAGGTAGTCGATGGTCTGCAAATTGAGGGTACGTTCCGAGCGCACCAGGTGCCGCTCCTGGTGGATTCTGAACATCTCGATCATCTCAAGCTACTTGAAAGCTGGATGAAGAGCTACAAGGCAGAAGAGCTGTTTGATAAGAATGGACGTCTCATATCGGAATTGGCCGAGCTGGCGCCTAAGGGCGACCGGCGAATGGGCGCCAATCCGCACGCTAATGGGGGACTGCTGCTGCGCGACCTGATTATGCCTGACTTTCGGAAGTACGCAGTGAATGTGCTTTCACCAGGATCAGTTCAGGCCGCCGACACGCACGTGCTCGGAGAGTTCCTGCGCGATGTGGTCAAACTCAATCGGGAACAACGGAATTTCCGGATCTTCGGTCCCGACGAAACGCTTTCCAACCGGTTGAACGCCGTTTTTGAGGTCACCAACCGTCAGTGGGAAGCCCGGACGCAAGAGAACGACGAGTTTCTTGCCACCGATGGCAGGGTAATGGAGATGCTGAGCGAGCATCAGTGTGAAGGCTGGCTCGAAGGATATCTGCTCACGGGCCGGCACGGACTGTTCAATTGCTACGAGGCCTTCATCCATATCATCGATTCGATGTTCAACCAACACGCCAAGTGGCTGAAAGTCACCGCGGAATTGCCGTGGCGTCGGAAAATTGCGTCGCTCAATTACCTGCTCGCCTCCCACGTCTGGCAGCAAGCTCATAACGGCTTTACCCATCAAGATCCCGGCTTCATTGATCACGTTGTGAACAAGAAGGCCTCAATTGTGCGCGTGTATCTTCCGCCGGATGCCAACTGCCTGCTGTCAGTCTGGGACCATTGTCTGAGGAGCCGACATTACGTCAATGTCGTGATAGCGGGCAAGTACCAGGCGCCTCAATGGTTGAGCATGGATGCCGCGGTCGAGCATTGCACAGAAGGAATCGGTATCTGGCAATGGGCCAGCAGCGACCAGGGCGCTGAGCCGGACGTGGTGATGGCTTGCTGCGGTGACACCCCCACGCTCGAGATCCTGGCTGCTGTTTCCATCCTTCGCAAACATCTGCCCGATCTGAAAATCCGGGTGATCAATGTCGTCGATCTCATGAAGCTGCAGCCCAGCAGCGAGCACCCGCACGGACTGAGTGATCAAGACTTTGATGCTTTATTCACCAAAGACAAGCCGATCGTCTTCGCGTTCCACGGCTACCCATGGCTGGTTCACAGGTTGACGTACCGACGTACCAACCATGAAAATATGCACGTTCGGGGCTATAAGGAAGAGGGGACCATCACGACGACCTTCGACATGACAGTCTTAAACGATATGGACAGGTTCCACCTGGTACAGGATGTGATCAACCGGCTGCCGCAGTTGGGCGCGAGCGGCGCCACGCTGAAGCAGATGGTTCGGGCCAAGCTCGTCGAGCATAAGCAGTACATCGACAAGCACGGTCAAGACATGCCGGAGATTCGCAACTGGAAGTGGGGCACGACCAACGCAGGTAAATTGGCATAAACCAGGCAGGTGCCAAAGAGGATGTTCACTATGCGAACGACCCTAAATCAATCCGAAGCCGAGCTGGCGCCCTCGAAGCCAGCTAACGCCAACGGGGTGCATTATTCCGTTGAACTATTGGAAAAGGCGCGTGGCGATACCGATACCGTCCTGAAGGAGCTTGGATCGCAACTGGGCGGCCTCAACCAAGCGGAAGCCGATTCTCTTTTGAAGCAGGTTGGGACGAACGAGATTGCCCGGGAGAAACATCAATCTGCTTTGATACGCCTCCTTAGTAACGTCAAGAATCCATTGGTCCTTCTGCTCATGGCGCTGGGTGTGCTGTCCTTCCTTACCGGTGATGAGCGGGCAACGGTGGTTATTTTCGTGATGGTGGTTCTGGGCGTGGTGTTGCGTTTCTTCCAGGAGATGCGTGCCGACAACGCGGCCGAGAAGCTCCGAGCGATGGTCAGCAACACCGCGACAGTTGTGCGAGAGGGCAAGGAAGAAGAAATATCGCTCAAGATGGTGGTGCCGGGCGATGTCATCCGGTTGGCAGCCGGTGATATGGTGCCGGCTGATGTGCGCGTGCTTTCAGCAAAAGACCTGTTCCTGAATCAGGCGGCCCTCACCGGCGAAGCTTTGCCTGTGGAGAAGAAAGCTGCCCCGGCGTCGGCCGACATTCAAAATCCACTCGATCTCCCCAACCTCTGCTTCCTGGGCTCCAACGTGGAGAGCGGATCTGCGACGGCAGTGGTTATTCATACCGGGGACCGAACTTACTTTGGATCGCTGGCCGCCAGTATCGTCGGGCAGCGCCAATTAACCAGCTTCGACAAAGGCATCAACAAGTTCACGTGGCTGATGATTCGCTTCATCGCCGTGATGGTTCCGGCTGTGTTCCTCATCAACGGACTAAGCAAGGGCAACTGGTTGGAAGCTTTCATGTTTGCCTTGGCCGTGGCCGTCGGGCTGACCCCCGAGATGCTGCCTATGATCGTGACCGTCAATCTCTCCAAAGGCGCCTTGGCAATGGCCCGCAAGAAAGTGATCGTCAAACGCCTGAACTCCATCCAGAACTTCGGGGCGATGGACGTGCTGTGCACCGACAAGACCGGAACTCTCACCCAGGGCAAGATCGTGCTCGAAAAGCATCTGGACGTGTACGGTGATCCCAGCGAAAAAGTACTGCACTACGGCTACCTGAACAGCTATCACCATACCGGGTTGAAGAATTTGCTGGACGAGGCAATCCTTGACCATGAGGAGTTGAGAGAGCACCTGAAAGCGGACGAGAAGTACCGCAAGATCGACGAGATCCCTTTCGACTTCGTGCGTCGGCTTATGTCGGTGGTGGTGGAAGATGAAACCGGATTGAACACGCTGATCTGCAAGGGCGCGGTAGATGAAGTGATGAGCAAGTGTACACGAGTGGAAGTCAAAGGGGAAGTCATCGAAGTTCTGCCTGAGCACGACGCCAAACGCCGACAGTTGGCGGACGATCTGAACGGTCAGGGCTTCCGGGTAATCGCCCTGGCTTATAAGCAAATGCCGGGCGGTTCCGATGAGCCGGTGTACTCGGTAAAGGATGAGTCGGACTTGATCCTGCTGGGTTTCCTTGCCTTCCTCGACCCGCCAAAGGACACCGCTACACAGACGTTGAAGCAGCTTCACAACTTGAACGTGGACGTCAAGGTCCTGACCGGCGATAATGAGATCGTCACCGCCTACATCTGTAAGGAAGTGGGAATGCCGGTTGAGCATCTCTTGCTCGGCTCTCAAATCGAGACGATGAACGAGACGGAACTCGCCGAAGCCTCCAGTGCGACCAGCGTCTTTGCCAGGCTGGCCCCGGCACACAAGGAACGAATCATCCGTGCGCTTCAGAGTAAGGGCCATGTGTTGGGTTTCATGGGCGATGGCATCAACGACGCGCCGGCCTTAAAGGCCGCCGATGTCGGCATTTCGGTGGACAGCGCTGTGGACATCGCCAAGGAGTCATCCGATATCATCCTGCTGGAAAACAGCCTCCTGGTACTGGAGCAGGGCGTGTTGGAAGGCCGGCGGGTGTTCGGCAATATTGTCAAGTACATCAAGATGGCGGCCAGCTCGAACTTTGGCAACATGTTCAGTGTTGTGGGGGCCAGCGCGTTCCTTCCCTTCCTGCCCATGCTGCCGATCCAGGTGCTGACCAACAACCTTCTGTACGACTTCTCGCAGACCACCATCCCGACCGACCGAGTGGATGCCGAATGGCTGACCAGGCCACGCCAGTGGACGATTGACAAGATCCTGCGTTTTATTCTTTTTATAGGGCCGATCAGCTCGATCTTCGATTACCTGACGTTCTTCTTGATGCTTTACGTTTTCAACTGCTGGCACAACCCGGCCCTGTTTCACACCGGTTGGTTTGTGGAGTCGCTCTTCACCCAGACGTTGATCATCCATGTGATTCGCACCAACAAGATCCCGTTCATCCAAAGCCGGGCCAGTTGGCCGCTCATCCTCACTTCCTTGATCATCGTCGCGGTGGGCGCCTGGCTGACCGTTTCGCCCCTGGCGGAGACGCTCGGGTTTGTCCCGCTCCCGCCGCGCTACTGGCTGTTTCTGGCCATCATGCTGCTGGGCTATGCGATTCTGACACAGGTGGTGAAGACCTGGTTTATTCGCAGGTTTGGCGAATGATGACGGTGGGGAAGAGTATGATTCACTGAGCAAGAAATTTTTTACCAATGACAAGTTGATCAAGCATAGGCGATATATTGATGAGCACGGCGAAGACCTGCCGGAGATTCGGAATTGGAAGTGGGGCACGACCAACGCGGGAAAATTGGCGTAGACCATGTTGACGCAAGAGAGAATATTCACTATCCGAGCGACTGCGAATAAACAAGACACTTTGTGGCTGCAGAAAGTGGAACTGAGACCTCAAGGAGATTTTACATGACCAAGACCAAACACTGCAAAAAGTTACTGATCGCTGTAGCGCTGTGGGCGACACCGCTCTGTTCGTTGCGGGCCCAGATGAACATGAACCCCTACTTCACGGCGATCAGTTATCCGCTCGAAGAGCAATCATTGATGTTGACGATTCTGCCGGATTTTCAATTGGCGCGTTACGGAAGCAATTTCTTCACCGGAATGTTCATGGCGGCATACGGCCTCACCCCGCGCTGGACGATCGGCATCATGGCCGAGGGTCAGAAGATTGCGAATCTGCCCGCCACATACGGCGGTATGAGACTCAACACTTACATCCATGTGATCCAAGACGATCAGTGGTTGAACCTGACCCTCTATGGAGAATACGAGGATCTGAATGGGGCGGCCCTTTACAAAATGGAGGTAGCGGGTTTTGGCTCTGAAGATCTGACCGAGGCACTGTCGCTCGCACGCCAAACCCGGGTCCGGACTTTCGAACAGCGTGTGATTGTCTATTATGACTGGGATCGATTGAATACAACTTTCAATTTCATCAGAGAAACCTCTCTCCAAGCGCCCCACAAAAACGATTATGGATACGCTTTGGGTCTCTTTTTCCAGCCCTCGAAGATGAGCGCTTCGATGGAAGCGATGGCCGGGATGACTGCGACACCGGCGCTTTCCTTCGACCGCCTGGGCTACGGTTTGGAGATAATTGGAGCGCTTGGGGATGACCAGCGGTTTGGATTCCACTGGAACGCCCAGCAGCAATACTTTGGTGCTGTTCTCACCTATGACCTTTCTTCCGGCTGGTCCGTGCGTCTTGAGCCCGCGTTTGGACTCTCCGAGGTCAGTGATCACTTCATGCTGCGCACCGGGGTGGCGTATATGTTCGTTCCGTACAGTCCCAATGCCACGGAGGAGGCCAATGAGCACTTCTGACCCTCAGACCTCGATGTCGCGTGTAGTTTCGTTCGCACGCCCGGCCTCATCGGCGACATTCAAAATCTTCACCTTCAACAATGAAGACCTTGAGTACTTCGTCTCGGCGAAGACCTGCGGGAAATTTGGAGCTGGAATTGGAGTAACCCCAAATGAATGAGCAAGAGCTAATAGATACTGCGAAGAAACTGGTCGCCGCCGACAAGGGATTGCTGGCGATGGATGAAAGTAATCCTACCTGCAACAAACGATTTGCCAAATTGGGGATTCCCCAGACCGTGGAAGCCCGTCGCGCCTATCGGGAGTTGATTGTGACTACGCCCGGTCTCGGTGAGTTCATTAGTGGCGCAATCCTTTATGACGAGACCATCCGCCAACAGAAGAAAGATGGTACTCCGTTCGTTAAGATCTTTGGCGATGCGGGAATCATTCCCGGCATCAAAGTCGACACCGGTGCAAAAGATATGGCAAGTCATCCGGGAGAGAAGATAACAGAAGGCTTGGATGGATTGCGCGACCGCTTGAAGGAGTATTTTCAATTGGGCGCTCGTTTTGCGAAGTGGCGCGCAGTGATTTCCGCAGGCGAGGGCAGTCCCAGCCGGGCTTGTATCGAGGCCAACGCGCACGCGTTGGCTCGTTATGCCGCATTGTGCCAGGAAGCTGGACTCGTGCCCATAGTCGAGCCGGAAGTGCTCATGGACGGCGATCATACACTGGAGCGATGCTTCGACGTATCGGAGGAAGTCCTGGGAACAGTTTTCACCCAGCTTTACACGCAACGGGTGATGCTGGAAGGTATTATTCTGAAGCCCAATATGGTGCTTCCGGGATTGACCTGCCCCAAGCAAGAGGGGGTGGATGAGGTGGCCGACGCCACGGTGAAGTGTCTCTTACGATCCGTCCCCGCTGCAGTTCCGGGGATTGCGTTCTTGTCGGGCGGCCAATCCGCTGAACTTGCCTCGGCACGTTTGAATGCGATGAATGTCAGATTCAAGTCCCGACTGCCCTGGCCATTGGCATTTTCATTTGCCCGCGCCATCCAGCAACCGGCTTTGGAGATCTGGAAAGGCGACGAGGCTAACGTGCACGCAGCACAACAAGCTCTTTATCATCGGGCCAGGTGCAACCGGGCCGCGCGCCGCGGCGGATATAGTATTGCCATGGAAAAGACATGAGCATAACAATATGAATTAATGGTTAGCCGGTTAACTTACCGCCGGATTAACTGACATCACCTCGTCCATAGAACGACACACGGGGTCGTTCGGGACGAATTCCACAAGGAAGGAAAACCAATGGAAAATTTTGATCAGAGCCACCACTTGCACGGAGAGTCGAAGAGCGACGGTGCTCAACATGGAAATGGACCTTACTGGAAACGAGCGCATCGAGATTGGCGAGTCTGGGTCGGCGTGTTATTTGTTTTCGTGGCTATATTTATCTATGTGATGAGCGGTGACTTCGGATCTCTGTATCGCAGCCAGCCGCAAACGCCTTCCGCCGTCGGAAAATGACAAATCTCTTCCGCCGGTAACGCTGTACTTCAAAACGTGACCAAAGCACACCATAAGTCAGCAGGCTCGCACAACGCGGCTTCCAAGGCCAAAGGAATGATGATGAAAATTATTTTTAGTAGATCGTTACCAAGTGCACGCTGTATGCGGAGTGGGAGAAAGGGTGAGAATTATGAAAACGAATGACCAACTCGAACCGACTGTGTTCGTCATTTTTGGTGGTTCTGGTGACTTGACCTGGCGGAAACTTGTGCCGGCCTTGTTCGATCTTTCTCAGGACCGAAGCATGCCCGCTCATTTTTCCGTTATCGCGGTGGGTCGGGCCGACTTGAGCGATGATAAGCTGCGCCGGCGTCTCCACGGCGGCGTCAAGAAGTTCTCGCGCCAAGGAATGCTGAAAACCGGCGAATGGATCAAGTTTGCAAAAAATATCAGCTACCAGAAGGGAGATTACAACAAGCTGCAGACTTATACGGTCCTCGCCGAACAATGCGCGAAGTTGGAAAAGGAATGGGGCGCCAAAGTCCACCGCATCTTTTACATGGCCACACCGCCGATCATGTTCGGCGTCATTCCAAAATTCCTCGGCCAGGCCGGATTGGCGCGTGACCGACAATGGGCGCAGATTGTGGTCGAGAAACCGATCGGCCATGACCTGAAATCTGCCCGCGCCCTGAATGCCATCCTCTCCGCCAATTTCGAAGAATCCCAAATCTTCCGAATAGACCATTACCTGGGCAAGGAGACGGTGCAAAACATCCTGGCTTTTCGTTTCGCCAACCCCCTCTTCGAGCCGATTTGGAACCGCCGTTACGTCGACTACGTGACCATGACTGTTGCCGAAAAGGTGGGCGTCGAGCAACGTGGCGGCTATTACGACCAGGCGGGAGCCCTGCGGGATATGGTGCAGAATCACCTCCTCCAACTCCTCTGTCTTGTGGCAATGGAACCTATGGTCTCCTTCAATGCCGATGAGATTCGCAATAAGAGAGTCGATGTTCTCCACGCCGTGCGGCCGATTCCACGTGGCGCGGTTCAGAAGTACGCCGTGCGCGGGCAGTATGGAAGAGGTACCCTTCACGCGAAAAAAGTGTGCGGCTACCGCCAGGAGAATGACGTTTCCTCCCACTCAAAAACGGAAACGTTTGCGGCCTTGAAATTATTCGTGGATAACTGGCGCTGGCAAGGAGTCCCGTTCTATCTCCGTACGGGCAAGCGTCTGCCACGACAGTTTTCGGAAGTCGTAATCCAATTCCGCAGCGTGCCGCATCAGTCGTTTCCGGCCGAGTCCAGCCGCGAATGGCATCCGGCTCGACTCGTCCTGTCGATACAGCCCGAGGAAGGTATTGTGATGGGTTTTCAAGCAAAGTACCCGGGGCCGAAGATGTTGTTGCGGCCGGTAGAGATGCGGTTCACGTATAAGGATAGCTTTGCGGTCCCTTCGCCGGAGGCCTACGAGACTTTGCTCGGGGATGTGATGGACAATGATCCCACGTTGTTCATTCGAGCCGACCAGGTCGAAGCTGCGTGGCAGCTTCTGATGCCCGTGCTGGATGTTTGGGCGGGATCAAATCCTGGCAATTTCCCCAACTACGCTGCCGGCAGTTGGGGTCCCAGGGCAGCCGACGAGTTGCTCGCGCGTGAGGGACACGCTTGGAGTCCAATCGCGTGAGAATCTTGGTCATTGATGTCCGTACTACGGCATCTATGAAGTATTCGTCTTTACCGCGGTAGTTCTATCGATCGTCAACACCGCGATACTCCCGCAGCTTGGTCCTTGGTTGTGAGACTTTTGCGTCACCATCTTTGCGTGAACGGAGTCGTCATTCGCCCCGGAATATTGGGTTTCTCCTCGTTTGCATTTACGCTCAGTCTGGAAATCATGGCTTAAGGATCTGCCGCTAAAAAACGGGTTTTGGAAAAAACTGGAACGATATGAATGGATTTATTTTACTCCCGGCGAGAATTAAAAAAGCATGCCGGATACTTGGTCCCGGCCTCATTACAGGCGCAAGCGATGATGATCCTTCGGGGATTGCAACCTATTCACAGGCAGGCGCTGGATTTGGTTTTGCAACTCTGTGGACTGCAATGATCACGTTCCCGCTGATGGCTGCTGTCCAGGAGATGTGCGCGCGAATCGGAATGGTGACTCAAGAAGGATTGACGGCAACAATAAAGAAGAAGTATCCGAAAAGTATCTTATATCTCATGGCCGTGTTTAGTTTTCCCGCCATTACACTCAACATCGGCGCAGACATCCAGGGAATGGGAGCCGTTGCAAATCTACTCGTACCTCAAATTCCGACCTTTGCGTTCAGCATAAGTTTTACGGTTCTCCTTATATTCTCTATTATAAAATTCCCATATCAGAAACTTGCTGCTGCATTGAAATGGCTCTGCCTAACGTTATTATTGTATGTCGTGGTTCCGTTCTTGGTGCATGCAGACTGGGTAGAAGTTATGAAGAGTACGATTGTCCCGACTATTCATTTCAACAAAGCATTTCTTGAGATACTTGTAGCCATTCTCGGCACCACCATATCCCCTTACCTGTTTTTTTGGCAAGCCACCATGGAAGCGGAAGATATTTCCCATAGCCATAAAGCGATCATCATCAACAAGCGCATTTTGGGCAATATGAGAATGGATATCGATTTCGGGATGTTATTCTCAAACCTCGTTATGTTTTTCATAATCCTTACAACAGGCGCTGTATTGTATAAAGCGGGAATAACACAAATTGATACGGTAGGACAAGCCGCGAAGGCATTAGAACCATTGACGGGGAAACTTACCTATCTGCTTTTTGCTGTTGGGGTCATCGGTACAGGATTTCTGGCAATACCGGTATTAGCTGGCTCACTGTCGTACATTTTAGCTGAGACGTTCAATTGGAAGGAAGGGTTAGACAAGAAATTTCACGAAGCCAAAGGGTTTTACATCACACTTATCGTTTCTCTCATAGTTGGATTGTCTCTGGATTTTCTCGGAATAAGCCCAATTCAAGCACTCATTTCCACTGCTGTTTTGTATGGCTTAACGGCCCCGGTCATGATTGCCATCATTATGCACATCTGTAACAACAAAAAAGTGATGGGAGAATTCACCAATAAGAGATGGTCAAATGTCCTCGGATCAATAACGTTGACCCTGATGAGCGTTGCTGCCGTTGCGTTGATATATTTTCACTTCCAGTAGAATACCCTGATTTCATTGGTCAATGAGCCCTTTCGGATCCTCCTTTGTAGCCGGCAAGAACCAATCAACCCGCCGTGTGCTGAAAAAGAGGTGTGAAAGTCCCAAAAAGATGTAGTTCCTTTTTCATCCTTTTGGCTGATTGTGCAAAGTTGTATTTCACCATATCATCATTCAATAGGAATGTCCTATCGAACTTAGTTTATATGCGAGTGTTACACTAATCAGGGTTTCTTCACCTAAACAAAAAGGACAGACATCATGAGTAAAAGCCACAACACCAAAAAAGGTTCAAAGAAAGAACCACTCAAGACGAAGCAAGAAAAAAAAGAGGCTAAGAGAGAGAAGAAGAATGACAAACTGAACCGTGGAATCCTCAATCAGTAACAAAAGGGAACGCCAATCGGCAAAAAGCTCAGCCTTCGTGGACTTGGAATGCCAGTCTAAGCAAAGAGGAATGAGTTTTGAAATCTACCGGTGAAAGTTGAGATCATGCTGCTGGAGTATCCCAGCGAAGAA
>JADGQA010000052.1 GCA_017882185.1 Bacteroidota bacterium
CCCGCACAGCGCCCGTGATTTCGGCGTCCTACGCTCTGAAACAATTCAAGAAGACATGTAGCAAAAGCAGAGTGGGTGGCATGTTTCGTAGGGGCGTGACGTCGTCACGCACTGCGTAGGCAGATCGAGATCAGTCACCAACCAGTTCACAGCGTCACCGATTTCGGAGCCCAGCGCTGAAAGGCAGAGAAAAATCAAAAAAGGAATAACCATTCTTCCCCTTTCTCCGCTCTGTAACGCTCAAGGGAGTCGGAGGCGTATGACAGAAATGGACAATGTCCATTCCCATTTTGGAAAGGGGTCGATCTTATCGTGCTTCTTTCTACAAGCAGTTACTCGAAAGCCTCGCCAGACGACTCTCGCCGTTCGCAAATTTGGTAATTGACCCCGCACACGTAATCGGCGACAATAAATGCCTATACTAAAATACGGAGAGAAGTAGATTCTTCATCAAGCTCTCCAAGCGGAACGAGGTCCACACCCGATACCTTCTTGATTTCCGCATTCCCAACCTCCGCCAAGCTTCACGCATCAGTTTCCGATGCCAGGCAAAAAAGAATCGCCTCTTGCAACAAGAAATGGGGTGATCACAACACAAAGGAGAAATAAATCATGTTCAGAAAAATACTTGTATGGTCAACGCTCGTGGCTGGATTTCTTTTGACGCAGGCAAACGTTTTGGCCCAGGAATTCCCGATTGCGACAGGAAAAGACAACACATTTTCCGGAGGCGGGGATTTTGACGGGACAAATTTTCTCATGGGAATTCAGGGAGACAGCATAAGTCAAAACAGTATGACCGCGCAGTTGATTTCTTCAGGAGGTAATCTCCTGGGATCCAGGATCTCGTTAGGAGATACTGGCAGCGGCGCTCTGGTTGTGTTCGACGGCACCAACTATCTCATGGTGTGGAGCGATGTATTCCCGACATTTGCCGGTGGCGACGTGAATGGTACCGGCAATTTGTACGGTCGATTCATCAGCACCTCGGGCACAGTGCTTGGAACGAGGTTCACTATTGAGACAGGCGTCAATATCAAGCAAGAACGCAGAACCCTCATCTATAAAGACACAACCTTCCTCCTGACATATGAGAAAGGTGTCGACTTCCATACGGATTATATATACGGGCAGCGTATCAGCAGATCGGGAACTCTCGTAGGTAGTCCAGTGCAAATCAGCACCGCTTTCGCACGAGAACACAGTATTTCTTTTGACGGCACCAACTATCTGGTGGCGTGGTGCAAAGTAGACCACCCGTTGGTTGACAAGGCTATCTATGGGCAGTTCGTAAGTCCATCGGGTTCATTGGTGGGTCAAAACTTCCTGATCGATGGCAGTAACAATGCGAGCGATAATCCAGTGAACCTCGCCTTTGACGGTTCACGGTATTTGGTGATGTTCCACGACCAGGCGGCAGACAGCATGCGATGGAATCTCATCGGTCGTTTCGTTTCAACCTCCGGCGTCCCGGCAGAAAGATTCATGATCTGTGATTCTTCCAAAAACCCGACGTTTCCGGTTGCCGCGTTTGACGGAACACACTACCTGATCACCTGGTTGGAAACAGCCGGAAGAATGAGTGTGAACGGGAGATTCTATTCACCAACGGGTGTTCCGGCCGGCAATGCTTTTGTTATTTTTGATACCCTGGGTGGCAAATCGCCAATCGGAGGAGTAGGCGGATTCGTCAACGGACATTTTTTCCTGAGCGCTACGTGGGTCGATACCCTCTTCGGCAATGGAGACATATACGGTTTGCTGATGGATCCTCTGACGACGGGTGTCAAGAGCAATGAAACCGATGCGACGGTAAGAACATTCTCATTGTCTCAAAACTATCCCAATCCATTCAACCCGTCGACCGAAATAAGGTTTTCGGTGGCGGCGACGTCAAACACGTCTTTAACCCTGTATAACACTCTCGGCCAGCGGGTTGCCACCCTGTTTGACGGACTGGCGCAGCAAGGACGCGCCTACTCCGTGCACCTGGATGCATCTCGTTTCGCGACTGGAGTGTACTTCTATAGATTACAATCGGGCAGTCTTGTAGCGACGAGGAAACTGGTGCTTTTGAAATGATCGCGTTTTTTGCGATCATCCCGACGTCCTGAGCGATGCCGATGCTCTCTATCGGCAGAGTCGAAGGATTTGTCGTGATCAGATCCGTTAGGTTCGCGTGATGGGAAGATCAGTTTTTGAAATGAAGCCCTGGCTGCGCAAGCCGGGGCTTTCTATTTTATTTAAGGTGCGAAATGGCGTTCCTTTCAGTTGGTTTGATCTTTGAATAAGAATCGGGCTTGCGCCCGATACATTCTCAGGCTTCCAGCGGCCTCCGGCTGCCCCAAATAAGCCAAACAGCAATCGCCGTTTTGGTATACGTGACACAGCGCCACGATTTTCCCAATGGGATCGAGACTGTGTAAAAACCCGAAACTTTTGGATGTTGTGTACGTTCAAGCACTAAGCACCTTTGTTCCACAACTATTTGTCATCATCATGGACCACATCCGGGGCAGTTCAAGGGAACAAATCACATTGTTTCCAGAGGCTTTGGAAGAGTACGTTAGCGCCGATAACCCGGTGCGCTTTTTGGATGCATTTGTCGACCAGCTGGAGATGGCTGGCCTTGGCTTCCGCCATGCAACGGTCAATGACACTGGCCGTCCGCCGTATGATCCCAAAGACTTGCTCAAGTTGTATCTGTATGGGTATCTCAATCGTTTACGCTCCAGTCGGCTGCTGGAACGAGAGAGTCGGCGCAATCTGGAAGTGCTGTGGTTGCTCAAACGGCTCTCACCCGACCACAAGACCATTAGCGACTTCCGCCGAGTCCATGCAGAAGCCTTACACAAGGTCTTCCAGCAGTTTGTCCAGCTTTGCCAGAGGCTGGAGTTGTTTGGCGCTGAACTGGTGGCCATTGACAGTACCAAGTTCAAGGCCTCCAATGCCCGCGATCGTGTCAAAGACAAAGAACAACTGGACAAGAGCCTTGCCCACATCAACGAGTCTATCAGCCAGTATCTGACTCAACTCGATGAGAACGATACGGTTGATGAAAAGAGCGATCTTCCGGTCGTTGACAAAGACACCTTACAGACAAAGATAGCAGTGCTCAAGCGTCAGCAGCTCACATTCGAACAAGCTCAAACGAAGCTTGACAACAGTCACCAGAAGTATGTCTCCTTAACAGATCCTGATTGCCGTCTGATGAAGAACGAGCGTCGCATTGAACCGGCCTATGCTCTCCAAACGGCGGTTGATGACAAACACTCTCTGATCATCGACTATGAACTGACCAATGATGCTGCCGACAACAACCATCTGAGCAGCGTTGCCATCCAAGCAAAGACAGCCTTGGGTTGTGAGCACCTGACAGTCTGTGCGGATGCCGGTTACTACGATACCGTTGACCTCAAAACTTGTGAGGACAACGCCATCACCACCTATATTCCCGTGCCCAAGCACAAGGTGCCTACCAAGACGAAGGTGCCGACGGCAGACTACTACCCAGACCGTTTTGTGTATGATAGGACGACCGACACCTATCGCTGTCCGCAGGCAAACACGATGCATCGCTTTCGTTCCCAACCCAAGAGCGATGGTCGTCGAGTGTATCTCTATCGAACAGTCTCTTGTGGGCAATGTCCCGTGCGTGCTTCCTGCACCACTTCACCGCGGGGAAGGTATGTCTATCGTTGGGATCAAGAGGCGGTGCTGGATCGACTAAAACTGCGTCTGGCAACAGCACCACCCCGTCTCAGGCGGCGCAAAGCGATCATCGAGCATGTCTTTGGCACACTCAAGAAAATCTGGGGGTATGGGGCTTTTCTCCTGCGTGGCTTGAATCAGATCGCAAGCGAAGTCGCTCTGATGAGTCTCGCCTACAACATCAGACGAGTCTTCACCCTTCTCGGCACTACACGGATGATGGCCTCTCTCAGTTCAGCCTGACAATCGCTAGCCGCCTTCTCGCAATGAAACCATGCCTGACAAAGAACGGAGCTACTTTTGACACAAACTCGATCCCTTCGGGACGCCCCCATCGCACAAAAGCAACACCTAGCGCAAACATACACAGCGAAGTAGGATGCTTTGCATTCTTCATTCTTGCGCCTCCGGCTCTCAAACTTAACAAGGCTTTTCGCCCCTTCCGGCTCGTTGACTTTCCCCAGGCGAATCGCTATGTTGCCTGCGTTCCAAACAGCGATTGCCAACCAATCTAACGCGTCTCCCGGTCCACGGAGACGTGGTGTTTTTCCTTCCTACATTATCATTCGGAGAGAGCTATGGTAGGCGATATCGTATCTCATTACAGAATCGTCGAGAAGCTCGGCGAAGGCGGTATGGGGGTTGTCTACAAAGCGGAGGATACGAAACTCAAACGCTTTGTCGCCCTCAAATTCCTGCCCCGCGAAAAGGAAATCCAGGAAGCCGACCGAACACGATTTCTGCAGGAGGCGCAGTCTGCTTCCGCCTTGAACCATCCCAACGTTTGCGTGATTCACGATATTGCCGAGTACGCCGGTCAACAATTCATCGTGATGGAGTACGTTGAAGGCAAGACATTGCGTCAACTGATGCCTATCAAGAAGGTCGACGACGCAATCACCTACGCCATCCAGATCGGCGAGGCCTTGAGTGTGGCCCACGCCAAGGGAATCGTCCACCGGGATATCAAGGCCGACAACATCATGGTCAACGCCAATAATCAGGTCAAGGTGATGGATTTTGGGTTGGCCAAGCTGAAAGGTTCGCTGAAGCTCACGCGAACCTCCGGAACGGTCGGGACAATCGGCTACATGGCTCCCGAACAAATCGAGGGGGGAGAGGTCGATGCCCGGTCGGATATCTTTTCATTTGGCGTCGTGCTCTACGAGATGCTCTCCGGTCATTTGCCGTTCAGGGGTGAGCACGAAGCAGCGATGATGTATTCGATCCTCAACGAAGATCCTGAACCGTTGACAACATACCTGCCGGATGCTCCTTCGGAGCTTACCCACGTCTTTAACCGGGCTATCGAGAAAAATCCTGCCGATCGGTATCAATCGATTGCCGATGCCGTGATCGACCTGAGGAGGCTGAAACGGTACACGTCAAAGATCATCCGGACTGTTCCGGGCATCGGCGATGCCACGCCAGCGACTCGCCCCACGTCTAAGGTTGGGCTCGATACGACGGTTGGAGTTCCGACTGTCGCCCCCGTGCCGGTTCAACCGACGAAGAGTTTTTGGAAAAAGCCGCTCGTGCTGGTAGGAGCTGGGGCCATCGTTCTGGCGGCCATTGTGGTTCTTGTTATCGTACTGGTGCAGCGAGGTGGTCGCGCAGGAGCGGCTACGATGGTGACGCGAGTACTCAAAATACCCAGTCCAACTGCAAATTGTCCGAATATTTCCGCCGACGGCAACTGGATTGTTTTCGTTGCGGAAAATTCGAAGCAGATCCAGGGCCTGTACATCGTACACATCTCCGGCGGTGAACCGAAAAGGATCACGGATGACACGTCGTACGTGAACTTCACTTCCCCCTGCTTCTCTCCCGATGCGAGCCAGATCATTTATGAGCGTTATCAATACGTCCCGACGCGGGATCACGGTCTCTACACGGTCTCCGCGCTGGGAGGAGTTTCTCACAAACTCATCGATAACGCCACTCTTCCGGTCTGGTCTCCCGATGGAAATCATATTGCTTACTTCCGGACCATGTCAGCCAGGGTGGGACTCGAGTTCCTGGTGGCCGATGCCGACGGCAAAGGGGAGAGGAAGCTCGCAGACCTTGTAGGGCGGGACTACGATCGTCTGTCGACAGTGTTCTACAATGTGTCCTGGTCACCCGATTCCCGCAAACTTGCATTCCTCAGAAACTTTCTGACGCCTGCCAAGGAACGCTACACCGAAATCTTCGTGCGTGGGCTGGAGGACAGCACAGAGCGACAGATCACGTTCGACAAAAAAATCATCGACGATTTCTGCTGGACGCCCACCGGTGAATTTGTCTTCAATTCCACGAGAGGGGGCGATGTGGACTTGTGGGTCATTCCGGAGGATGGAGGGAGTCCGAAGCAATTAACGCTTGGAGCGGGGGCTGACCGCTTTCCCCGCATTTCAAAAGACGGGAAACATGTCGTGTACGTGAATGAATCCCAGACCACAAACCTCTGGACCTTTGACTTTGCAACCAAACAGATGCAGCAACTGACGTTTGATGAGGAATCGCTCTATCAGCCGGCGTTTTCGCCAGATGGGTCCAGGATTCTTCATCGGGAAGCCGATGATTTTCAGCCCGAGCGGAATGGCTGGTATGTCCGCAAGAAGGACGGGAGCGATCCGGTGAAACTGACGGCATCCATTGAGAATTACACGATTAACACGGCCATCTGGTCGATGGTAGGAAAACCGATCCTCTTCACCGCGTCCAGGATGGACACCGTGCGGCGAGCTCCTGATTCGGTTACTGCCCGTTATGCCTTCTTTGAATTCGATCCGCTCACAAACGCGACGAGCAAGATGGGAGAGGGTTGGCTGTTTGATGCATCGCGCGATGGAAAATACATCCTCTACAGGCCCAACGATGTGAAGGAGTTTTCGAAAGGAGTTCTGGCGTTGCGGGCCTCGCCGGACAAGCCCCTGAAGAGTTTCAGTCCCTCCTGGAGTCTCCCAAGATTTTCGTGGGACTCAAAGAGCATGGTGACGTCGGATTCGCTTACGATATCGATTGAGCCTGTTGAGGGGGGCAAGGCGAGGAAGATCAAGAAGCCGAAGAATTTCGAAATTGTCCAACTGATGCCCGACGGCAAATGGATACTTGGGACGAAATACAATCCCGCTCTTCGGAACCAAACTCTGGTGAAGTTGCAGCTGGCAGACGGGAAAATCGAAGAACTTGCGCCATTGCCGCAATCGTCACAAGTCTGGTGGATGAGCAGTTCAATATCGCCTGACAGCAAGACTCTGCTCTTCTGTAAGGGAGAAGTCAAAAACAGAATCGTGGTATTGGAAAATTTTCGGTAGACGTTTATGGCCACGGCATTTCCGGGGAACCACTTCGTGTCACTTCGTGACTGGCGGGGCTGCCGAATGACCTATCCGGCGCGATTTAGGCGCAAAAGCAATTCTAGCAGTTCTTGATCCTTCTGCCCAAAAGGCGCCAACTGTCGTTCGCTTTGGCTGAACTGGCATTCCAGGTGGACCTCGTCACGGTTTCTTGTTCCCAAGGCGGGCAAGGGCTTCCCGGAGAATATCGGGCCATTCTTTCTCAAAAATGTCCTCATGCCAAAGAAATCCAGCTCCGGCAAGAAATCCGTGGATAATGTTGCCGACGTCAACCCGGTTTGAATTCACATAGTCAGGATCTTTTTGGGTTAATTTTTTCAGGGTGCGGACATATTGGATCGCGGGAGGTTTTAAGAGATGCTCAATAGCTTTTTCTTTCGTGTTCATCAGCGCGACTACACTGTAAGGAATTGCTATGCAAGCTTAGCGAGACTCTGAGATAAAGTCAAGGGCTTTCTTCCAATAATCAAGAGGCTCGTGACGATTCGACAAATCACGATTAACGTTCGGCAAAACCAAGCGGGAGAAGGATCAAAGTGACTATTACAGAACAGTTTCGTGGCAAGGTGATTGTATTAGGGCTCAACGGGAGCCTTATGGGCGAGCCTGAAGCTACCCTTTTCCATAAGAAGAAATTTCAACTGCTCGAGGCGAACCGGATCAGGATTGTTCTGGACTTATCTGGGATGACGATGATTAATAGCTCCGGGCTCGGGTCGCTGATTGCGGCTCTGGTTTCCATCCGCGACAGAGGTGGTGACTTGCGCTTGGCGAGATTGAGCAAAACGATCGACGATGTGATTCAGAAAGTGCAGTTGGATAAGATTTTTAGGATTTTTGAAACAGTGGAAGAGGCGGTCTCGAGTTTTGAAGAGCAGCAATGAGTTCGCGAACTGAGACAGTACATTGAATGGGGATGAGAAATAGCAGGCGGTCGCAAATTGCGACTACCCTGCCCGATTAAGATTCTTCTCGAATTTATTCTGCCGTAAGCTACGCGGCACGAGTAAGGAGAGAGTCTTGGTGTCAAAGAAAATCCACCGACCTTGCTGACAGAAAACAGCAGAATCGTGGGAAAAGAACTGATACCCATAGAACTCATCGAAGGACGGATTCTACTTTTGCGTGGGCAAAAGATCCTTCTGGACAAGGACCTCGCGCAATTGTACGGTGTCGAGACATTTAACTTGAACAAAGCGGTGAGGCGTAACCTGGACAGGTTTCTCGCCGACTTCATGTTTCAGCTTATGCGAGGAGAGTTCAAGAACTTGATATTCCACTTCGGAATATCAAGATGGGGAGGGATGAGAAAGGGGGTCATAATTTCGTACTCGAATTGTCAAAGCGATGCCCCAGTTTCGAAGAACCATATGAGAGGATCCATCATTCCCAACCAGGATGTGCACGATCGAACCCTTTAGAGAAATGCCATGAAGCAAGCTCTTTTGGTGCCTGATGTCATTCAGAAAAAAATACTCTTGCTGAGGGGACAAAAAGTCATGCTCGATTTTGACCTTGCTGATATGTACGGTGTGGAGACAAAAGCGCTGAAGCGTGCTGTCAAACGGAATCTCGAGCGATTTCCAGACGATCTCTGCTTTGTGCTATCAGTCGAGGAGAGCGAGAACTTGAGGTACCAATTTGGCACCTCAAGGGGAGCTGAACGCGTCGGTTGGGGTGACAGTAGTGCCCGGAATCGTTAGTCGAGATCAATACAGGCAAGTTCCGATAATAAACAAAATAGATGCCTTGCTATTGGTGCTGAAAGAGACTAAACTCCGCATGTAAGCGTTTGGCCCACTGTACTCGCCGTCATCAGAAGGGCGAGGTTCTTTTAGGCCCGCAGGGGTCGTTCCCGTCAAACAGCGCACGTCGTAAGCCTACCTCGATTCTGCACATCTACGCTGCTTTTCCATTGTTTCTCGGAACGGTGATCAGCCATCGATCTTTACGTTGCATTTGACGAAAGGTGCAATCATGCGTACGTATACAATGCGAGGTACTGTGCTCTACAATGCACACAACCGCAAAATTGCGATAGCAGGAGGCGAAAGCATTTACGATGCCGACAGTCGCAGAATCGGTTCGATTCGGGGTGACAAGCTCTTTGATTCGGATGGAAGAACCATGATGACTGTTCGGGGTCGTGATATCTATGATGCTGACGATAAGAAGGTCGCCGGCCACTCGCAAGCGCAGGAATCGATCGAAGGCATGACGGAAGGGATGTTGCGCTCGGCTCTTTGGTATTGCTTCGTTCGGTAGCGAGTGAAGAAAGAAAGTGTTCGAACGGTACAATTGCTATTGCGCAGAAGGAGCCGATCTAATCTGAGAAGAGATCCCTACACAAAGGGCCAAACTGATTAAATCGGTGGACTGACGTTTAGCTGGAAGCCTGAGAACAATGCACGCGAAGCGTGCAACTAATTGGAAGGGTAGAAAGAGTAAGACTTTGTTCCCTATTTCTTTTGTAGCCGAAGGCGTTTGACTGTGATTGCGCGCCAGCGCAATTCTATTTAGAACAAAGATCGAAATTGTAGCGAACTGCGTTCGCTACAATTATAGGCCTCCGGCTGAAATCAATTGCCCACTCTCAAGGTACTAGAACGATATTGGAATCAACTAAAGAGGTTCAAGTCTCGGAGGCATTTGCAGAAGAAGGAGATTCACCTAGGCTAATCCCCACACAGCGCCCCGATTTCGCCCCCATCGCACAAAAGCAACACCTAGAGCAAACATACACATCCCCAGCGATTTCAGCCGGAGGCGTACATAATGTCATGGTGCCGAAGGACACCATTCTGATTGGAGACGGGTCCGGTTGTTGTCAAGCTCTCCAATTAGAATCAGGCTAACGCCTGATATATTGTTAGGCTTCCAGCTGTCTCCGGATGAAAGAAAGTGGTCGAATGGAAATATCTCTTACCAAGGCGAAAACTAACCCCGCTGTGGCCTCAGGTGATGAACTTTGGGCCGCCTGTTGTTGATCGGATGAATATCCTGCATTCCTATAACTGGGACGTTTCACGTCTTTGTTCTATGCCACTGGCTCCCATAAGTAAGATGCTTCGCATCTTGCATTATAAGGCTTCCAGCTCCTAATTTTAGCAACCCTTTTCTCCCTGCCAGCGTTGATTACCGTCGACAATTTGGAAAGATTCTTTCGTTCAATCAGGCGAGAGGTATTGTCTGTTTTAGCTCTCATTAGGTGCGGCCTGTCGGCAGTGCTTTACCTTTTGGTGGAGGGTCCGATATGATGCGGTTCTATCGACAGGCCATCGCTCGATGCCTGGTGCTTTGCCCCCGCAGATGGTATTCAGCCTGGTTACTTGTATGTGATTCAGTATCGGAAGGAGAGGTAGGTGACGGGATCTCTTTGAATTGGCTTCTCTAGCCCGTTCCTATTTCACCAGTGACATTTTCCTGGTCATAGCAAGACCGCGTGAAAGCAGCCTGTAGAAGTAAACTCCACTCGGGAGATGAGAGCCGTCAACGGTGACTTCGTACCTGCCCGCGGTTTGATACCCGTTCACGAGCGTTTCCACCTCCCTGCCAAGTGCGTCGTATATCCTCAGCGTTACCATCCCGTACTCTGGAATGGCGTACCTGATGACCGTCGTCGGGTTGAAAGGATTGGGGTAGTTATCGGAAAGTTCAAAGCGAACCGGGACAGACAGCGGGTTAACGGAGTTCGCAGAGACGTTTAACGTGATCGGATAGGATTGAATTTCCACGGAATCCATCAGCGTTACACTCAACCGGTAATAGTACGAAGTTCCCGGGTTTGTAGAACTGTCAACAAATACGGAATCGGTCGAGGCAACCTTCGCGATGGCGGCAAAACTGTCGGTGCCAACCTTTCGTTCAATGTCGATGCTGTCGTTCTCGGTGTTCCTGTTGTGCCACTGAAGCTTAACAGAGTGGTTGATACCCTGGCTTATCTTCAAGCCGTTCGGCGATTGGGGGTAGGTATGGATGAGAATATCTTTGATCTCGTTGAAACCGCCGGTCGTCCTGTTGTACATCGGAAAATCCCCCCCATCATCCCATGTGAACGATGGGATGCCATAACTGAGTGCCAGATCCACAACGGTTCCATAGGCGCACATTCTTGAATTGTACTCGCAATTCTTGATATACCCGAATTCACCGAGAATGACAGGGATGTTGTTTCGTGTTGACCAGGCCGGCACCTGGTTGAACTTCGCTTTGGTCGCATTGATGTCGGCAGCGCTCCCGTACGTTCCGGTACCAACAAGACCGAAAGGATAAGGATCGTAGGAATGATAGTATCCGATCAGATAGTGGTCGGAGGAGTCGGGAATGGCGGCAGCAACAAGCTCGGCGGAATTCGACCACATGTACCCTGAAAACAGCACGATGCGCGTTGGATTGGTACGACGGATCAGTTGGAGCACCTGGGCATTCAGCGCGTAAACATTCGTCGCCGACATCGGGTTGGGTTCATTGATCATCTCAAACATCAGACTGTCCGACCTGTCTTTGAAGCGCGTGGCTATCTGGCTCCATATGCTGTCGAAGCGAGCGACATTCGCAACGGTAAAAGAGTTTTTTATCCAGCTTTCATGATGTGCATTGATAATAATCAGCAACCCGCGCTGGAGTCCCCAATCGACGACTTGCTCCACGCGCTTGAGCCACGTGCTGTCGATGGTGTAGGGGGACGTTGTCAATGTGTGGCCATCCCACGTGATCGGTATTCTGACCGCGGTGAACCCCGCGTTTTTGTAGTCATCAAACGCGCGTTGCTTCACCGGAGGATTACCCCAAGCACCTTCCGTCGGCGGTTCCATGGTATTTCCGATATTGATGCCGCGGGCCATACGCTTTGCCGCATCCTGGGGTGATAGTTGGGCTTCCGCGATGACTGCGAGTCCGAGGAGCAATAATATGGTTATCAGAATGGATTTTTTCATTGCGGCCTCTGTGGTTTCTTGTGACTGAATCCCGATAGTGGAGGAAAGACTCTCAAGCATCAAGAGCAGTCATATGTATATTCCCGACCTGCTCGCCTGGTGTTCGCCTTCAGAAAGTTAGTAATCGGATGCTGCAATGGCAACTGACAGAATCCTCCGTTCTGCATACATTCTGGGTGCGCAGAATTGGCGTAAGACATTCTCTCAGGGTCGTGGAGTCTCCTCGGAAGGAAGGAAAGAAGAACAGAAGAAACAAAGGCGAAATAATATCTGTGAACTAACGTTCAGTCACTTCTTTTGGCACCGACGGAGGCTTAAGAATGTTATGGCGCGTTAGCGCCGTTCTTATCAGAGATAAGGATCCAAAGACCCAGCCGCACAATGCCCGTCTTATAATTTCTGTGGGCTGACGCCCAGTTACATCTTTGCTTGTGCAAAGAAGTAACCAAGTCCCGCTGTACGGGATGCTCGCCACAATTGTGAATTGTGGCGGCAAAAGGGTGCCGAAATTAAACGCACGAAAAGATCGCCGATGCACACCGCCATTGATTTCGGATTCCGACGCGCATCCGGAGTCGCACAAAAGCAGGATCAATGGCAAAATGCCTTAGAATTGCGAAACCTCACTCCCCCTAGAACCTGGCCCCGAGCGTCAAGGAAGCCACGAAGGTCCGCGGCAAACCGGGCTCGATATACATCGGCTTTCCCTGCGCGTTAAGATCCGGATTGATCCAGGCGGATCCGATGTACTTCGTATCCGCAATATTCTGAATCCCCAGGAATCCCGAGACATACAACACGCTCGATCCCAGTTGAAGCTGGTCGACACCGAGCGACATGTTGATCGTCTGCCAGGATGGAACTATGACGCTGTTCGGGTCGTCGACGAAGTATTCTCCCGTCCCCTGGAACACGATCCGGAAAAATGCCCCCTGCACCCACGTCGGGGCGTATCTGGCGGAAAAAGTGTAAAACGAGGATGGAATACCGGCCACCTCGTTGTTTGCGTAATCGGCATAAATACCCGCCTTCGCAGCACTGTAGTAGACGGAGTCGACTCTGTAGTCCACATACTTGTTGTTCGAAAGCGTCAGAGAGGCGTCGATGGTCAGCCCGTTTGTGAATCTCGCCGTCGCGCCAAATTCGGCGCCCGTGCGCCGTGTCGTTCCCGCCGTAAAATAGAATCGCCCGTTCCGGTAGGGGATGATGTCGTTGCTCACCTGGAGCCAGTAAAGTGCGACATCGTACACCAGCGTTCCACCCCAATCCCCATAGCCGAATTCAAGCAGCTGTTTGGTCCCGGCCTCCACCGTCGTCGAGACGATCGGGTCGAGGAGGAGGTTCAATGCGTGGATCGTGTCCGGCGGAACCGGATCGGTTTCGTTGCCGGCCGGTACTTCCACGCCCCCGCCAATGTTCGCATAAATGCTCTGTGTGGGGGAGATGCGATAAGTAATTCCTCCTTTGGGCGTTATGCGGTTAAACGACCTCGCGTCGTTCAACCACGGTTTGATGAAGCTCTGTGCATAGTACGTAATATCATCGTAGCGTGCGCCAACCAGGACGCTCCAGCGATCGCCGAGGAGTATCTCGTTTTGGATGAAGAGGCCGAAGTTGTTCGCTCCCTCTCGTTTGTTGTCGGTGAGGGTCGAGCCTCTCCCGCCGGCCGGCGTCAGGTTGTAGAAGAGGATCGCGCCGTCCTGGTACGCTTCGTCGGTCCCGACGAGGAAAATGTTGTTCACCTCCTCGCTAAGCGCCATGGAGTTCTGGTACAAGAGATTCCCGCCGACGTGGTACCGCGTGAAGTCGCGAAACGTATTCCGCTCCGAGCGCTGGAGGTATTTCGGATTGACGAATGCCGAAGCCGACACCGTGTGCCCGTCACCCAGCTCGTGGGAGAGTGTCACGCCGATACGTCCGAGCCGGTTAAACCTTCGCTCGTCCCGATTGATGTAGAGCGAATCGGCCTGCCGTGGATCGCTGTCGTACTGCGTCCGCGTTAAAGGCCCGGGGATGCGGAAGAAGTTGCTCGCCCCGGTCAGGAATACGCCGAGCGACGTCCGGTCGTCGGGCTTCGAGACGATCGCAAGCTTCAGAAGTGTGAGGGAGCTCTGCGAATGCCATCGCCATCCATCGGCGTTGGTGTTGCTCAGACTCAACGAAAGCGTGCCGCTCCCCAAACGCGCTCCGGACTGGACCACCTCCTTGTGAAAGCCGAAGCTCCCCGCCAGGGAAGTGTACTCGGCATACGGATGTTCGAACATCGTATTCGAGCGGATATTCACGACACCTCCCGCCGCGTTTCCCCAAAGGGAAGAGGAATTCGAGCGTACAACCTCGATCGATCCCGCGCCCGTAAGGTCGGCCAGATCGAAGGCCGTGCGGCCGTCCGGCTCGGTCTCCGGAAAGCCGTCGGAGAGAATACGGATACCGCGCGACGTCCCGGAGTTGGATCGTTCGCCGGCTCCGCGTGCGCCGTACCCGCGGATCATAATCCGCACGTCCTGGTTTCCGAAACGGGAAAGCGCCAGAACGCCCGGAACCCCGGAGAGGGCTTCATCGAGGCCGTATCCCTTTGTAAGAGAGAGACTGTTTTTCGATAGGACCGTAAGTGCAAGAGGAACTTCAAGCCACGGCTCGGAGACTCTCGTGCCGACGGTTGTCACCCCCGGAAGCCGGTACTTGATGGTGTCTGGAACACTTTGGCCCTGGAGACCGGGACTCAGGAGGAAATCGGCAAGGAAACAGGAGACAAAAACCACGCCTCGCATTGTGCGCATACCATACCCTTTCATTATGGGCGGTTCCTAAAAGAAATCAGATTGACACAGCGGATGGAGCGATGCTGTGGGAAACGCAGGACTATGAAGCGGAGATGGTACGCGGAGGGTGGAAGAATGTCTTTGGTAACAGAGCGGTAGAGTGAGGTGACGATTGAACGATGGAAGCACCCAACGGAACGAGCCGGTCCGGGGAGGATTTATGGTTTTGGTAGGAATCTTTGAAGACGTCCTGGAACGATTCGAGCGTTGCGGTTTTTCCTGCCATTTCGTGGTCGACGTGACGGTCGAGAGTGGCAAAGAGGCGTTCTTCCTCGACATCGTTGATGCAGAGGAGATACGTGGAGTCACCATCTGTGTGAGTCCGGACGATATCGTACATCGAGCCGTCGTACCGAAATTCATTCTCGCCAAGCCATTGGACGGACGATTCGCCATTCTCGAGGGATGAAGTCCGGAAGACAAGGACTGTCAGTGCATCGTCGGGGAGGCCGGATTTGATCGTGCGCTGGATATCGCTTCGCACGTGGCTCTGAAGCAGAACGAACGCCGCGAGATATCCGGCGAAGTTGTGGAGATAGAGGAACAGGAGGAATATCGCGACGATGCGTTTCAAGAGACTGGAGCGTGACTCAAGATAACAGGAAAACGCGTTGATCGCAAAAGGGAAGACGCAAAATTGGAAAGGAGAAGATTCACTTAGGTGGCTGCGTAATCATTCTGTAATTGGGAATTCCTCAAGGTTTCACTCCTCAAGAATCTACCATTGAGAAACAAATGAACCGGAAAGGGCCTCCAACGAGAATCAGGCTAACGCCTGATAGTCTTCCAAAGTGAATCAGGCTGCCGCCGACGGAGGCTTAAAGATGTCGTGGCGCCGGAAGACGCCACACTGATTGGAACTGAGATCAAAACAGTAGCGAACTTGGGTTCGCAACAGTTATGGGCCTTCGACTCTTTCTCGGAAAGAAGTAACACCTGCACGGTAACTGTGATGAGATTGCTGGTTTCGCGGGAAGTCGAAATCGCCGGATTAAGATGTGGCGATCGATTCAACGCCAATACCTCGTCCCCCCCAGATTTCCTTCAAAATTGAAACCTTCCGGAGCATTTCGTTGTTGATATAAAAGACAATTTTGTCCGCTGTTCCAAGCGGTGATTGAAAGCCTTCCGGTAACCTGTTTCATCACCATGAACTTTGGCCGACATGAAGATACTTCTCACTCTTATAGCTATTTCTTTGATCGCTGCACTGCCTGTGATCTCACAAGAGAAAACGGCCGCCGATCCTTTGCCGCAACATGCCACGCTCCAGGCTTGCGTGCGATACGCGCTGGACCATCAACCCGCAATTCGCCTGTCGTTGATCGATGAAGAAATCACCGAACGGGCAATCCAAAGCAAGATCGCCGATTGGTATCCACAATTGAATCTGGGCTTCAGCGTCATTCACTACTCGCAAGTACCCGTTTCCGTCGTCGGCGGAACGCCCATCAAGGTCAGTCTCGCAAATTCCTCTTCCGGCCAACTTTCCCTGACGCAGAATTTGTTCAACCGGGACGTGCTTCTCGCCGCAAGCTCGGCCGGCGACGTCCGGAAGCGGATAACGCAGCAAACTGCCAGAACCAGGATCGACGCGGTCGTGAACGTCAGCAAAGCCTACTATGCCGTCCTCGTTACGCAAAAACAGGTTGAGCTCATCGACGAAGATATCCTCCGGCTCGGAACAAGCCTGAAGGACGCGTACGACCGGTACAAGGGGGGCATCGTGGACAATATCGACTACAAGCGTGCGTCCATCGCCCTCAATCTCGCCAACGCAGAAAAGAAACAGATCGCAGAGCAGCTGAAAGTCCGGATTGCGTCGTTGAAAGAGGAAATGGGTTCGCCGTCGGACGCCGACCTCGTTCTCCAATCCGACAGCACGGAAATGGAACGCGAAGCGCTCATCGATACCACCTTCACGCTCGACTACGATCGTCGCATCGAACTGCAATTGCTCGAAACCGACAAGCATCTCCAGGAAGCGAACCTCCAGTACTATAAATGGGGATTCCTCCCTTCCGTGTCCGCCATTGGAAATTACAGCATGAACTTCCAAAATGACGGCTTCTCGCAACTCTATCGCAACGACTACCCCAGCTCCTTCGTCGGGCTTCAACTTTCCTTTCCCATCTTCACGGGGTTTAAACGGCTTCAGCAAATAAGTCAGGCTGAATGGGAGTTGAAACGATACGATGAAGATGCCGCGTCCCTGAAGAGCGCGATCAACACGGAATACACGCGGGCGATCGCAAACTACCGAAGCAGCGTGAACACGTACCACGCGCTCAAGGAGAATCTCGCTCTGGCGAAGGATGTTTACCAGACCATCCAGCTACAATACAAGGCCGGCACGAAGACCTATCTCGAGGTGATAATCGCGGAAACCGACCTCCGTTCGGCGCAGGCAAACTACGCCGATGCGCTCTACCAGCTCCTCAGCAACAAGTTCGATGTACAGAAAGCTCTCGGAATCGTTCAATATTAATGATGGGACCACCAACGATGATGAAAATCCATCCCTCAGTCCTTTCTTTTCTTCTCATAGGATCGCTGGGTTTGATTTCCTGCGAGAAGAACAAAGGGGCTGAACAAAAAGGACCACCTCCCGTGCAGGTCTCGGCGATTGCTGTCATCTCCCGCCAGGCGGTTTTTTACGATCAGTATCCTGCGTCTGTCACGCCTCTCAGCCAGGTCGACATCAGGCCGGAAGTCTCGGGCTATCTCAGTGACATCTTTTTCAAAGACGGCCAGCACGTCACCGAGGG
>JADGQA010000216.1 GCA_017882185.1 Bacteroidota bacterium
CGGCTCCTGATGTGACGTCCCCATGACAATGCCGTATTCGTCCGCGAGCTTCGGATTCTCGGGATCATCCTCATTAAACGCATTGTTCCACATTGCCGGCCACAAATAGTTGCCTTTGAGCCGAAGAATCAATTCGAACAGTTTTGTGTAGAATTCACGGCCATAGTTCGCAATACCTCTGGGGATCGGCGGATTTTCGCTCGGGGTAACTACCCCGAATTTGGCGTAGATCCAGTTGGTAAGGTCGGGAGCCTCATCGTTCAGGAATATCCCGCGATACTTGACCGACGGGGGACCGTCTGTATGGCTCCCAGCAGCTATGAACAAGTTCCTGTGATGTTTGATTGGTACATCTGCCCACCAGTACCAGGGTGACACCCCGATCTGCTCCGATATCTCGAACATTCCATAGATTGTTCCCCTCTTGTCGCCCCCCACGATGAGCAACGCGCGGTCGACACCCCCGAATGGTTTTTCGACGGATTGAACAAGAAAGGATTCCCATTTTCCCTGAATACTTTTCACATCGAGTTTCTTCTTCGAAACCAAAGAATTGATGAGCGGGTTTTTGCCAAGTGTGCCAACAATGACAATTTCTTTTGTCGCCGGAACTGAATCCACGACAATTTCCGGTTTGGCGCCGGTTACTGCCTCAATATCGGCCTGGAATTTCTCCAGAATATCTCGCACACCTGGGAAGTCAGCGGAGCTCACGCACAACGGGGCTGATTTCCCATCAACGGAGAGAGAAAATGAACCTTTTGCACTCGCGAACTCTACGAACTTCTTCCCGCCGATCCCGAAAGTGCTCTCAGGACAACTGACAGTCATCAATGCCAAGAATGCAAGTGAGACAGGGAAAGCCCACTTCGATCTTTGTGCGTGCGCAAGTGAGGCATTCATACCAATACTGGAGTTTTCACGGTCGATTTGATCCATTGCGGTACCTCATTCATTCACTTTTCTATGCAACCTTGGGTTGGCGAAGGAGTGAGATGGTAAATTCGGAAGTTGCCGCTGACCTGGAGCATGCCCAACAGATAGAGCATCCCATCGTAGTATCGATACGGACCGGATGGAATAGGATGACTCCAGAGGGCCTGGATAAATTCTTTCCGGTACTCACGAGTCGAGACAAGACAGGCGACAGCGTTCATTGCCACGAGGCCCGTGCTATGATCACTTCCGAGTTTCTTTCCTTCCAAGGAGTACTGGTTGCCATACGTATCGACACCCTCGGCACGGAAGAAATCAAGCAGACGGTTCGTCTCTGTAATGGCCCAGGAGTCTTTGGCAAACCATTGGTAGTCCACGGCGACGTTCATGGCTACACGCCACGCGTCAAACCGAAAATCATCGTGGCCGCCAAACCGACCGATGATGGGCCTACCATCGAACTGAGAATAGTCGGGCGACAATCCCGTTAGGGAGTCCGCTGCCTTTCGTAAGAGAGTTCTGCTGGCCGACGCAGCCTCGCACCAGAACTGATTGTCGCGGTCGGCCCAGCGGGCCCATAACTCATAGTAATGCGGAAGCTGATACGATGGATCCGTAAATCGAGCCCCGTCTACGTTCGGCACAAATGTCACAAGCTTTTCCTTTTGGTCGAACATATTCGTTACGGCACCGTGGTCGGGCTCTGCTTCCTTGTGAAGCATGGTGTTGAGGATAATCTGCGCCTCTTTTCTGTAGTTGTAAATGCCTTCACCATTTCCCCAGCGTGCAGATGCAAAAAAGAGTGACGTGACAAACCACTCCTCTCCGTCGGAAGCAGCTGTTGGATCAAGAACGGTCCCATCGGTTCTACAGTGCCACGCAAAGTAACCTTTGTGAGGACCTTCTTGAAACTGCATGTAGACCTTTGCCCACTTCCAAAGCCGGTCGAATTCGGGTTTCTTGTTCAGTTGTACACAAATCATCATGCCATATGACATGCCCTCTGTCCGGACGTCTTTATTATTGACATCCTCGATGTATGCCATATCCGGCTCGACCGGATAGTAGACACGTTCTCTTGAGTCGTCTCCATAGAAAAGTTGTTGGAACGTCGAATTTATGTGTGCATCGACAATGCTGTCGGGAAGACCAAGAAGATCCGCAAAGAGGTTGTGGTAGACTCCAGTGTAGTATGAGCCCGCCGGATTTGAAACGGTGTCTGGTCGGTCTGAGACAATTGCAGCAAGAGACGCAAGGAAGATGCAGGCGAAAAAGAAATGCATGCTCACTCCATTCTCCTCCTAGTGGTGGATGACGCGTTTGTTCAATTCTAGCAGGCTCTGGTCAACGGGTTCGATGGAAGGTCCCGGGATGGACGTCGAAGCAAAACCCTCTCTTCATCCCGGAGCTCTTCAAGGATGAGTTTTAAGCTTATTGAACCGTTTCAATGGTATCAAGGATCTGAAAGAAATGCAAGGGGAAAAGTCTGCAGGTCCGTTCCGATTTCTGCAAATCGAGTATTTCTGCCACTATCTCGCGGCGTCGATGCACAGAATCCACGCGCAAAGCACTCGTGAGGAAGGCAGAGAAGAGGCTCGACGATTTTGTCAAATATAAACAAGTTCGACTGTCAATGCGTAGTGTCGTCTATCTTCCGGCCGAGCTATTTGCTCAAATGCCTTTTTCACACTTTCACTTTCGGAATCGAAAATCGCGTATTCTCTGTCCGCATTGAATCGATTCAATTGTTTGATTTTGTTGTGAAATTATAATATTCTTGGATTAGTTTCTATCTGCCTTGAGTTCGTCATCACCCACAATCACTCGTTTTGCTGGGACAGTCGAACCGGTTCAAGAGAAACAATTCTGGCATGAGGCAATTCCCACTATGAAGAAGATTACCATTGAAGATGTCGCCAAACGCGCACGCGTGTCAAAAGGAACAGTGTCCGCTGTGATTAATGCGAAGAGCACTGTGAAGCCGGCAACCAGGGACCATATACTGGAAATAATGAAAGAACTGAATTTTCGTCCGCGCGGCGTCGCCCGGTATCTCAAGAACGGCGCCCAGGAACGGAGCATCGGCGTAATCATCAAAGACCTGAGCTACCCCTTCTACACCTCGATTGCGGAGGGAGTCAGCGAATATGCTATCTCCAAAGGCTATTCCGTTGTGATTGCCAGTTCCAATGACAACAACGAATGCGAGAAACAGCTCTCACACCTTTTTTCTGCGAAAGACATCAAAGGGGTCATTATTGCACCCGTGGTCGAAGGGACCTCTGAAATTGAACACCTCTTCCGCCTGAAGATGATCAACTATCCATTTGTGTTGCTCGAAGACGTGAAAGGCATCCAAGCCAACGTGGTTGCCATCGACAACCTGAAAGCAATCAAGAAGGCCGTTAAGTACCTGATCGACAGCGGCCACACCAAGATCGTACATTTCGCCGGTCCAGCGCAATCATCCCACACTCAGGAGCGAATTGAAGGATTCCGTCACGCATATAGTGAGAGTTCCCTGATCTTTCACAAAGACCTGATCGTCCCGATTGGCTCGCACTATGAGGAAAGCTTCAACAAGACGCTGGAATTCTTCAAGAACAAAAGCCAAAAAGACTATCCTTCGGCGATCGTTTGTTTCAACGATCATCAGGCCCTCGCAGTCATCACAGCGCTCAGGCAGCTTGCGATCCGGGTCCCTGAGGATATTTCAATTATTGGCAACGATGACATCTACTATGCAAAGATGTATCCGACACCGTTGACGACGATCAGAGCACCGCAACACGATATCGGCACGAAAGCAGCGGAAATCCTAATCCGCAACATTGAATCCTCGACGCTGCTCGCGGTGGAACGCGTCTTCCTCGAAACGGAATTTGTCGTCAGAAATTCGTCCAGGGTCCTCAACAGCAAATGAGGACCATGGAAGCCGGATTCTGTTTGTTCGCGAACTGGACAGGAGAATTCGAGCAATACTGGCACGACAAAGAAGGGCAAAGAATTCGATAGGCGTTCGAACGCGAAGTACCAGTCTGATAGAATTATCCGTCGGACTTGTGATAACCCCGGCGTCGGCCCAAGCAATCCTGCGGGACAGCAACAAACCCAAAACCCTCGGTAGCGCACCGGATGTGCATTGGTCAGGACTCATCCAAAAAGGACGCGAAGAAGTTGCTGGTACGCCCGGCCAAGCGGGAGCGTTCTGAATTACTAAAGGTATGGAGCGATGTATCTGAACATTCGACAAATGCATGGACACGCCTCAAACTCTTTTTGATGTAAAGGGAAAAATCGTCGTCCTCACCGGCGGAAGCGGAGTATTGGGCGGTCATATGGCGAGAGGACTCGCCGTTGCGGGAGCACATCCAGTCCTCCTCGGCAGGAACAAGAAAAACCTCGATCGTGCCGTGAAGGAATTGAGCAGTATCACCAGCAATGTTACCAGCTATGAATGCGACGTTTTGAACGAACAACAATTGACAAGCACCAACGATGCAATCATGGCGAAATTCGGCCGGATCGATGTTCTCATCAATGCGGCAGGTGGAAACAAGCCTGAGGGAACCATTCGAATCGACGAAAACATTTTCGATCTGGAGATAGCAGACTTCAAGAAAGTCACCGATCTGAATTTCTATGGGACAGTATTGCCTACGCTGATGTTTGGCAAGTCCATGGCAAAACAAAAGAAGGGTTCGATCATAAACCTTTCGTCGATGGCCACGCAGCGGGCAATCACGCGCGTCGTTGGATACTCGGCGGCCAAAGCTGCAATCGATAATTTCACTCGTTGGATGGCAGTTGAAATGGCGCACAAATTCGGCAACGGCATGCGAGTCAACGCGATCGCACCAGGATTCTTTCTTACGGAGCAGAACAGGTACCTTCTGACGAACAAGGATGGCACATTGACGGAGCGGGGAAAAACAATCCTGAACATCACACCCTTTGGAAGGTTTGGGAATCCCGAGGAATTGATTGGCCCCGTGCTTTGGCTCGCAAGTGATGCCTCCTCCTTCGTGACGGGAACAATCATCCCTATTGACGGCGGATTCAGTGCATTCAGCGGATTGTAGCAGCAATAAGCAATTGCGTACGGTGAGATCCTATGAATTTTGAGAACACCTGGAGGTGGTTTGGACCGAAGGACCCGATCGGACTGAAATACGTCCGGCAAACGGGGGCCTCCGGCATTGTGACGGCACTCCACCAAGTTCCGGTCGGTGAGACATGGTCACCCGATGAGATTCTCAAGAGAAAAAGGGAGATTGAAGCGGAAGGAATGCATTGGTCCGTGGCTGAGAGCCTTCCTGTGCACGAGGATATCAAGAGGCGCGTGGGACACTATCGCAAATTCATCGAGAATTTCAAGCAGTCGATCACCAACCTCGGCAAAGGCGGAATCGACATCGTTTGCTACAATTTCATGCCCGTACTTGACTGGTCCCGTACGGATCTCCGTGTCGAATACAAGGATGGTTCCATCACGACGAAATTCGAGCTTCGCGCATTCGCCGCCTTCGACCTTTTCCAGCTCAATCGGAAAGGTGCAGAACAGGACTATAGCGATGACCTTATCAAAGATGCGCGATCATATTACGACGGGCTCAGTGAGAGCGAAAAGAGCATGCTGACGCAAACGGTGCTCCTGGGATTACCTGGTTCAGGAGATGCCTACACTCTCGCTGAATTCAAAGGCGCAATCAGCAACTACAATGAAGTCGGTGATTTGGCACTCCGCGACAACCTGAGTTCCTTCCTCAAAGAAATCATTCCTGTCGCCGAAGAATCAGGTGTCCGGCTCGCAATGCATCCGGACGACCCGCCGCGCTCATTGCTTGGGTTGCCGAGAATCGTCAGCAACGTGCGCGACATCGATCAACTGCTCAACGTGGTCGACTCAACATCCAACGGACTCACATTCTGCACAGGTTCCCTGGGAGCAGGACTGAAGAACGATCCTGGTGTCATGGCGGAGCGGTTCGCAAACCGGATTTCGTTTATTCATTTGCGAAATGTCACAAAGAACGCGAAGGGCGATTTCATCGAAGATAATCATCTGGAAGGTGACGTCGACATGTATCGCGTCATGAAAGCACTTGTGCTGGAACAGAAACGACGTGAAGAAGAAGGA